>CAZLLK010000004.1:0-76512 GCA_964560435.1 uncultured Oscillospiraceae bacterium
CCTGAGAGGCAAGTTTTATGTATCCCTGAACGGCTATATGAGCCGGGCAGGCAGTCTTGCAAGGTGCGGTGCCTGTGGGGACGACATTTTCGCGGTTGTCGCGGTAATTTGGGTTCCACTTTTCCGGACCCCACTCGGTGTCTCTGGGCAGGTCCGCAAATTTGTATTCGATGGGGCTTTCCGTGCATAGCTTCTGTCCAAGCTTAAGAGCGTTGTTCGGGCAGTATTCAACGCACTGTCCGCAGGCGACGCAGGCTTCCTTGTCGACTTCGGCCTCATAGTTGCTGCGAGAAGCGTCAGGGGTGTTGAAGTACTGAGTTGCACCAAGCGCCAGACAGGTACCGGGCATACAGTTGCATATAGCCACCGATTTGCCAGGCTGCAGGGTGGTTATCTGGTGAACACAGCCAATTTTTTCAAAGTAAGCAAGCTTTTCATAGGCCTCATCCTTGGTGATCTGCTTGCCGCGGCCATTGGCAATGAACATATCGGCGCCGAAGCCCAGGAACATACACATACCTGTTTCGAGATCTGCACCACCTTCAAGGTCGCCGGCGCCTTCATCCATGTAGCGGCGAACGCGGCGGCACTGGCAGGGGAGAATAGCGATATGATTCTTGTTTGCTTCGATGTAGGTGCTCAGGCGGTCACTTGTCACCTGCTCCGTATCAGCAGGGATAGCCTTTTCCACGGGGATAGCGCGCATGACACCTGCACCCATAGGGACATTGTGTATAACGTTTGCATAGCTGGTTGTCGCGTGACCGGCGAAAGATTCCGGCACTTCGGGATGCTCCATGCAGAATTCATCGTTAACGAGCATAAATTCAAAGGCACCGGGAGCATAAACCAGAAGCACATAAAGCTCCATGCCGCCCTTTTCAATCCTTTGTACAACGCCAAATTCCGCCATTTCGCGAAGCATTTCCAGGACTTTGTCCTCAGGTTCGCCAATGTCGTATGCAACGGACGCCGGGAGAGCCGGAGTCAGAAGATCCATCGCCATGAGAATCTTTATCTGTTCATCCGTCATCCATTTTTCAAAAGTCTTGTATTCCGCACAATCTTCGTTGATCTCATAGTGGCCGTGAGCCATTTTTTCGCAGAGCTCGATTAGATTTTGTCTTGCTGCCATATGTGTTCCTCCAATTTTTACCTATATACGTTTTTGAAATGCCTGAGTTTGCGGATAATGTCTAAATCTTAAATACACTTATTCTTAATTATAGTCTACATAGCTAAGAATGAAAAGAAGAAAATGCCTCATTTATCCAGAAATTTTTTGTAATACGTAAATATTGAGTTGTAATGATATTAATTAATAGGCAGAAAGTCGTATCTTTTTTATTTCGGCACTGAAAAAATGGTGCGGTGATGATAAGCAACACATCAAAAAGTAGCGCCCATAAACAGGACGCAGTTACTATGTGTTGGAACGTTGCAGTAAAAATTTGGATAAATGCAATGATACTGGAGTGTTGTTGCAACCCTCTTAAATTCGGGGGAATTGCGGCCATGCGATATTTTCATCGAACAATATTTAGTTGAAAAGGTCGTATTATTACAAGCTGTTACCTCGGCAACCTTCCTAAACTGAAAAACGTTGTTGGAACGTGATATAATAGTAAAAAATACTTTTTGTGGCGTTCGTTTTCCGGAAAAGCTTTTCAGTGGTTTTTACAACACCTTGTTGACTGAGCATGGGCATAAATATGTATCCAGCAGGGCTTTTCGCCCAAGTATTAGGAAAGATTGGGGATGTCGATACTATGTCATTCAATAAAATCATGTTGACAGTGCTTAAGGCTCTTTCCTGCGCGGAAATTGACGTGAAAAAGAATTATCGTGTCGACAGGATGCTTGAAAATATCATCCACCACGTTCCTAAGCAATTCTATGAAAAATGGGATGAAGATATTGCAGTGGACGGTTACAAGCTGCCTGTAAGGCTTTTTTCGCCCAAGCAATTACGGTCACAGGAAATCATTTTTTTTTTCATGGTGGAGGATGGGTATCGGGAAATATCGAAACTTATACAAAGTCGTGTGCCGAATTATCCAAGCATACAGGGCGGAGGGTCTTGTCGGTGGATTACCGTCTCGCCCCCGAACATCCCTTCCCTTGCGCGCTAGAGGATTGTTATAAGGTTGCGCGGGAGCTTTTCATCCACACAACCCAACCAGAAACGGCCGGAGATAGGATTGTTCTAATGGGCGACAGTGCTGGCGGGAACCTTGCCGCGGCGGTTAGCCTAATGGCTGCGAATCGCGGGGAATTCCGTGTCAAACGTCAAATCCTACTCTATCCGTCAACCTATAACGACCACAGCCTAGCGTCCCCATTTCCCTCAGTTATAGAAAAAGGTACCGACTTTCTGCTTACATCGAAAAGATTGTGCGATTACCAGGATTATATCTTCAGGATAAAGACGAAATAAATAATCCGTATTTTGCGCCGTTGCTGTCGGACAGTCTTAAACACCAGCCAAAGACCCTACTTATAACGGCAGAGCACGACCCATTGCGCGACGAGGGCGAGGCGTATGGAAAAAAGCTTTCAGAATATGGGAACAATGTAATCTGTTATAGAATGAAAGATGCCCTGCATGGATTTTTTTTACTGCCCTTGCCGTTCAAGCATGTCAGGCGGTGCTATAAGTTGATAAACGAATTTCTTGAAGAGGTGATTGAAAACGGCTAGCAATTGGAACAAACTTGATAATGTTGCCCTCATCTACCCTGTTGCTGCGAGCGGAGCAAACAGGCAGGTTTTCCGGATATCCTGCGAACTGTACGAAAGTATCGAGCCACAAACTCTTCAAACCGCGCTCAACGAAACAATCCAGATATTCCAAGTCTACCAGTCCGTCCTAAAACGGGGTTTGTTCTGGTATTATCTTGAAAGCACGTCGATGCTACCCATCGTCCACGAGGAGAACAGGCTGCCCTGTGGACCTATTTACAATCGCAACCGAAAAGAGCTGCTTTTTGACGTTAGCTATTTTAAAAACCGAGTGAATCTTGAGATGTCTCATGTGCTGACCGATGGAACGGGGGCATTTAGTTTTTTACAGACGCTGATTACCAAATATCTTTTTCACAGCCATAGCCTGAACGAGCAGCGACTATTATATGATGCGTCGGCAGAGCAGATGAACGACGACAGTTTCAACCGATACTACACCGGTACATCAAAAGTCAAAAGGCAACGCCGAAAAGCCGCTTGTTTACTGCACGGTAGAAAATATCCGGAGGACAGACTTAAGATTATCACAGGTCTTATTGACACCAGGACGCTATTGGAGGCTGCCCACAGTTATCATACCACCCTAACAGTGTTCCTGTGTGCAAGCCTTATGAAAGCCATCAGCGAAACAGTACCCGTCAGAACAACGAAAAAGTCGATTGTCTTAAGTGTTCCTGTCAATCTTCGCAACCATTTCCCATCGGTCTCGGCCCGCAATTTTTTTAGCCTTCTGACAATTGAATACAACTTCTGGGAACGTAGCGGAACCTTTGATGATATCATCGCAAAAGTCAGGGAAGATTTCAATGAGGGTCTGACTAAGGCTAGTCTTAAAAAGGGCATGGATGCTCATTCTGCACTGGAGCATAACTTTTTTGCGCGTATTACTCCGCTTTTCCTTAAGGACCTTTTGATGAAGACGGCGTACAATTATTCTGAGCGTTATCATACGGCTGGGTTTTCCAACATCGGAATCGTTTCCATGCCAAATGAACTGGAGTCCTTCATCCGCTCCGTCGATGTATACTCTGGAACAAACCAGC
This sequence comes from uncultured Oscillospiraceae bacterium, assembly GCA_964560435.1. Taxonomy (GTDB): domain Bacteria; phylum Bacillota; class Clostridia; order Oscillospirales; family Oscillospiraceae; genus UBA2658. The sequence goes on from CAZLLK010000004.1 coordinate 3,789, forward strand.
TTCAGGCCTGCATATGTTCGTTCCAAAGCCGATTAAGTATCAGCTTTTCATCTTGCTTCATGAGTTCTGAAATACAGAGGCGGTTCTTTCGCTCGTTGGCGGAGCTTGGAGCGGAGATTGAGATTACTACAAATCATGCTGGGGATTCGGAGGAGATGCCATGAAATACTGCGATAAGTGCAAGGTGAGCGTGCGGGGAAATGAGACAATTTGCCCTTTGTGCCAGAACAGGCTTTCGGGTGCCGATGAGGAAGAGCTCTACCCTGCGGTTCCAACAATATATAAACAATTCGAGCTGTATTTTAAGCTGTTAATTTTCTTGACTATTGCAACAGGCGTCATCTGCATCGCCGTCAATCTCATTCTTTCAGAGAGCGATATTTGGTCCGTTTATGTGTTGTTCGGTCTCTTCAGCTTCTGGATCATTGTGGCGCATGCAATTAGGAAAAAAGACAATCTACCGAAAACGATCACAAGTCAAGCCCTGCTAATATCTGTCTTCAGCATATTATGGGACTTGCTCACTGGATGGAATGGATGGTCGTTAAACTATGCCTTTCCAATCGCCTGCATCATTGCCATGCTTGCGCTTGCTGTAACTTCCAGAGTTATGAAAATGCCCGCCGGGGATTATATAGTGTATCTGACTGTGGATATTGCGTTTGGGATTATCCCTTATATACTCTTTTTAACCGGCAATGTTCATATCGTCATACCATCGCTCATCTGCACCGCAATGAGCATTCTGACTATCTCCTCATTGATCCTGTTCGAAGGAAAGAATATACTGCATGAGATTGAACGGCACTTTAATGTTTAGTCTCCAACTAATACCTTCCGCCATTTTTCCAGGGGCCTATGGCTACCCTGAAGGCAGTTTGCGATGACAAACTCAAGTTTTTTACTAAAATTAATGTTCCTGCAAAGATGCCGGCAACAGTTTAATCTTGAGCGTTAGCGTCATTCACCTTCGAGTTTTGCGATGACATTTCTTTTACCGTATCAGATATGCTCTCGTGCTTAATGTTTTTTACATCAAAGCGTAGTAATTTAAAGGTGAGCTGTAAAATTAGCCCAATACCAAATACAGATATAACTGTCCCTATGCCAACCTTTGCACCTAACAGCCATCCAACAAAAAGAACGGTGCCTTCTATTAAGCCTCGTATTGCACCTATGGGTACTTTGGGCATTCGCTTTCCCAGTGCAACCATGAGTGCATCACGGGGTCCACACCCGAGGGCGGCGCCGATATAAAAATAGCTTGCAAAACAGATAACAACTTGTCCAAGTAAGAGCATTAGTATGCCAAGCCAAAAATTGGACATTGTGGGAATAAGATTGAAAAACTGAATCAGATCCACAAACTTTCCTATCAGTATTGCATTGAGAATTGTACCGAACCCAATTTTTTCTTTCAACACATAATCAATCGCAATGATTATAAATCCAGTAATAACAACGACATTTCCATATGATATATGAGTCAGATAGGATCCACCCATACTGAATGCGTCCCAAGGGGCTAGGCCAATGTTAGCCTGTATGCCCAAAAAAATGCCGAGTGCATATAAAAACAGTCCCAATATCAATCTAAATGTTCTTTTCACATAGTTATTCATCATGGTGGAATACGTCTTTCTATTCATGAAATTGAAGCATAACAATATTTACTTCTTCATTAGTTGTGTTCAAATATTTATGCTGGTAATTTGCAAGAAACTGTATGGCCTCGCCTTCTTGCAAATGAAACGATTCGTCTCCGACTTGCAAGCTAAAGACACCCTTTGTACAGATAATGTATTCTCTTATGCCGGCTTCATGGCACTCGGATACGTGTTCAGAATGGGGAGAAATTACATGACGAAATATTTCAAACTTTTTATTTGGGTCGAATTCAAATAAGACAAATAGTTCAAATCCATCCCAGGCAGAATAGTGTTTAACGGTATCATTAGTTGCAATAGATAATTGAGGCGTCTGTGTATGCGTAAGTTGAGCGAGTGGAACATTAATCCCATCACATATTTTTTCGAGCACGGATATGGTAGGACTTTTTGTGCAACGTTCAATTTCACTCAGCATACTTTTGCTGACTCCAGTTAAGATGGCTAAATCATCCAATGTAAGGTTTCTTTCTTGCCGAACTCTTTTTATATTTCTACTTATAGTTTCGCTTGCTGAAATCATACACACCTCCATGGCGCTATAGCGGATTTAATTCGTTATAGCGGAAAGGCTACTATGATTTGAAGTGTTTGTCAAGTGTTTCTTGCAATAACGTTCCTGATGTCATGCTGATTATTAGCATATCACCCATAGTGAACCGCCTGGGCACGTCTTTGCAAGATAACAGAGGGCATCCTGAATATTGAAATCAGGATGCCCTCTGTTATCTTATCTTCTTAGTCCCATAAAGATTTAGGTGCATTCATCACGAAGCCTCAATAAGTTTATGAGCTTTGATACTCATATTTGCCAGTTTGCAAATGGGTAAGTATTATATTTCTGTTTGAACTCATTAAGAAGTTCTCTTTCCTTTGCTTCGGCGTTTTCGCAAACAAAATAGTCCAGCAACAATGATTTGTTGTTTTCAATTTGCCATATAGCTCGACCACCCCGATGATTGTTGCCGTCTCTATAACCATACGCTACAAATTGAGTAATTCTTTGTCGTAAACCATTTTTGCCTTCTGCTTTGCCTATATATAAGATGTCCTTAAACTCCTTGTCTTGAATGCTCGTTACAGCCTCAAGCTTGGCCTGAAGTATTTCCATTGAATAAACCAAGTTGATTGTTTCACCCTGCTTAACATAGCTTTCAACAGCGTCTGTTTCGGGTTTTAGTATAATTTCAAAATTCTCCGGCTTATAAACAATGTAGTATCCGTTTTTGTCGGGGACTTTTGATAAGCCGCCATTCTTTAGTTTTTCTTTTATTTCGGCAAATGTCTTTTTCATTCAGATAACCTCAAATTCAAACTTGCGTTTGTGTCAAACATTAAACTACACATAGTTTTATGGCTCGTTCAAAAACATTAATACTGCGTATTTTCCATCAGTTCATTGTTTTCAACATTTCGATATAGCCATGCTTAAAGAACTGAAAATTGCCCTCAATATAATCAGCAGGATAAGCGTCTAGTGCAAGTAGCACCTCTCTGGTGAATTCCAAATATCCCGAGCCGTTGGCAGTAATGAGGTTGGAATCTCTTACGGCTTGTTCATGAATATATTTTTTACTGTTTGTATAGTTCTCTTTGGTGGCTTCCTGTAAATCCTCAAGAGTATTGCTTGTATGGCTTTTCTCATTCAGCAAACCATTAATGCCAAGGAACACCGTAGCATCGCAAATTGCACCAATAGTTTTACCATTCTCGTATGCAAGCTTGACGATAGGCGCTATTCTCTTTGCTTCATCCGTTCGCCACGACTTGCCCCCGATTAAGACAATCCCTGCAAAATCAGCAGGGCAATTATCTACGCTGTAATCGGGAATTGTTGTAAAGCCACCAATAGATTTAACGGGACTACAGCTTAATGATAGCGTTTTAACTTCATAGGGAGACGTTTTGTCCTTAATTCTATCCTGTAATGCAGTTGCTAAAAAAGAATATTCCCAGTCTGCATATTGTTCTAAAATCACAAATATTACTTGCTTTTTCATGAGATGCCTCCAGTTTTATAGACTTATTTTTTGGTGTAGGGTATATGGAAAAGGCATAGCTCAAATTTAATGTTATGGGAGTGTAAGCCACCGGACTGCTTATATTCTCAATAATTGTGACATACTACGCTCATCTTGCTGAACAGGAGTAATAATAATTATGTCAAAGGTCGTTATGGGAATCCAACTTCTTGAAAGAACCGAAGATTCAACTGATTTTCAAAGTATAATATCAAAATACGGTAATATTATTCAAACTCGCCTCGGTCTTCACGAAACAGCATCAGATTCGTCTGGTATCATTATTTTAGAATTCGTTGACAACACAGATTCTAAAGTAGAAAATCTTGAAAAAGAACTCACGGCAATAGGTAATGTTAACATTCAAAAAATGTTTTTTTAGCCTCTGAAAGTTGGATATGTGGAGGACTATGCACACCAATTCTATGTTCTTTTCTAGTAAAACTGCGTATTAATTCTATTTACCGAAATAGCCTACATCACCTGCATTCATTTTTATCCTTTGGTAGTTACAAAACATAATATGCAGCTCATATTAACCCCTGCGTTGCTTGTTTTGCTATAACCCGCATTAGAAATGCGTTTCGAAATAGTACCATTTGTCAAAGATTTTTTCAATATAGCACCAGTTATCTCCGTTATCCTCTTCCCACTTCAAGCCGTTCTCATATTCAGTAAAAGCAACTTCTACACCCTGAAATGTGCGTGGAACATTGTCAACCGAATAATAAAAGCCGTAATATCTTGTATCAGGGCCAATCCCAAAGCCAGTACAAAGAAAATCGACCTGTTTGTCGTTCCACGCGGTTATATTCTGAACGTCTGCAAATGAAATCTCAGTTATATCTTCACCGTTAATTGCCTTATCTGCTGCGTCGGTATATGCTCCAATATTCCCGTGTACCATCATGCAAAGCTCGCAGTTCAAGGGCTTTGACCGGGTTTATAATCAATCTGTTGTCGGTGCTGTTGCTGCTATTGTTATGCACCGAGCCGGTGGAGATATCTGACACCGTTCACCAACACAAGCATCAGCCTACCCCTTTGCGTATCCGCCCCAGCAAAATGCAAGGCTGCTATACCTGTCTTAGCTTCGATATGTTCTGTAAAACTCCGTAATCTGCTTATCAAGCACAATCAGCGCAGCGGCTTCCCCTCCGGGATTTCCCATGTATTTGCTGAGCAGAAAGAAAATAGGAGAATAAAAGTTCATAGCCATAATTTCGGGGTCATCTGGATGAAGATACCCCTGTCGGACCATTTCACTAAACAGGTTTGACTGATAAGCAATGCTATCTTCCAAAAAGATTTTGTGGTAAACGGCATAGATTTCGGGAGAACGGTACTGTTCCGTTACCGCCATCTTCCAAAACCGGGATATGTAGTCGTCTTTCAGATAAAACAGGAAAATCTGTCTGCTAAGGGTGCGGAGACCATCAACAGCCAATTCACCATAAGCTTTTGCTTCTGTCTCACAGTTTTGCCCTGACGGTAGTCCAACTTTATTGGACAAGCCGGACATTCGATTCTGCATTTCTTCCACGATGGTATCAAATATCTCTTTTTTGCTTTTGAAATGCTTATACAAAGAACTGTCCTTAATTCCTACCGCATCCGCGATGTTCTTAACACTAGTACCCTTATAGCCTTCCTCAGAAAAAAGAGTCAGGGCTTCATTGGCGATTTTTTCTTTTGTAGTCATGTCGGCTCCTCCAAGAGCTGCTTTATCTGCTCCTCCTGAGCAAAGAGGACACAACCGCCGGTGTGCTCCTGCATCAGATTGCCCTGTTGTAGCTTTTTAAACAGGGGTGATTGCATAGCATCCACTAAAGATGTATCAGCTACGCTGATATCCGAATATGGCGAAAATGGGCAGGGTTCTGCGCCCCCAAAGGCGTTGATATGAAAAAATCCTCTTCCTGCAGCCAAACATCCTCCGGAACTTTTTTCATCACCCGGGAAAGAAACCATTAACATATTCGAGTGAAGGGTTCTTGCGAAATCAAGCCTCTGTATCATCCGGAATCTTGTTGCATCATCCAGAGCCATACCAATGGTTTGATGGTCAATGGGGACGTATTCAACATAGATAATGGCTCTGCAGCCGCTTTTACTTAATTCGTCGATAAAAGAATCAGACAAAACTTCGTCCATGTTCTCGCTCGTCACTGTGACTGAAGCGCCAAACAGCAGTCCTCTTTTATGTAGTTCCTGCATGGTTGAGTGCACTCTATGATAGACCCCGGCGCCGCGCCTGGCATCCGTTGTTTCCTGCTTCCCCTCAATACTTACAATCGGAATTAGATTTCGTTTCTCATCCAGCAAATCAAGATATTTTGAGTTAATCATTGTTCCGTTTGTGAAAATCGGAAAAAGAATGTTCTTGTATCCTCCGGCAGCCATTAGAACGTCTTGCCGAACAAAGGGCTCGCCACCAGCCAGAAGTATAAAGCCGATGCCCAAATCGGATGCCTGCTTAAAAATGTTCTCCCATTGTTCTGCGCGCAGAAGCTGCGGGGCATTTCCGTCCGGCTCCTGATCATAGCAACTGTGATTGGCTCTAGCATAACAGCCGTTACAGTGTAGATTGCATTGCGTAGTGATGCTTGCAATCAGGAAAGGCGGAATGTGCTGCCCGTCTTTTTTCGCCTTCTCGCGCAGTTTACTGGCCCGTCTGCTCTGTGCGACATACTGCGCCATAAAGTAGCTTTCTTTTGGGTTGTGCCAAATTGTTTTCAGAATACCAGATACGATATTTTCTACGCCGTCGGTTAAGTATGATTCAAGATTGAATGTAGCCTCCATAATAGGTGCCCCCTTGCAGCAGTAGCTAGTGTCCACTAGCTACTGCTAGTATAGCTAGCATTCACTAGCCTGTCAAGAGGGCGTGGCAATAATTATCTTGATTTTGTACACATATATGCAAATTAAATAATGTGTCGCCAGCTGGCAGGGGTTAAACATAATGGAAAGCAAGCAGTTTCATCGGTTTAAATATCATCCACAACCCGAGGAAAACGCCAACACAGACAACACACAGCCGGCTGTATTAGGGCTTCTTCTTCATCGGTTTGCTGAGCCAAAATATCATGCTTGGAACAATAAATATCATGGAATGTTTGAAGACGGTATTCATTATTGTCATCTCAATCTTTTGTAAGAAAAGCGGAATATTATAAGCATAATGAAAGCCATCTGGGAAGAGAGCGGGGTTCTGCTGATATTGTAGCGCTTGAATCATGCACTTTATTGTTTCAATTAGAAATGGCAACATAAGCGCTGCATATAACAATACAACAATCCATGAAGCAACATGAATAGCCTTGGAGAATCTTGACTCAGATTGCTTTGCAACGCCCATAATCCCTAAAGTCTGCATAATTGCCCACCCAAACACAAGCCAGATGATTGGCAGCAAGCATAGCTGTATAAGCATCCAGGGACCGGAAATAAAGTCTGTTGCCCTCATTTTGGTGGCAATCGGGCTTAAGAAATAGAAAGATACTCCAAGTATTATCAAGATGCCGACCGCAAATAGAAGATTCCTTTTCTCTTTTTTCTGAAGGGCAGGATTGGGGAGTCCGTAAATCAGCGTTGTTATCGCTGTGTTCAATAATTCAGAGATTTTGACTAACGTATCTATATCGGGTTCGGATTCTCCGCTTTCCCAGTCTGAAACAGTTTGTTCTGTCACACTTAATTTATCAGCCACGTATTCCTGCGTAAGGTTTCTCTGAAGCCGTATTGCTTCAATGTTTTGAGACACTGAAATCATGTAATCACCTTAACATAATCGTATTTAATAGTTTGTAAACTGTCACGCAAATAAACTTTGCACCTCTTTGAAAAGCTTCAATAGAACTGTTATGCTTTCGCAATAATTGTAGTTATCTCAGCGGCCAATTCGTCGATTCTCGTGCTATCTGATGAGTTCATGTTTTTAAGCCTGTCTATTACGCTAGCAACCTGATCCTTCACTTGCTGAACGCTATTCTGTGAGTTGTTGATCATTCCCTGCATATTAATATCTGCAAATAGGCCATCAAAGAAAAAGTCTGCAAATTTTGAAAATCCGTCAATATTGATTTTGAAATTAGTACTAATCTGCACATCGGCAAGTTCAGTATGAAAGCTCCTAATCAACTGCTGCGTTTTATCTATTTTATATCTGGCATCATCAATGTTTGAGTGCTTTTCCAGATCGGTCAGAAGTCCGCCCCCAAACATATCCCATGTTCCCCAGCTTTCCGCCCTGCTAAGGCTCCTGAGTACACTGTCAAGACTGTCTATGACTTTGTTTCCCGCAGAAATAGCTTCGCCCGTTTCTTTCATTCTGATTTTTAGAGCACCGATTTTTTCCATAATCGCAAGTATATTTTCAGCCACTTTCGCATTTTCCCGCATAAGCATTTCTTTTTTTCGTTCCAGTAGCTGTCCAAATTCAGCCTGGTAGTCCGTATATTTCCGACGCTCTGAGGACAGATTTGAAAGCCGATATTCGACATCTTCTTTATCCCTTAAGGCCTGATCATGTATGAGCTTTGCGGCCAGCGCCTCTCTCTGCTCATTTGCTATATGTTTATCCAAACTTCCGACTATCGAATAGAAAACAGATGCAATGCTCTTGTTCTCAAGTTTTTCAACGTCTAGATTTTCTTCTTCAAGGATTGCCCTTAGCTCTTTTTCTTTTTCTCGTAAAGAGCCCAACTCGGACTCAAGCTGGGTTGTCATTGAATCAATTTTTTTAAGACGGGCTATCCCCTGTCTTAATATTTCCATCTTTTCATTTATTTCCGAATACATGTCTTCCTCCTGATAATTAGTAATTTCGCTTATCACCAAACATTACGTTGGCGAATCGGCTCCAAATTCATAATTTGAATAACTCTGCCGCATGAAATTGCCGAAAGTTCCTCCGTTCAGCGCTTTTTCCTCGGTAAATGTATAGGGCAAATTAATTGGGCTATTCATATGTGCATAGGAAATGGCTGCACAGGTTGCGGTTTGCTCACTGGGGAGTGTTATGCTGTATAAAACGTATCCCCGTTGATTCTGTGAATCAAACGGGAAGCTTATTGCTCCAGCTATCTGATTGGATTGCTGAGTGCCAAAAAATTCACTTGAGGTAGTAATATTACCGTTTTGTAAACGTGGAACAGGCGCTTTATATGTAGCTCCATCCTTTTCGTACAGCAACCCGCTGTCTTTCAGGTTTAGGATTTCACGTCCGGTGCCTGCCCAAATGCCAAAGCCATCCTGCCAATACGGCGTTCCGTCATACCAGCTAAAATGGTGGAGGACATACAATTCTTTGTAAGGCAGCTCAATATATATAGTGACGGCGTCCAGGCGTTTATTATAGAATAAATATGATTCTGATGCTTGGTTCAGAGGAAGCTGCCTTTGCTGAACGGCAGAATTGAATAAAAAAGCATCACCCGACACACTGATTTTTACTGCGTTTTCCAAAACCGAAATATCCTCATCGGTCAGGTCTTTCTGGATTTCCGCGGGAAAACCCATGTCAATCAATCGCGCTCGGGTTTCCGTCATTTCCGGCTGCTGATATTCAATCGATTCCAGCTGAAGATGGTTGGAATAAACGCAGCATATACACACAGCGGCCGCAAGAAGGAGGATATACGCGCTCGAAAAAGTGACATTGTTCATCTTAATCGGCGGTTCCGGAATATGATATCCGACCTCGTCTAGCTCTGGTCCGATGCGGTACAGGGAAACATATATTGCGATATCCCAGATCAATAAAAATAAACCAATCAGACTGAATGAAGATGCAGATAGTGCTAGAATAAGCACAATAATCGTCCATACGCAAGCCCAAGAAAGCGGATTTCGTCTCGACTGGTGCCCGAACTTATTAAACGCGGTTTGCAGAGCTTTTTTAAGCGTCAGGAGCACTGCAAGCTGAAATATTAAATAGACAATAGCAAATATGGTTAAATCAGGCTCGGCTTTGCTCAGCGGGGTTGAGGAGATTACAAGGTTTATAACATTGCGGGCCATCATTATTATGGCAAATATCCATGTTGCCCGAAACCACTTGTTCTCACGACGCAGGCTGCGCGAGCCGTAATAAAAAAGCAGGACGCCTATTGTTGGCAGGATATACTGCAGATACAAGTGGTTGATTTTAATGGATGTAAGCAACAGCCCCCACGCAATTAATCCTATTGGCGTGCCCCAAGTGTTCGCTCCGCCTGGTACATCTTCCACCGAAGCAATTTCGACTGATTGCGCGATATGTACTTGCTGAGATTCAATATTATCAAGTTCACTCAAGCGAGGTATCCTCCAATCAATTACATAATAGTTTTTTGTTATTCCCGCTGTTGTTTGTTATGCGGAACACTGTAATTAGCATCTTTATATTATTATAATGAGCAACTCGCATTTGCTGCCAAACTGCCGAGCTTTTTCATACTCCGAAATGAATCATATACTTCTGTTCTTGAATCGCTTTTTGTATTTTTTTGGCCAAATCGCTTATGTTTTTATCCAAATAGAGACGCTTATCCCCTTGAACGATTTTTAGTAATGCTGGCAAGGATTCCGGTGGTATTAGAGTTACACCCCATCGCGCAAGAGCATTTGCAGGTCTTGATAAACAATGAAAATAAGTGTTTATTTGTGTCAATTGCTCCCACCAATCGTTGATATAAATATCATCGTCAATTGCCACACAGCCATATTTTTCGGGCTCATATTTCGAATAGTCTTTTGCGGGGTCAATTTGTTCAATGATTCCGAATTCAGTTCTAATCATAACATCACCTAATAAAAATGCTCAGCATCTACTACCGTAGCATGGATTAAACGCAGTTCTGACAGTTAACCAGTTTTCCCGTTATTCTCACAATGCCAGTTGTATGTGGCGCAAACTATGACTTTTTCTTCTTGAGAAACGATATAGCAATTGCAATACCACCCAAAAGGACAAGACCGCATATGTAATTGATGAGATTTAGTTCAGCAGTTTCAATGCTCGGGCTTGGATAATTTTGATTTACGGTCAAATAATCATCGCTTGGAAGTTCATTACCATCATCGTCAAGCAAGGTCGTTTTGCCATAACCTTCTATCCTGCATAGTGTAATAAATGGAGATGCCGTAATATCGTATTGCACAGAACTATTTTCAACATATTGTTGCTCTATATCAGAATATATGTTTCCTGAGATTTTCAAGCCTGATATTTCAGATGGACAGTTTGTGGAATAAAATGCCGTATAGACCACTATGTTTTTCCCAATATTTTTACTTGTACTAATATTCCCGATTACAGGTCCAACGCTAAATTGTGCCTTTATAGGGCGAAGATAGCCTGTTATTCCGCGTTGAAAAACGACTCCTCCCATAAAACCGTTATATTGATTGTCTTCAAAAACAACAATTATTTGGTTCCCTATAGATGTGGCTTCTACGAATTGGGGGTCAAATTGTTTTCCCTCATCAAACCTGTGAATGTATTCTTTCGTTGAACGGGTTAGGGATTGTTCGTTGTAAGCAACATTGAATTCCAAACTGTAAATCCCTATCGAGACGAATAGAGCTACAAAAACAGAAACTATCGCATTTAGTAATTTTTTCTTCATATCACTTCTCCGTAAAGAAAATGTTTTTTTCGCACAGTGTAAACATTATGTGCTCGATACAAAAGATATACAGCTATACGCTGCGAAATTAAGGGAATATTACTTGAAGCATCACTTTAGGTTGATAATTTTTTGTTTGATGAACAAACTGATAAAAACAGTAAAGGAGGAACCTACGTGGAGCAAAATCAACAGCAACAGATACTGGCTCAGAACACACTGGATAATATTCCGTCACCCGCCCCCAACGCCCGTAGTATCACCGGGTTGGTAAAAGAAAGGGGTAAGGTAGCTGGTTATCGTCTTTCGGACAACACTGTGATGGAAAAAGCTCAGGCCGTGCAGTTGGCGCGTCAGGGCGGCATCACAGGTGTGGGCATCGCTCATCGAGGCGACACCGAATATCTTAAATCTATTCCCGATGGCAGCGAGAGCAACAATCTGAGTAATTTGCCCTCAATTTCCCCTTCTATGGAATCATGAAGGATGGAGAACAGGGCGGCTGTATAATCGGCTGTCCTGTTTTGCTATAACCAAAAGCAAACCCAACTTCGCATAATTGCCAAATGCGCAGTTATTCCACATGCACAAAAGCCCGCTTTACCAAACGGCAGAGCGGGCTTCAAATCTCACACACTGCCAGTATCATGAAAAGAAACGGCGGGATTGCGTGGTTGCAGAGTATAATTGTTTGTGCCAATGTCACTGGGTAATTATACCATTATTGTGTCAAAATAACAAGTGCCATTAAACATTTAAATTTTTCTTTTCTCCAGCACATTGTGGGCGCCGCCGGTTGAAAACAGCTTGACCGCAGTCTTGCTATATTTATTGGCACAGCGGTCGATGAAGACCGCCGTGCCAAAGAGATTTAGATTTGCTCAACTTCAGAACGTTCAATACGTTTTTTGCGTAGAATCGCTTGTTTAATAAGGTGTGATGCATCTTTTATAAAGCTCGTCAGCATGTTCCCAATCTACAACATGGAACCAATCGTCAATGTAGGCTGCCCTTTCATTATAATGCTTCAGGTAATATGCGTGCTCCCAAACATCAATTGCCGCAATCGGACACAGGTTTTGCGCGATGGGAGAATCCTGGTTTGCTGATGTCATGATTTTGAGTTTCCCGTTTTGGTCCACGACTAACCACGCGTACCCTGAGCCGAATACGGACAGCGCCTGATTTTTGAATTCATTATAGAACTGCTCGACAGACCCGAAGTCTTTCACGATTGCTGGATGTAGATTTCCAGCCTGCAATCGTGTTTCGGAATTTGTCATTCCATCAAAGTAAAAGATATGATTGTAAACGCCACCGCCATTATTTGTTATTGATTTTTGAATTGCCTCCGGCAATCTGAAAGCGTTATAGATCAGCTTCTCCAGCGGCCAGCTTTGCAGCTCTGAATAGTCTTTTAGAGTATTGTTGAGATTATTCACATATGTTTGCAAATGCCGGTCGTGATGTAAATGCATTGTTTTTGTATCGATAAACGGTTCGAGCGCTTCATAAGCATACGGAAGTGGCGGATTCACGAACGGATAGTGTTCATTCATATATGACCTCCTATTTGCATTATTCATATATATTCAAAACACAGAAAGATGTGCTCGTACAACTAATAAAGCATGGCATGGGTATCTTTTTAAATGCCTATCCCAATTGCCCCTTGGCGATTGCTTGTTGCGTGCATTATAAAATTGAAATTATTCTTATAATGTGTTATACTAACAAAGCAAACTCAAAAGAAAGTCTTTGCTATATATAAATCAATTGTGAAATTACGATTGGAATGATAATATATTTAAGAGCTTATTTTTATAAGCTCTTTTTTGGTGACAAAGAGAGGTAATCTATGATAAAAGTTGAAAACTTATCCTACTCATTTCCGCAAAAGGATCTATATAACAAAATTTCTTTCACACTGGAAGATGGTCAACATTGCGCCTTTATCGGATCAAGCGGTAGTGGGAAAAGTACACTGGTAGATATGCTGATGAATCCAGAAAAATATTTGTTCGATGGGAAATTGGAGATAGACCCCAATTGCAGAATTGGGTATCTAAGTCAGTTTTCTCAACTGGACAAAACAAAAGAAATTACGGTTTTCGAATATATAGGAGAAGACTTTATTAAGCTGCAAAATGAAATAACATCTGTTTGCGCAAAAATGGAGACCTCTTCGGATACTGATTCCTTGCTGGAAAAGTATCAGCAGGCTTTAGACGCATTTGATACAATCGGTGGAGATGATTTCGAGAGCAGAATTCTGAAGAAACTAAATCTTGCAAACCTCATCAAGCATAAAGATTTAAAAGTATCTGAACTTAGTGGCGGAGAATTCAAACTTATTCAAGTAATAAAGGAAATGCTAACCAGTCCAGACTTAATCATAATGGATGAACCCGATGTGTTTTTAGACTTTGAAAACCTCAATGCCCTTAAAAATCTAATTAATTCGCACAAGGGAATCATGCTAATTATTACTCATAACAGATATCTTTTGAATCACTGCTTTAATAAAATTATTCACCTTGAAAATATGCAGCTTCAAGAGTTTGATGGAAGATTTATTGAGTATAATTTCTCGTTACTTCAACGCAAAATAGAACTTCAGGAACTCGCAATTGCTGATACCGCAGAAATTGAGAGAAACGAGATATTAATCGACAAACTAAGATTTATTGCAACTAACAATGCAGACGCTGCAAGAGGAAAATCTCTATATGCCAGAGTTAAATATCAAGAAAGATTAGAAGCACGTAGAGTCATAGCACCATTTGTGGATATGAAACAACCGGATATTAGTTTAGTTACAGACAATAAAATCGAGGAAACCATTGTTTTAAAAGTCAACAATTACAGTGCTTCCTTTGATGATGTGCTTCTTGAAAATGTTAGCTTTGAGATTAGTTCAACTGACAAAGTAGCACTTATCGGTTCAAATGGTGCTGGAAAAACAACTTTACTCAGAGAGATTTTTGAAAATAATAATGCGTCTATTGAGATAAATAAAGACGTTGAAGTGGCTTATTTATCTCAGCTTCAAGGCGAAATGCTTAACGACGCAAATACAATAGCTGAAGAGTTCTCCGATGCTGGGTTTACAACTAAAGAAGAGATTGAATCGTATATTTCGAACTATGGTTTTGACCCAGAAGCCATTAATCAAAAGATAGGAACTTTATCCGGCGGAGAAAGAAACATACTTCAATTGGCGAAGGTTTCTGCTGGTAAAGCAAACCTGTTGCTTCTCGATGAACCAACAAGTCATCTAGATCTTCATTCACAAATTGCACTGGAAGAAGCCATAACAAACTATAATGGTGCGATTCTCATGATTTCTCATGATTTCCATTCCATAGTAAACTGTATGGATTATGTTTTGATGATTGAAAACAAGACGATTAGAAAAATAAGTATGCGAAAATTTAGAAAGATGATTTATGCGAGTCATTTTGATAGAGACTATTTAGAACTTGAACAAAAGAAAATTTCAATTGAAACGAAAATAGCATTGGCGCTAAAAGATAGTAATTTTGAGCTTGCAAAAGTTTTATCTGAAGAGCTGGAAGCGCTGATAAAGTTGCTTTAAATCGTGTGTTAAAATTATTGGGAGCTGCTTTTTGAAGTCAGAGTCTCTTCTGCCTCAGGAACGCCAAGGTCAAGGTAATAGTTGCTAATCTGCCTTTCAATGCCCCCCCTCGTTGCCAACTGTCGCTAAATTTGCGACAGTTGGCAACGAGGGGGGTTCTTCGTTCTGTCAATGTGGCAGGTGATATTTTGCGTTCATAAGTGCTTTTGCTGCTTTAACCAACACTTGTATATGACATCTGTATTTTGTTAATTCCCTACCTGAAGTACCTCAGTATATATGTACCGGAGTACCGACCAGAATAGTATTATACAATTCTGCTGCGTCTTCGCTGTGCATTCTCACACACCCATGAGATACCGCCTGACCAATGGACCAGGGCTTGTTGGTTCCATGAATACCGTAAATGCCCGAGGGCACATTTAGTTTCATAAAATGACCACCAAACTGTTCCCCCCATAACGCTTTCATTATTATTTTCCAATTACCTTCAGGCGTGGGAGTGGATGGCTTTCCAACGGCAACCGGATACTCTTTAACCTGAACATTATTATCAAATAATTTCAATAATCGCCTTTTCAAGTCTATTTCAATTCTATACATGATACAGCACCTCTGCCCCATATTATTCAATGCCCAAAATTAAGTGAAAGATGTAAAATTGACCGTAACAAAAATGTCGTGATGTCAGCTGTTGACGTGATAAATCGAAGTTGTAATACCTTGATTATTGCGCTGAAATAGATTTAGTTAACTTTGAAAGCTTATATGCCGGAAGTGAAGTCTGACGGTATATAGGCTTTTTCTTTTTTCAATAGTCTTCATAAAATCTACACTTCGTTTTTGTATTATCAGTCTGCAAACGAAAACTGATAGAAGGTAATGGAAATGAAGGCACGAGCAGCGATAGCACTTTATGAAATGAGTACACAAATTGCATTCTTTGAAAGGATAAGCCATGGCTAATTATATTAAAGAAACCTATAAAGTGCACGGAATGTCGTGTACCGGCTGTGAAGCCGTGATTGAAGAGGCTCTCAAGAGACTGGACGGAATCAGTGAAGTCAAAGCGAGCTTTTCAAAAAATGTGCTTACGGCAGTCTATGACCCAGAGCACATGAACTTTGGGAAAATTCGTGCAACGCTGAAGAAGGTCGGTTATCCGATTGAAAAGGCTCAGGACAAAATTACGATAAAACCTGCAAATGACAGTAATAAGCCTATTTCAGTGGCTCAGTTTATAGGTGTCGCAGTAACACTTCTGGCGCTCTACGTAATCATCAATAACACGGTGGGCTTCAACTTCATACCCGAAGTCACGTCCGCTATGGGTTACGGCGTTCTGTTTGTCGTCGGACTGCTGACCTCGCTCCATTGCGTAGCAATGTGCGGGGGCATTAATATGTCTCAGTGCGTCAGTGGCAGTGATACTGCAATAGGAGCAAAGGCGAAAGTGAAACCAAGCCTTTTCTATAACTTGGGACGGGTAACCTCGTATACCATAATCGGTGGCATAGTTGGCACACTTGGCTCGGTCGTCAGCTTTTCCGGTTGGGCACGGGGGCTCATTGCTATTCTGTCGGGCATATTCATGGTCATCATGGGGCTCAGCATGACCGGTCTGTTTCCGTGGTTGAACAAGATTACTCCTAGACTCCCACGGATATTTCGTGAAAAAGCGGGTTCAGCCGGAAGCGGTAAAGGCCCGTTTATCGTAGGACTTCTAAATGGTCTTATGCCTTGCGGACCACTTCAGGCAATGCAGCTATACGCTCTTGGTACAGGCAGCTTTATAGCCGGCGCACTTTCAATGTTCTTTTTCAGCCTTGGTACACTACCGTTAATGTTTGGATTGGGGGCGATTGTCACTATGTTAGGAAGCAAATTTACTAAAAATATGATGAAAATAAGCGCGGTACTGGTTGCAGTGCTCGGAATAATTATGCTAGGCAGAGGGCTTGCGCTATCAGGCGTTTCCGTACCTTCACTACCTACTGCGACTGTGTCGGGAACCGCTGCATCAACGGCAGAAACGGCCATTGATGAAAACGGAGTTCAGAATATAGCCTCCACCTTGACTGGGCGAGGATATCCGGATATCACAGTGAAGAAGGGCGTGCCGGTGGTATGGAATCTACAGGCTGATTCGAGCAAAATAAACGGCTGCAACAAAACATTGATCATCTCTGAATTTAACTTTCAGTTAGATCTGAAAGCCGGAGATAATATAATTAAGTTCACACCAACCGAGAGCGGAACGATCACTTATTCCTGCTGGATGGGAATGCAAACCGGAACGATTAAGGTTGTTGATTAGAAAAGAGGAAATCACATGGTGGAAAAAAGCTATACAGTAACAGGAATGACCTGTGCATCTTGCGCCGCTCATGTTCAAAAGTCTACTGCGAAGCTTGACGGCGTGGAATTAAGCGAGGTCAACATTGCAACCGAAACGCTGAATGTCCGTTATGACGGGCAAAAGCTTGATTTTGAAAAGTTAAAAAAGGCTGTTGAGAGCGCGGGTTATGGCTTGGTAGAGGAGCAAAAAACAAAAAAGATTGAAATGATTATTGAGGGTATGTCTTGCGCGTCGTGCTCATCAGCGGTTGAAAGAGTTTCTCGAAAACTGGACGGTGTGTCATCGGCGCAGGTCAACCTTACAACAAACCGCGGCAGCTTTGAATATGACCCGTCAAAGGTAAAGTTGTCTGAAATTAAAGCAGCCATAGTAAAGGCTGGATATACACCGAGAGATATTGAGGGTGAAAAAACTCGTGACCTTGAACAAGAGCGTCGGGAGCATGAGGTGCGAGAAATGCGCTTACGCCTGATTATAGCCGCAATATTCTCCGCTCCGGTTCTATACATCGCAATGTCCCATATGTTCCCAAAGCTTGGAATACCGATACCTTACTTTATGGGTTCGCACGATTTTCCACTAGTCTTTGCGCTGGTTCAAATGGGACTCACAATACCTGTCGTCATAGCGGGCAGTCGGTTCTATACAAGAGGCTTCAAAACGCTTATAAAAGGTTCGCCGAATATGGACACTCTTATAGCAATCGGCACCGGAAGCGCATTTTTATACAGTCTTTTTGCAACGGTCAAAATATACCTTGGAGACTTTTCCTTTGCTCAGTCGCTATATTTCGAATCCGCGGCCGTGGTCATCACTCTTGTAATGCTGGGCAAATATCTTGAAGCGGCAAGCAAGGGCAAAACCTCGGAGGCAATTAAAAAACTGATGCAGTTAAAGCCCACAACCGCAACAATTGAAAAGGACGGCAAGGAGCTTGAAATTCCACTCGACGAAGTTTCAATCGGAGACATTGTAATCGTCCGCCCAGGCTCAGCCTTCCCAGTTGATGGTGTGGTAACAGAGGGTGTTTCAACAGCAGATGAGTCCATGCTAACAGGCGAAAGCTTACCTGTGGAAAAGCAGCCGGATAGTGAGGTCACTGGAGGCAGTATTAATGGAGCTGGACTAATCAGATTCAGGGCAACGCGAGTCGGAAATGACACAGCTCTTTCCAAGATAATTAAGCTCGTTGAGGATGCGCAGGGCAAAAAAGCTCCGATAGCAAAGCTTGCGGATATCGTTTCAGGATATTTTGTGCCGATTGTTCTCGGAATCGCCATTGTTTCCGCAGTTGCCTGGGCATTTGCAGGCCAAGACTTCAATTTCGTACTCACAATTTTTGTATCCATTCTTGTTATAGCCTGCCCCTGCGCACTTGGACTGGCGACCCCAACGGCAATAATGGTCGGAACCGGCAAAGGAGCGGAGCTTGGAATCCTAATTAAAGGCGGAGAGGCTCTTGAAACAACCCATAAGATTAATACGGTTGTTTTGGACAAAACAGGAACCATTACCGAAGGCAAGCCAAAACTTACAGATATAAAAACATATATTGAGATGTCTGAGGATGAGGCGCTTTTCCTCTGCGCCTCGGCAGAACGGGGCTCTGAACACCCCATTGCACGGGCAATTGTCGACGATGCGGAAGTAAAGGGGCTGGAGCTGAGTAATCCGGAGAGCTTCCATGCGGTTCCAGGTCGGGGTATCGACGCAATTGTTAATGGTAAAAAGATACTTGCCGGAAATATCAAGCTAATGAATGAAAACGGAATTGACACAAGCAGCTCCGTTAAGGATGCCGAAACATTTGCAATGTCCGGAAGGACACTCATGTATGTGGCAGTCGATGGGCGACTGTCCGCTTTGATGGCTGCCGCAGACACTGTTAAAAAGTCCAGCCGTGAAGCCATTGATAAGCTAAAAAAGCTTGGTATAACAGTCTATATGATAACCGGAGACAACAGGAGCACAGCCCTTGCAATTGCAAAAGAAGTCGGCATTGAAAATGTGCTTTCTGACGTAATGCCGGAGGATAAAGCCGGAGAGGTTAAGCGCTTGCAGGAAGCCGGACAAATAGTAGCAATGGTTGGTGACGGAATCAACGACGCCCCGGCCCTCGTTCAGGCGGATGTTGGTCTTGCAATCGGTACCGGCACAGATGTGGCGGTTGAATCCGCCGATGTTGTGCTGATGCGCGGAGATTTAAACGAGGTGCCAACGGCGATTGCTTTGAGCCGTGCCACAATCCGAAATATAAAGCAGAATCTGTTCTGGGCATTCATTTATAACCTAATTGGGATACCGTTTGCCGCGGGCCTTGTTTACCTGTTTGGAGGCCCTCTTCTCAGCCCAATATTTGCGGGAGCTGCCATGGCCTTTTCATCAGTGTCTGTCGTTTCAAACGCACTGCGTCTAAGAAGCTTTAGAATAAAACAAAAAACATAATGGAGAAAAAAATCATGAAAAAAATAATACCAATTACTGCTCTATTCGCACTCGCCATCTCAATTTTCGCCGGTTGTGCCGCAGCCGATGTGGTTCTAAAATATAGCCCCGATTCATTCGAAAATATCGTAGATAAATATCCCGACCTTGTAACAGACAACACACTTACCGACCATTACTATTATCTTACGGTGGATGGCGAAACAACGGTTAAAATCAGTCATGACTATGAACTAACCGGTGCTGACGATATAATGATAGAAACTCCGCTCAGACCCTTTGTAGATGCAGGATTAGATGTGTCAAAGCTTGGGGATGGCTACAAGGTTGTTGATGATATGTTTTATCTAACAGCCGAATATGGGAATGGGACGGGCATGAAGGATGCTGTCACCGATTCTCTATTTGAAAGTGTAACTAGCGACCGCAGCAAGCTGACTTATCATCAGAAGCTTGACCATTACGGAATAAAGCTTACAGCAGGCAAATTTGAATGGGCAAAGGATTATACAACTAATGACAAGGACATCGTATTTGTAATAAAGGCTCAACCGCTGAAAGATTTGGGAGTTGACGTCAATAATATAAGTGGATGGACCTTCACAACAGTACAGGATACCGATGGTAGCAATGTCGATGTGCTTCTGAAGGCTTATAATCTGGACAGCAAATAAGAAAGGTGCTAAATTATGCAAAAGCTTAAATTGAAAGTTGAAGGTTTGTCTTGCAGTCACTGTGAAAACAGAGTTAAAAATGCAGTAGGTGCGCTGAGTGGCGTGAGCGGTGTAGCTGTAAACCTTTCAGAAAAAACAGTTTCAGTTGAACTAGATTCAACGGCGGTAACTGAAAAACAAGTCAAGGATGCAATTGAAGAGCAGGGATATGAAGTTGTATAACTAATAAATTTAAGTATGGGGGAGGGTGTCAGATGGCTCAGAAAAACACAATTCTTGTTGTGGATGATGAAGTAAAGATAACCGAGGTAGTCAAATCCTATCTTGAAAACTCGGGCTATCATGCCGAATGCGCCTACGACGGAAAGCAGGCAATGAGCCTGTTTGAAAAACACTCCCCTATACTTGTCATACTCGACTTAATGCTTCCGGATATGACAGGTGAAGATATATGTAGAGCGATAAGAAAAAAATCGAGAATACCGATAATCATGTTGACGGCAAAGGTAGAGGACGCAGATATAATAAACGGGCTTGGACTTGGTGCGGACGATTATCTTACAAAACCTTTCAGTCCAAAACAGCTCGTGGCAAGGGTTGAAGCTGTTCTGAGAAGAGTATCCGCCGAAGCTGTTCCTCTCGCAAGTGAGTTTTCTTTCAATGACGGGGAGCTAGTAATCGACGGAATGCGCCATGAGGTAAGAATAAACGGCGAGCAGCTTGCATTGACTCCAAATGAATACAAAATACTTATGACCATGGTCAAATATCCATCAAAAGCTTTTACAAGAGAAGAACTGATTGAGTTTGCACTTGGAGATGATTTTGAAGGCTTTGACAGAGTAATTGACACCCATATTAAAAACATCAGGCAGAAGCTCGGAGATGACGGCAGGACACAGCGATATATTCTGACCGTTCATGGAACAGGCTATAAGTTCGGAGGCGTTTGAGATGAAACACACCCTAAGATTTAAACTGACAGCCGCGTTTCTTCTTATAACACTGGTATCTTTTTTGATAATAGGCGTATTTGCAAACGTAATCCTGGAAAAACAGTTTGAAAAATACGTCATAGATAATCTTGACCAAAAGAGAAATGATGTTGTCGCAACACTTGAAAGCCGATACGGTGACTGGGGAAGCAAGTGGGATTTATCAGGGCTTGAAAATTTGGGCGTCAGTACTTTAAGCAATGGCCTGATGCTCCGTGTTTGCGATAAGGATGGGACGCTCCTGTGGGATGCGATGACTCATAACAGTGGGTTGTGTGCGGAAATGCTACAGAGCATGGCTGAAAATATGGAGAGTCAGAACGCCAGTTTTAACGGCGGGTACACCGAAAAAAGTTATCCGATAATAGTAAGCGACGTAGCTGTTGGGAACGTTACAATCGGATACTATGGACCGTATTTCTACACGGATAATGACATCAGTTTTTTAAATACACTTAATAAGTTACTGTTGCTGGCGGCGGCAATAGCAGGGATGCTATCTTTTATATTCGGGGCATATATGGCAAAGCGCCTGTCGAGCCCCATTTCAAGAGTTATTAAAACTGCTGAACAGATATCGGAAGGAAACTTTAACGATAGGGTAAACGAAGCTTCAAGCACCCGCGAAATAATTGAACTTACCGGTGCGATTAATACACTTGCTGAGGACTTGGGAAAGCAGGAAACGCTTAGAAAAAGGCTGACGGCTGATGTTGCCCATGAGTTAAGGACACCAATCGCAAATCTTCAAAGCCATCTTGAAGCGATGATTGACGGAATATGGGAGCCTGATGCAGAAAGACTGAAGAGCTGTTGTGAGGAGACAATCAGGCTATCAAAAATCGTGGGAGATCTTGGAACACTAGCCCGCTACGATGGTGAAAATATGATCCTGAATAAAGAATCAATTGATATATCCGAGCTTATAAGAACCACAGTGGCAAGCTTTGAAAAAGAATTCGCGAACAAAAACATAACGCTTGTCACCGATATACAGGAACAGTATATCGAGGTTGACAAGGATAAGATTACGCAGGTGCTAGTGAATATCATCTCAAACGCGCAGAAATACACCCCTGAAGGGGGCAATGTTAAGATTTCGACATCTGTAGATGATGACGAAGTTCAGATATCAATAAAGGACACTGGAATGGGCATTTTGCAGGAAGACCTCCCGTATATTTTCGAACGATTTTATCGCGCAGACAAGTCGAGGAGTCGAGCGACAGGCGGATCGGGAATAGGTCTTGCCATAGTCAAATCTCTGGTCGAAGCTCATGAGGGAACGGTTTTGGTTAAGAGCGAACAGGGTTTAGGCAGCGAATTTGTAATTGTATTGCCGAGATAGCTTTTGGATGAAAATATAATAAATTGTAAAACAAACAAGAGACTTTAAATCGTGTCTCTTGTTTGTATATTAACTACCATAGCTTTGGGAGGACTCCGAATAGCGGAAGCCTCCCAAATTATTTAATGCTAGCCAGTAACTTCGTTTTTAAAAGTGGAGCAGCAAGTACCGTCACAGGTTTCTGCTCTTCTGTCTCCCATTGCGTTTACTTCAATTTTTTTTGCATGGCACACCTTACTTTTGTTGTAATCACAATTTTCAACACCACATACAACCGGCATATCAGTTGAATCGTTCTTTCCCATTTATCTCACCTCCTTCTTCAAAACTTCTATTAGTATTATCATAATTGAGATTATAAATGCGGACATAAAATTGCAAATAATGACACTAGTTGTATTCCGTCTGATAAAACACTGTTTACAAATTTATTGTTGCAAAAATCAAACTAGCGACACAGAAAATATGTGATAAGTTTAAGATAATGACGATATCTCAAACTTATCACATATTTTTTATTACAATTTTTACAAGTGAAGATTTGAACTGTTCCCTAATTCAGATTAGTTTTTGTTGCCGTCAAACTACATTATCGTTCCACCACCGACCACAATATCTCCGTCATAAAGCACAACTGCCTGACCCTTTGCAATTGCTCTCTGTGGTTCATCAAATTCAATGTGAACTATCTCGCTTGAAATTTGCGTAACTGTCGCCCATTGTTCAGCTTGTTTATATCTCACCTTTGCTTTTAGACGAATCGGCTGTTCAATTAAGTCGTAAGCAATCCAATTAAAGCTGGTTGCATAAAGTGATTTTGAAAACAACCCTCTGTTTTCGCAAAGTGTGACTGTGTTGTTTCTAATGCATTTTGAATGCACATACATCGGTTTTGACAATGCAAGACCCAAGCCTTTTCGCTGCCCGATAGTGTACCGGATAATACCTTCATGTTCTCCGAGGACATTGCCTTCCATGTCGACAAAATTCCCGTTTTGATATTTCTTACCAGTGTAACCTTCTATAAACTTCGCATAATCGCCATCGGGAACAAAGCATATATCCTGACTGTCGGGCTTTCTGGCATTTATGAAGCCATTTTCTTCTGCAATTTTTCTCGTTTCGATTTTATTAAGTTCTCCAAGCGGGAAAATTGTATGCGCGAGCTGTTCCTGTGTCATTGAATATAGAACGTAACTTTGGTCCTTGGTATCGTCTAGCGCCTTTTTTAATAAATATCTTGCACCGTCAAATTCAATACGCGCGTAATGACCGGTTGCAACATAATCATATCCAAGTTCTTTTGCACGTTGAAAAAGCCTGTCAAATTTGATATAGCGGTTACAGTCAATGCATGGATTGGGCGTGGCTCCGTTTTCATATGCTTCGATAAATTTGCCAATTACGGCTTCCCTGAAATCAGCGGTAAAATTGAAAATGTAATATGGTATGGAAAGCCCGAAAGCCACGCTGCGTGCATCCTCAGCATCTGCAAGAGAACAGCATAACTTTTCGGGGCCGACTCCGGCATCTTCGTTATCAAACATCTTCATTGTAACCCCGATACATTCATAGCCTTTTGACTTCATTAGAAAAGCGGCGACGCTACTGTCAACGCCGCCGCTCATGGCGATTATTGCTTTATGATTCATAATTAACCCAATCTAAGCATCTCATCTATACATTTTTTTGCATCACGTATCTTTTCCCTATCAAGCAATATTTCGTCACCGCCCACACCATTTGCGCAATTCAATACGTCAATAAGTGTTGTTACCTTCATATTGGGACAGATCATATCCTTTGACAGAGGATAAAACTTCTTGTCTGCGCACATATATTGCAAGTTCTCCACAATACTGGTTTCTGTGCCAATAATAAATTCTTGATTTTCACTGCGCTGTGCAAAATCCATTATGGCAGAAGTGCTGCCAACAAAATCGGCCAATTCTACAACATTGGGCACGCATTCGGGATGAACAAGCAGAATGGCATCTGGATGAGCTGACTTTGCCTTTATAGTTTCTTGCGCAGTGATTTTTGCGTGGGTAGGGCATCCTCCGCGAACAAGCTTAATATTCTTGTCGGGGAGCTGTTTTGATATATAATCTCCGAGGTTGCAGTCCGGAATAAACAAAATATTCTTGTTTTCGATTTTGCTGACAATCTTTACCGCGGAGGATGATGTTACGCATACGTCACATACGGTCTTCTGTTCGGCAGTGGTATTGATGTAAGCCACAACAGTGTAGTCGGGGTGCTTTTCTTTCATCTGCAAAATCAAATCTTTATCCATTTGCGCTGCCATTGGGCAGCCTGCTGTTGGATTTGCCAGGAATACGGTTTTCTCGGGAGACAATATTTTTACCGTCTCGGCCATGAAGCGGACGCCGCACATAATTACGGTTTTCTGCGGAGCTTTGGCGGCCATTACGCTCAGCTGATAGGAATCTCCCGTAAAATCTGCGACTTCAATGATTTCCCGCGCCTGATAGCTGTGAGCGAGGATGCAGATGTCTTTTTCTTTCTTCAGCCGGAATATTTCATCCTGAATATCTCTTATCATTTCGGTTTCTCCTAAAGGCGTGATGGCATACTATGCAGTTTTGGACATTTTGGTTGTTGCGGTGTTTTATGAGCATACAGTCACGATAATCCTCATTTATTATGAAAACATCGGAGTTGACAAATACCTTTCACCGGTGTCAGGAAGCACGACTACAATCGTTTTCCCCTTGTTTTCAGGCCGTTTTGCTAGTGTTGTTGCTGCCCATACCGCGGCGCCAGACGAAATTCCTACGAGAACACCTTCCGTTCGAGCGATGCTTCTGCCAGTCGCAAAAGCATCGTCGTTTTCAACGGTAATAATCTCATCATAGACCGAGGTGTCCAGCGTATCAGGCTTAAATCCCGCCCCGATGCCCTGTATTTTGTGGGAACCTGCGATTCCCGTTGAAAGTAATGGGGAACCTGCAGGTTCAACCGCAACAACCTTAATTTTCGGATTTCTTGATATTAGATATTCTCCAACGCCGGTAAGAGTACCGCCGGTTCCAACTCCTGCGACGAAAATGTCTACAGTTCCGTCGGTATCCTCCCAAATTTCAGGCCCAGTTGTGGCTTTGTGAACTGCCGGGTTTGCCGGGTTTGTAAACTGGCTCGGAATAAAGCTGTTTGGAATTTCTGCGGCAAGCTCTTCCGCCTTGGCAATTGCACCTTTCATGCCTTTTGCGCCTTCTGTGAGCACAAGCTCTGCGTCATAAGCTTTAAGCAGATTTCTTCGCTCAATGCTCATGGTTTCGGGCATGGTTAGAATGATTTTATATCCTCTTGCTGCCGCGATGGAAGCAAGACCTATACCAGTGTTGCCGCTTGTAGGTTCGATGATAACGGAGCCGGGTTTTAGAAGTCCTTTTGCTTCGGCATCGCAAATCATCGCCTTGGCAATCCTGTCCTTTACACTTCCCGAGGGATTGAAATATTCGAGTTTTGCAAGGATTGTTGCGCCGAGATTATTAGCTTTCTCAAAATTGGACAGCTCAAGAAGCGGGGTTTTGCCAATCAGATCGGTTATTGATTTATATGTTTTCATAACAGGAACCCTCTCACATTATTAATTTTATTTCACAGATTCAAAGCCTCGTTCCAAATCGGCAATTATATCGTCGATATGCTCGGTGCCTATTGATAAGCGAACGGTGTTCTGCTTTATGCCAGACTCAAGCTGCTCTTCTGCGCTCATCTGTGAATGCGTTGTAGATGCAGGATGGATAACAAGAGATTTCACATCTGCGACATTTGCAAGCAGCGAAAAGAGTTCGAGACTTTCGCAGAATTTTCTCGCTTTCTCAGCGCCGCCTTTTACCTCAAAGGTGAAGATTGAGCCGGCACCGTTCGGAAAATACTTCAGATAAAGTTCATGGTCCTTTCGGTCAGGAAGCGCAGGATGATTAACCGTTTCAACTTGTGGATGATTTGAAAGGTACTCTACGACTTTCAAGGCGTTTTCAACATGGCGCTCAACTCGAAGCGACAGCGTTTCAAGCCCTTGAATCAGAAGGAAAGAATTGAACGGGCTAATGGTCGCTCCCGTGTCTCTCATCAAAGTTGTACGGATTTTTGTAATATAAGCAAGTTTCCCTGCCGCTTTCGTATAAACGACTCCATGATAGCTTGGATTAGGCTCCGAAAGTCCGGGGAATTTATCATTCTGCGCCCAGTCAAAGCAACCGCTATCAACTATGACGCCGCCCATAACAGTTCCGTGCCCTCCAATAAATTTAGTTGCCGAGTGGACAACGATATCGGCACCATACTCAATGGGCCGCAGCAGATAGGGCGTCGTAAAGGTGCTATCGACAATCAGAGGTATTCCATTAGTGTGTGCCATTTCTGCAACCGCATCAATATCAATAATATCGCAGTTTGGGTTTCCGAGGCTTTCTATAAAAATAGCTTTTGTATTCGGTTGAACTGCCTTCGAGAAATTGGCTGTGTCTCCGCCATCAACAAAGGTGGTTTCAATTCCGCTATCGGCGAGCGTGTTGGAAAAAAGATTATATGTGCCGCCATAAATCGTTTTTGAGGAAACGATATGATCCCCGGATTTTGCGATATTCTGGATCGCATAGGCAACGGCAGCCGCGCCAGAAGCGGTGGACAATGCTGCAGCTCCGCCTTCAAGCACCGCAATTCTTCTTTCAAAAACATCTGATGTTGGGTTCATAAGCCGCGTATATATGTTTCCGTCCTCTGTGAGTGCGAAGCGCCCGGCAGCCTGTTCGCTGTTCTTGAACACATACGAGGTCGTGGCATAAATCGGTACAGCCCTGGCATCGGTAGCACTATCTGGATTTTCCTGGCCGACATGAAGCTGAAGCGTTTCAAATTTATAGTTTCTGTTTACCATTGTAATAATCCTTCTTTCAATATATTGCTTTACTCTTCGATTATTTACAACAGCAACACATTCGCCCGTTTCTGAAATTACTTCGAAGTAACTTGGTGAATATATGGTTCATGCCTACACCGCTCTTTCACTATATCGCTTATCCTATATGAATAGTATGATAATAACGCGCAATTCATACTTTGTCAATAGGATAAAGCAAATTGTGCTTTAATTATTCAGATACAGAAGTCGTTTCCTTCAAACTCTGTTTTTTGTGATAGCATATCCTCGATAGTAACGCTTTCAAGATAATCATCAATCAGCTTATCAAGCTTCTTCCACATAGGTAGAGTTATGCAATTTGCAGCCCGGTCACAGGTGTTTGTACTGTATTCAAGACAGGCAACCGGAGCAAGGCTCCCTTCAGTGAGTTTCAGAACAGCCCCCACAGAATATTCACTTGGGGCTTTTGCAAGTCTATATCCTCCTTCTTTCCCGCGGAGGCTCATCAGTAATCCCGCTTTTTGCAGAATGGCAACAATCGTTTCAAGATACTTCATCGAAATTTGTTGACGATCGGATATTTCTTTTAGGGAAATGTATTCATCTGTATTTTGTTGCGCCAAGTCTATTAAAACGCGTAGAGCGTATCTGCCTTTTGTTGAGATTTTCATTTCTGTTCCTCCCAAAATGACTAATTATATTGCTACCCTATTTCAAACCTATTATACTATGGGAATTGTAGGATATCAACTGCAAAGGAATTGAATAGTGAAATAACCGAAGGACTTGCACAGAAATACGAGTAATTTGACACGCTATTTACTACCACGGATTACCCCCCAGCACATACAACGAAATTACGACAGAGAGGGAACTTATGATAATGATCACAAATTGTAAGCTACCCACCAAAAATGCGCTTATGCAGGGACAGATAATGTGTGATAATTTGTAAGCTGTTGCTCGTAACCCAAAGACCTCAGATTAATGTCCCACTTCTGCAGCCGCTGCAGCCGCTTAAGCAGCCCGTTTTCGCTGAAAACGGGCTGCTTTTCTAACTTTCAAGTCGGGCTGAGGAGCTGTGGCATACCCGTGGCGTCTTTGTCTTGCAGAAATTATCGTCCCCAAATAAAATGGGGCGCACCAAAAACAAAACAGTTTATTAAAGATGTCGTATTAGTGATAATTTGCTCAACAAAAATTCGTGGCTGTTATTCAATAGTGCAGTTTGCCTCTGGCGAAGAACAGTTCGGGGCTATCGCGGGTGAAGGAAATTTAGCTGATGGAAAAATCGACGGAAATTATTACGTTGATGAAGGAACTGCCGCAATTGGCGGCGTTAGCCATTCCAAATGTGCTGAATAAATAACTTTTGTAAAGCTTAAGGAATTAGACGGAATACCGAAAAAATCTGTATGTTTTACTGTGACATTCCAGGCAGAAAGAGGAGTGCTTAATTGGAAATAAGAACGATTAGTTAATATGTCGTGATAAATTGAAGTTGCGACTTCTTGAATAGAATTCTGATGCAAAAAATAACCAGGGAGTGGAGCAAGGAAATCATTCATGCGGAAATGACCGTAATGTCATATAAGGTTTTAATTACCGCAACCAGAAAAGGCCCTTGAAAACCTAACGTTTTCAAGGGCCTTTTCTATCTTATGAAGCTAAGGCAAACCAGTAGTATTAATAATACATTACCTTATAAAAATTCGGATAGACATTGAAATATTGCTGTAGCGTTGTTCTTGAAGATGAGCCTGGATCGTTTATTGTGAAGCTTGCGGCTGAAAGTGATGCTCCGCCTGTAAATCCAGTTACCACGACCCAATGCTGACTGCCATAAGCATCCTTCGAGCCAACAAGCACAGGTTTGCCGGATTTCAACAGATTATAGATTGTTGCAAGGTAATCACTCCCTGAATTTGCAGTATAGTTACTTGGCCAATAGACTGCGCCACCCGGTGTGTAGCTCAACTTTTTCACCATAGCGTCGGGATAAATAGTCGTGCCTGTACGGTAAGATTCCGACATGGCCAGTGACGTGGTTGAGCAGCCGATAGTGCCAATCGTTCCGCCTGAAGATGCAATCGGGAGATTAGACCATCTCGAATCCGTCTGTTTGAAGCTGGGTACGCTTAAAGCCACAGCAGCGTAATCCGAGCCCGTTTTAAGATATGACCCATTTACATAGCCAACATGGCTTCCGTTAAACAAAATTTTTTTCCATGTACCCGATGAGGAGAGGACAACGGTGTATTCCCCGCTGTTCAACCAATCGATTATACCGAATGACGTTCCTGGTCCTGACCTTACATTCAAACTGTTGCCGACATATGCCGCGTATGTACCAGATAATTGAGTTATATATGCCGAGCTACAGTAGCCATATTGTCCTTTTGAGTATTCAACATACCACCAAGCCCCGCTTTGCGATAGGAGAGTTACATAACTGCCGCTTGGAAGCTTCGTTAAAACCACCGCTGATGCCGATGCCGAGCTTCTTACATTAAGATTGCCGGTGCTTACCGTTATTTTGCCCGCCGTTGAGGCTGAGGTGGCGGCCTGCGCACCCAAGCCAACATAGCTGCATAGCATTGTAAGAACTAAAACGACCGTAAACACTCGTATACTTGTTTTCTTCATACGTACCTCCAGTTTCATTTGGTTTAGTGTTAGCCTAACATAGTTTTTGGCCTTTGTGTCAGGCCAAATTCTGCCTTAGGGACATCACACGGCGAGTAATACTAAGGTTTTCCAACGTTTTCATTTTTGCGTTGGAAGATACATGAAGAATCAATGTAGCACAAATGTCAAGCAAGAGCTATATCCCAAGGCATCGCCATTCTTTGCTGAAAAAGTTAGAAACACAGCGCCGAATCAATGATTCAGCGCTGTGTTTGTGGAAGTAGAGAGTGGACTAAAGCTATAGGCCTCAACTGCTTGCAATTTAAATCTTATGCTATTTGATTTTTAGTTCGCGCGCGTCATATTTTCTGTACTATTTTTTAGGTTTCTTAGCTGAGACTGCATCAGCTGCCGTTATTACCGGTTCGGTAACTTTTTCTACGACTTTCTTCTTTTTCATCATCTTGTTTGGATTCTTGTCTCCCATTATGTTTCACCGCCTTTAACCAAATTTATTGTATTATTGGTAATTGTTGAATAAAATATACAGTCCGCTGTATAAAAACCACATTAATAAAAAGCTCTTTTTCGAAAGGCTATCCATTTTTGCTTTGGGCGCTCTTTTTGGGCGAGCGTCAATTCTCAAAACCTTCGAGAACAATAATATTGCTCAAATACACCTTCGGGCTGCATATTATTATTGTAATAAGTTACAAACTGTTTTATATTTTTAGTAACGAGTTCTCATAAACCGTCAGAAATATTATTAGGAGGAAAAGGGAATGCCCATTAGGCGTAAAATTGTTGAACTGGCACAGCATATTGCGAATACAGAGGTCGATTACACCGAAGAAAACCCCGAATATTATACTCTTGAATGTGTAGTATCAGACGAGCAGGCGGACGTTGCACTCAAGATGGACGTGCGCGTACCCATTTCGACGGAGGAACTTTCAAAGAAATGTGGCAAACCTGTTACGGACACGGAGCGCATCCTTGAAGAGCTGTTCGTAATAGGCGTTGTTGAGGCAACCACAGAACACGGGAAAATGGAGTACATTCTGCCAATTTTTGTTCCCGGAATAATGGAATTCATGGTAATGAACCTTGAACAGGTTGAGAAGTTCCCCCAGATTGCCCGAGCCTTTGAAGCAATGACGCTGGCGGGAGCTGGTTCCCGTGCTGCCATGATTCCTCAGGGCGGTGCCGGAATTGGAATGCACGTTATACCCGTGGAGTCCGCAATCCCCGCTGGCACAAAAACGGCCTCCTATGAGCAGCTTTCGTTTTGGCTTAAAAAGTACGATAAATACGCCGTTGGCGATTGCTCCTGCCGTATTTCCCGCAGACTGATGGGTGAAGGCTGTGGCCATCTGGAAAA
This sequence comes from uncultured Oscillospiraceae bacterium, assembly GCA_964560435.1. Taxonomy (GTDB): domain Bacteria; phylum Bacillota; class Clostridia; order Oscillospirales; family Oscillospiraceae; genus UBA2658. The sequence goes on from CAZLLK010000004.1 coordinate 35,412, forward strand.
AGATATGTGTATTTGCGTGGGAGATGCTGCGGAATTTGGGGTAAAGACCGGCCGCGCACGTAAGATAACATATGAAGAAACACTTGAAATTCTAAGAAAAGCCGAAGAGAACGGCCTTGTGCACCAAATCACCAATGTCGACGGCTCTGATAAGATATTCGGTATTTGCAACTGCTGCCGCTGCTCCTGTTTTGCGCTGCGCAACTCACAGTATTTCAACACGCCAAATCTTTCCCGTTCTAACTTTGTCGCAAAGATTGAGGACGAAAAATGCGTAGCCTGCGGACAGTGCGTGGAATATTGCCCGGCTAACGCGGTTAAGCTTGGACAAAAAATTGCATCCAAAACCCCTATCGTACAGCCTGAAACCATCATGCCTGATGACCACGAATGGGGCGAGGATAAGTGGAACCCCAATTACCGCGACAACAAGGTAAACGTTGTTCCCACCGGAACGGCACCCTGCAAGGTCAATTGCCCCGCACATATCGCGGTTCAGGGCTATATCAAGTTGGCGGCTCTTGGAAAATATAAAGAGGCTCTGGAGCTAATCCGCAAGGAAAATCCGCTTCCCGCTGTCTGTGGACGTATCTGCAACCGTCGCTGCGAATTTGAATGCACCAGAGGCGACATCGACCAGCCCATCGCTATCGACGAAATCAAGAAGTTCATCGCAGACCAGGAACTCAATTCCTCAACACGCTACATACCCAAAAAGATGCACGATTACGGCAAAAAGATTGCAATAATCGGCTCCGGCCCCGCCGGACTTTCCTGCGCTTACTATCTGGCGCTAGACGGCTATAATGTAACCGTCTTCGAGAAAGAAGAAAAGCTCGGCGGAATGCTAACCTTAGGAATACCCTCCTTCCGTCTGGAAAAGGACGTCATCGAAGCAGAAATCGAAATCCTCAAGGAGATGGGCGTTAAGTTCAAAACCGGCGTTGAGGTCGGTAAGAAGGTGACCATTCCGCAGCTCCGCACAGAGGGCTTTGAAGGCTTCTATATTGCCATTGGTGCTCAAGGCGGCAGAAAGCTTGGTGTTGAGGGGGAAGATGCACAGGGCGTAATCTCCGGAGTGGATTTCCTGAAGAAAATAAATCAAGGCGTTCCTACCGAAATAAGCGGCAAGGCGCTTGTAATAGGCGGCGGCAACGTTGCTATTGACGTGGCAAGAGCGGCAGTTCGCACCGAGGCCTCCTCAGTTGCTATGTATTGTCTGGAGTCCGAGAAGGAAATGCCCGCTTCGGCAGACGAAATTGAAGAGGCAACCGAGGAAGGTGTCACTGTCAATAATAGCTGGGGCCCGAAACGCATACTTGTCGAAGATGGCAAGGTTAAGGGCGTGGAATTCAAGAAGTGCATTTCCGTGTTCGATGCTGACGGAAAATTTGCTCCCAAGTATGATGAGAACGAAGTAATCGTCGTCGATGCGGATTGTGTGCTTGTGTCCATCGGTCAATCCATCGAATGGGGCGGTCTGCTAAGAGGAATCAGTGTTGCGCTTAACCCCAACGGCACAGTCAAGGCTGACGAGCTGACCTATCAGACCGGAGAAGCAGACGTATTCGTTGGCGGCGATGTCTTAACCGGCCCCAAGTTTGCTATTGACGCCATTGCCGCTGGTAAGCAGGCAGCCATTTCCCTGCATCGCAAGGTATGGCAGGGACAGAGCCTTACCATTGGCCGTGACCGCCGCGTGTACAAAATGCTCGACAAGGGCGAAGTGGTTGTGGACGATTATGACCACACACCGCGCCAGAAGCCCAGTCGTGCGGCAAACGAATCAAAGTCAAGCTTCCGAGATGTCAGATGCACCTTTACCGAGGAACAGCTCAAGCGTGAAACCGAACGTTGCCTTGGCTGTGGTGTGAGTATCGTAAATCAGGATATTTGCCTTGGCTGCGGCGTCTGCACGGTCAAGTGCGCATTCGATGCTATCACTCTCGAAAAGCGTTTTGACGGCCCGATGGTTCCGTTTGAGCAGGCGCTGGAAACCGTTCTCCCCTACGTTTTCGAGCGCGAGGAGAAGATAGAGGCTCGCAAGCTAAGAGTTAAAGAACAAGGTAAGTAACCTTAGTATTAGCGGAGTCGTCCAAATGAGATGAACTCCATTGGTCACACGAAATATAATCAAGTAGCCGAAAGGGCTTGTTGTCTGTGAATTACAGGTGGCAAGCCCTTAAGCTTTTGGCTTTATCTTTTTGTTGCAATGTGCTATAATGCGAATTCGGCAATGTAGGATAGCGTCGAAAAAGCTGGTGCCCGTTGCCGAAATCCAAAGAGTAAATTGCGAGGTTGCTATGACCGAAAAAGAAATTGCAGAAATTCGCCGCAGGGTTCGTCGGGATAAATGTAATATCAGCCACATACTTGGCTGTTACGTCAATGAAAAGGGCGAAATCATTTCCATGTTCGACCAATCGCTCGGACTGATGACGCAGGAAGAACAGGAGCGCTATCTGACACTTCTAAAAAAGACACTGTCCGGAACCGCCGGAAAGAATTTAATCGACATTTCCTTCCGTACACAGCAGGTTATAGACAGCGAGGAGCATAAGCTGCTTATGGCTTTGCGCAAATCGGCTTTGAAGGACGGCGACGTTATACAGGAGTTTTTCCGGCGTATAATTCAGTCTCTCAATTTTGAGGGCAATTATCTGATTTTACTTGCTGATGATAATTATGACGTGCCATATCGCTCCAAAGATGGCGAGAAGCAGCAAGACGCTTCGTCCGAGGTGTTTTCCTACATACTTTGCAGTGTTTGCCCGGTAAAGCTGACACAGCCCGAGCTTAGCTATTACGCCACTGAGAAAGAGTTTCACAACAGCAATGCGGGCTGGGTAGTTGCCGCGCCGGAGCTTGGATTTATGTTCCCTGCCTTCGATGACCGCGCTGCCAACATCTACAACGCACTTTACTATACCAAGGACATTGCGGAAAACCATGCGGAATTCATTGATGCCATTTTCCGCACGGATGTCCCTATGCCTGCGGCGGAGCAGAAGACCACCTTCCAGTCCGTACTCAGCAACGCTCTGGAGAACGATTGCAGCTTTGATGTGGTTCAGACCGTCCATGAGGAATTGTGCGGGATGATTGAGCTGCACAAGGAGAGCAAGGAAGAAGAATCTCTGGTCATCTCAAAAAAACAGGTCAAGAGCGTACTGCAAGCCTGCGGCGTGTCTGAAGCCCATGTCGACAATTTTGACGAAAAGTATGATGAGGAGTTTGGCGAGGATGCAACCGTAAGCCCGCGCAACATCATCGACAACAAAAAGTTTGAAATCCGCACTCCTGATGTGGTCATAACTGTTAACCCCGATCGTAGCGATTTGGTGGAAACTCGCGTTATCAACGGCTCCAAATACATCCTTATCTGCGCCGATGAAGGAGTAGAGGTAAATGGCGTCAGTATTCATATTTCGGATAAGCAATAATTAATCTTGAAGGAGCTAAAGGCATAAGAAAAGCCTTCCTTCATGACGGCATTTAAGAGTAGCAAAGAAGCCCTCTTTTTTTACAGAGAGCTTCTTTGCATAGTCCCTGACAAAGTTTGATAGACAAACAAAACATCAAGTGTCATTAGATTTCCATAGTGCTGCTTAGCCGTTGGACTGATTGCGCAATGTATCCGCCTTCATTAAGTAGGATACATTGCGTAATTTACGTTATTAAACAGTATGAGAGAAATCAATTCTATTTTGAGAAAAACAAACGCTTTTTGCATTTATATTTCTTTTTAGAAATAATTGTGGTACAATTAATAAAAGTATGCTTTAAAAGAACCACGCTAGCTCGCTCGTTCTTTTCACGGGACAGGCAATGTGTGAACTTATGACCCACTCTGCCTGTTGGTAGAGCGGGTTTGTCCTTTTTGGGATATGTATATTGAGCGAATAATTGTAGCTTGAGCAACCATTAGTTTGCCTCTTATTATGGCATGGCTCAAGCTAGAAACACGTAAACGAAATAGTCATCAATGAAAAGTAGTATTTTCATATATAAAAGGAGAAACATATTGTTATTTAGCGAATTAAATATAATCAATCCGATTCAGAAAGCCCTTGTCACTCAAGGCTATTCAGAGCCTACACCTATACAGATGCAGGCTATCCCGCCCCTGCTTGAAGGAGCCGATTTGTTGGGGTGTGCCCAAACTGGCACAGGAAAGACCGCGGCTTTTTCTATTCCAATTTTGCAAAGCCTTTCAATGGAACAAGGCTTCCCTAAAGGTAAAAGAAAAATTAGAGCCTTAATTGTCGCTCCGACAAGGGAACTCGCCATTCAAATCAAGGAATGCTTTGATGCCTATGGGGTTAACTTGAGTCAAAGGGCGCTGGTCATTTTTGGCGGAGTGGGTCAATCCCCCCAAACTAAGGAATTAGAGAAGGGAATTGACATCCTTGTGGCAACCCCGGGCAGATTGCTCGACTTAATAAACCAGGGATTTGTTGATTTAGGTCAAGTAAAACATTTTGTGCTTGATGAGGCAGACCAGATGCTGGATATGGGTATGCTTCTTGATGTGAAGAGAATCATCACTTACCTTCCCAAGGAAAGGCAAACAATGTTCTTTTCGGCAACTATGCCTGCTGAAATAGCAAAGCTTGCAGATACTATTTTAAATAACCCTGTGAAAATCGAAATAAAGCCAGCATTTTCTCCGATTGATGTTATCGAACAGGAAGTCTATTTTGTTGATAAGGAAAACAAGACAAACTTGTTGGTTGATTTACTGAAAAAGACAAAATATGACTCTGTTATTGTGTTTTCAAAGACAAAACATGGCGCAGACAAGATAGTAAAGGAATTAGACAAAAAGGGCTTAGTCGCAGTGGCTATTCACGGAAACAAATCTCAAACCAACAGACAGATGGCTTTGAGCGACTTTAAAGAAAGAAAAATCAGAATCCTTGTTGCAACAGATATTGCGGCACGGGGACTGGATATTGAAGAGCTTTCTCATGTCATAAACTACAACCTGCCTGAGGTGCCCGAAACCTATATTCACAGAATTGGACGTACAGGCAGAGCGGGTCTTGGCGGCAAGGCAATCTCTTTTTGCGATTTTGAAGAAAAGCAGCTTTTGCGCGACATTCAAAAGCTCATTGGCAAAACATTACCCGAGGTTAATGAGCATCCATATCCGTTAGTCAACACCGTTATAGAGCCAAAGCCGAAGCCGACGGGACGTGCGGTATCGTCACATCCGCAAAGACCCAACACTAGCAAAAGCGCAAAGCCCGCTCCGGCAGACGGCTTTAGAACAGGCAAAAGTTCATATTCTCCGAAAAGAAGCACCGGCAGCGGCTCTTATAACTCGAGGCCGAGTACGAAAAACAAATAAGCTGTTTGGGATACTAATTATTGGCGGCGGGTGCTGAGCGCAGCGAAAGGGATGGTCATAATCATGGATGGGAATAACCGAAGTAATATTAAACAAGGTATCAAAGTTTTGATTGTTCAAAAACAAGACCAAGCTAGCGGGAAGTTAACCGAAGGAATAGTGGAGAGCATTCTTACAAATTCGGCAACGCATCCTCATGGTATAAAGGTTCGATTAACTGGCGGCATAGTTGGCAGAGTAAAGCAAATACTTCCTTAAAACAAATTAATTTACCTTACAAAGCAATGAAAAAGTACAAATTTTAAGAGGGTGCGAGATGATAGAACTAGGAAAAATTCAAATACTGGAAGCAATCAGACAAACACCAAACGGCGTGTATTTGAACGCTCGGAATGAAAAGAACTCCGAGGATATTTTGCTGCCTAAGAATCAGGTACCACAGGAACTCAAAATCGGCGATGATATTGAAGTGTTTGTTTATAAAGATTCTGAGGACAGAATTATTGCCACAGTAAAAACCCCGAAAATAACACTGGGTGCGCTGGCGGTGCTGAAAGTTGTGGAAATAACAAAAATCGGCGCTTTTCTGGACTGGGGCTTAGAAAAGGATTTGCTATTGCCTTTCAAAGAACAGGAAGGCGAAGTGAAAAAGGGCGAAGAATATTTAGTCGCGTTGTATGTCGACAACAGCGAAAGATTATGTGCAACAATGAAAGTATATAATCTGCTTAGCGACAAATCACCTTACAAAAACAATGATAGGGTTCATGGAATCATCTATAGTATTAATGAGCAGTATGGGTGCTTTGTGGCTGTGGAAAACAAATATCATGGCTTGATTTTAAATAAAGAGCTGTATGGCGATTATGCCGTCGGTAACAAGGTTGAAGCGAGAATCAAAAAGGTTCGGACGGACGGAAAATTGGAATTGAGCGTCAGAGAAGCGGCGTATGATGAGATTGAGGGCGATGCTCAAAAAATATTGAATCTGATGAATTTACACGACGGTAAACTTAAGCTGAATGACAACAGTGCCCCCGAAAAGATTAAAGCTGAGCTAAACATGAGCAAAAAAGCTTTTAAAAGAGCTGTTGGCCGACTGATGAAAGAGGGCGCGGTTAAAATCACGGACGACGGTATTGAGTCGCTGATAAAATAGCCTCCTTACAATACGGAAAACAATAATTAATGTGCGCAAAATAACATGACCGCAATATTAGGTAGAGGGCTATTCGCCCTCTACCTAATATTTTTATATTGCAAGGAATTAGACGGGCAATTGACTTTCGAAAGTGTTCTCATAGCCGTCGTCCCATCAAGGATGGAACTGGTTAGTCTTCTGAGTACCTCCAAAGGAAATTGCGGTGTTTTGTACATATAGACTTATAAGGCGCAAGCAAATTACAATTTGACCACGGTTGTTAGATATTCTGCGATTGCGTTCTGAATTTCTTCAGGGGATTTGTAGCGCCCGTCAATACAGTCAACATCTAACAGCAACGTGGGGATGTCATAATGCTCCTGAATGTAATCGGACAAAATCTTTGTGGAAGCCCAGGTATGCTTGCAGCCGACGTGTCCGAGGAATACTGATGTGTTGATGTTGAAATTATCCATAAGGTACTTGATTCGGTCGGTATAATAATCGACGGGTCCCGCCGCGCCGTGTATCATCGGGAAGTCCATCATTTTTCTTGCCAAAACGCGAAGGCAATCATCCTTGTCGTCCATATGCTCATAGAAGTTGGCGAGGAAATGACCCAAAACGTCCATTATGCAGATTGCGCCGTAGTTTTGCTCGAGATAACCATAAGTCTTGACATTCGTCCAGAGCATATTCTGGTGGAAGAGCATACGATACTTTTCGCCGTTCTGGCAGGCTCCCATGCCCAAATCAACCATCATCTGACCAGCATCGTATTCGTGCTGGAGGAAGTCAGCCATGGCGGGGTCGGCAGCCTGACCGCTCATGCAGGCGTTTGATATGAGAAGCGTTCCGGGAAGCGGACAGGGAGTATGCTTTCTTAGGTCGGCGCACTTTATCAAAAGCTCGTTGGTTTTGTTGGAAACCTCCATACTGCGCTTAAACTTATCCCAGTCGAGCTTAGTGCCCGTCAATTCCTCCATGAAGTCGATGAATTCCACCGTCTGCTTAGTGAGGTATCGTTGTCCTCGCTCATCTCTTCGAAAAGGGGTGTCAAAGGTGAAGGTGGGCTTGTTCAGGATTTTCTGCATATTGGGATAAGCGATTCTGGAGGAATCACAGGGAACGGTTGAATAGACAAAGGCGTCTGGCTCAACTCCATACTGACCTGCCAGCATTGCACCCAGCTCGATTTTGTCCAGTGCGCACATACTTTGGTTTGTGTGACGCTCGCAAAGGTCAATGTACTTTGCGGCAATCTCGGTTGTGGGTGCAAGACTAAGCGGAAGCTGGTCGAGATAGTAGGGCTGGCAATCAAAGGCATATATAAGATCGACGGGAATTGGTCCGCCGAAGAAAATCAGTTTTTTGCCGTTTTTATGTGCATCACGAATTTGACACCAGGTAGCAATCTGTATGTCGTAAATCCATCTGCTATCAGGATCTCGTTCTAAACAACGAGCGTGTTTGCTTTCGGCTGTACCGCATATGTAATCCATCGTGCTCATTTCACCGCTCAAAACCTTGCCTGAGTTGTCAACAAATTGTGCCATTGCTTAGCCCTCCTTTTCAATCATTTCGATGAACGCTTCCGCACGGACTTCAAGCTGACCGACATTCGCCAATTTCTGTTCACGCTCTACGTTAAGAAGTGGGATTCCGGCGTCCTTTAGCTCCGGCTCGAGAAATACGTTCTCGCCGCCCCAGCACTCGCAGTTTTGCATTTTTTGATAGATTATGCCGTCAACCTTATATTCCTTTGCTCGGCTTATTATCAGCTCGTGAAGCTCGTCGCGGTTGTCTATCATGCGCGGGCACACGAGACGGTCGAGATAATAATCTGCAATAGACCCGATAACGTCTTTTTTTCTTAGAACAAGAGCATCACCGAACGCCATGCTTCCAAGGCAAATCGTATCGGCAACGATAAGCCCGCCCTTGTTTTCGATGACTTTTATATACTCAGGGTCGTCCATGGCGCTGCCTATCATCAAAAGGCGCACGCGGTAGCCTGATACCGGTTGTCTGTTACCCACATCTGCAAGGAGGGCCTTTAAAAGCTCTATGTATTCCTCAACCGGCATATTGGTCGACGAAAGCATTATGCTCAGAGCTTCTGCGCCGGTGATTACAGGGGGAACCTGTTTTTGTAGCTCCAAAACCTGCCCCACAAGTCTGCGTGCCTCGTTATAGAGCTCTGCGGCTTTGAACAGCTTTTCGTCTGTGATTTTGTTGCCGCTCAGCTGTTCAATCGCGCCAATAAGGTCCGCAAGCTCTTCCTTGTAAAATTCTCTCGTGGTTTTGCTTCTCATCCGTGGCACGCCAAGCTCAAACAGGAACTGGTCTTTGCCGTTTTTCTTCGTGTATGCCTTCCAGTTGTCATAGATTCTCACCGCCTGCATACAGCCGTCGGAGGTAACCAGTCCATCCAACTCGTATACACCTTCGATAAAATACTGAAGAATTGATTTCGCAAAGCTACAGCTAAAGCTGGACATCCACACCTCTGCTTCACTATAGTCTTCGCATCCCGTTGCCCTGAGCCTTACCGGCAAAACGTCCGCTGCGTGGAATATTTCCGGCGGAACGTAGCAGCAGACGATGCCCAATGCTTTTTTACCCGCTGACCTCCATGCGTTGATTGACTCATTTGAAATCTTTGCGTCGAATAGCTTTTGGTAGTCCATGTGTTTCCTCCTTGTTTTGCATTGTTAAATCTTCTTAATTAGCATTGTAAATCGCTAATTTTGCGTCATATGTCAAAAAATGCAGCCAAAGAATAAGATAATACTCGATGCAAGATAATTGCCTGACTATCCGAGGGAGGCTGTATAAGTAACACGAATTAGTCAGAGATTGAATCCTTTAAATTTTAGCTGTACTACATTTATATATAGAACGACAGCCAATATATGAATACTCGTGCGCGATGCTTGCGCAAATACAAACTGATAATGAAAGGTCTTCGGCAAGGGACGTGCATTTGCTGACTTTGTTCGGCAAAAAAGGGCGCGTTGTAAAACTTACATTTTACAACGCGCCCCAGAGTGTCAAAGAAGTCCCGCGCTGCAAAAAGTAGCGGAGAAAAAATGATAAAACACAATCGAAACAATGTTATTTAATTTTGCTGTGCAATTTATTACTGTACCGGCTAACGCCATTAACCGATAAAGCTTTTTGTTTGCTTGCACAAATGTTTTGGCAACCACAGCATAAGCCATACTCGAGTTTCTGCCGAGGTTAATAATTTGGATGCTTGATTTTGTTCAATAAGTATACCGAACGTCGAAGCTATTGCACCTTGAGCAATTCTTCAATCGGCGTGGTTTTAAAATAATTTTCCGCATACCGCTGAATATCCGTGAGATCCTTGCATTTATCCTCGTTATGAGGAGTGCAGTAGTAAAGAAAAGCTCGTTCTGGAATGATTACGTGGCGAATAACGATTTCTGGGTTTGTTATTCTTGCTGCCATTGTCTGCGTAATAGGGGCAATTCCAATGCTTTCTTTCATGGTGTTGATAAAATTCAGGTTGTTGCTTGAAGAGATAATGACCCTAAGACGTATACCGGTTTTTTTGCAAAAATAATCCATTATCCCTCTAACCGCATTTTCAGGAACGCCCGTGATAAGATTTTCTCCGTCAAGACGTTTGAATTCTATTGGTTCGTTATGCAAAGCAAGCGGATGACTTTCATGAACGGCTATGAGCATATTGCCTTCGATGAGAGGCGTGCAGCTAATTTGTTCAGGGTCAAGCGGTGTGACCAGAAACGCTGCGTCAAGTTCGTTTGTTACCAGCTTTTTTATACAAGTAGCCTGGGACCATTCTTCGATTTCAAGATTGATTTTGGGGTGCATCTTCTGATATTCAAACATGAAATCGCTGCTTATACTATTTGTAACTCCATAGGCAAAGGCGACGGAATAGGACATACTTTTCTTGTTTTTATAATCTTCTAGCACCGATAAGGTGTTTGAGTATTCCTTATACAAGTTTAAAAAATAAGGGTAAAGTAAATCACAGATATGCGTTGGCTCTACGCCCGTTTTTGAACGGTTGAACAGAACCACGTTCAGTTCACTTTCGAGGGCCTGAATTTGATGGCTCAGTCCCTGCTGCGAAATGTAGAGTCGAGCACTCGATTTTGAAATATTTCGTTCTTGGTAAAGACAGATATACGATTCTATGAATTTTAGCTGCAAAGCCAGAACCCCCTTCCACATATCAATCCATATTAGGATATAACAATTGCTTGTGAATGTCCACATAAAATTTTGTAGATATCACAGAATTTTGTTTCGTATCGCCAAAATATATTTGTTTTACTAAGTGAAACATTAGCGATAGAGTGTAACTAGTAGAAATTATGTGGTTCAACTAATTACTGGGCTTCAAAAGCGACATTTATCTGCTGAAAACAACACTTTGAGTGTTTACGTACTTAAAATACTTTTTCAAGATATTTTCATTTAAGTAATTTTTGTGGAAATAAAAGCATAAGAAAGAAGTAACCACGCTTATTGGCGAGGTTACTTCTGAGGCATTTGCCTCTTTGTTATCGCGAAAAAGACAATAATCTTTTTGTCTTTTCTTTTTTGGGGGCTTGGCAAAGGCAGGTTAATGGGGTTCGCCTAATAACAGGTCTTTGCTGAGACCGCACAGGTACACGGATTTGTCCGCGTTTTGGGACACGCCGGTATTTTCGCAATTCATTTTTCGGCGTGTGATTCGGAAATTCTTGCGCGAAGCAAAACGCTTTGCGTTGAATTTAATAAAATCAATCAAAGGAGAGAAGCAATCACATGAGCAAAATTGTTACAAAAGCGTGTGTCATCGGCTCCGGCGTTATGGGTGCAAACATTGCAGCCTTACTCGCTAGCGTTGGAATGCAGGTAACACTGCTGGACATCGTTCCATTTAACGGCCTTGACGAAAAAGAAAAGGCAGCCGGCCTCACCGAGGATAGCCTCGAATTCCGCAACCGTCTTGTTAACGGTGCAATTACAAAGCTTAAAAAAGACAAGCAGATGCCTCTTCTCGGCAAGGACGCAATTAAGAACATTCACGTCGGCAACACAACGGACGACCTCAACCTTATGGAGGATGCCGACTGGATCCTCGAAGTTGTTGTTGAGCGTCTTGACATCAAGAAGAACCTCCTCAAGAGCATCGCTGCTCACGCAAAAGCTGATGCAATAATCAGCTCCAACACCTCCGGCGTTTCCATCACAAAGATTGTTGAAGATATGGACGATAGCTTCAAGGCTCGTTTCATGGGTACCCACTTCTTCAATCCCCCCCGCTGGATGGGACTCTTTGAGATGATCCCCACACAGTGGACCTCCAAGGAAACCATTGAGACAATGGCACACGTTGGCGGAGATATCCTTGGCAAGACTTGCGTTTATGCTAAGGACACACCAAACTTCGTTGGTAACCGTATCGGTTGCTTCGGCGCAGCTCAGGTTATGCAGCTGACCGAGAAGTATGACTATGACCTTGCTACTGTTGACTACATCACAGGCTCCGTCATGGGTCACCCGAAATCCGCTACCTTCGGCACCGGCGATATGGTCGGTATGGACATCATCGCTAACGTTTCAAAGAACGTTATCGATTCCTCCAAGGACGCAAAGGAAATCGCTGAGTACACCATGCCCGCATATGTTATCGAGCTGATGGAAAAGGGCTTCCTCGGCAACAAGACAAAGCAGGGCTTCTACAAGAAGGACGTTATTGACGGCAAGAAAGTCAAGTATCAGTTCAACTATAAGACCCACGACTATGACCTCATTGAGGACAAGGTTGTTCTTGACACAGTTAAGGCAGCTCTTAAGTCTGCAAACAAGTATGAAGCAATGACATACGGCGAAGAGAAGGAATGCAAGTTCTATTGGGATTGCGTTAAGGGCATCTGCCTCTACAGCGCAAAGCTTGTTCCCGAAATCGCTGATGACTTCCGCGAAATCGATAAGGCTATCCGCACCGGTTACAACTGGGAAGATGGTCCCTTCCAGATGTGGGATAAGATTGGCGTACGTCGTGCAGTAGAGCGTATGCAGGCTGAAGGCGAAACTGTTGCTGCTTGGGTTCTAGATATGCTCGCAAAGGGCAAGGAAACCTTCTACACAGCAGACGATGCAAAGTCCCCCTACATAAGAATCAGCGAAAAGACCGTTGTCAGCGAAAACGACGACTGCTCACTCCGTGACCTCGGTGACGGCGTTCTCGGTCTTGAAATTCACTGCACCGGCAACGCAATCGGCCCCAATGTTGGCGATATCGTTTATGAAGCAATTGACAGAATGGATAGGGAAGACTGGAAGGGCATGGTCATCGGAAACGATGGTAAGATGTTCTCCGCAGGTGCTGACCTTCTAACAATATGGCAGATGGGTAGCGACAAGGAATTCGTCGCACTTGAGCAACTCATCCGCAAGCTGCAGGGTGCAACCAGCGCAATGAGATATTCCAAGAAGCCCATCGTTGCTGCTCCCTTCGCACAGACTCTCGGCGGCGGCTGCGAAGTTATGATGCACTGCCCGAACGCTGTTGCGTTCTCCGAGACATACTCCGGCCTCGTTGAAGTCGGTGTTGGTCTTATTCCTGCCGGCGGCGGTACCACCGAGCTTACCCGTCGTCTGATGGAGCGTTGCTTCGGTGATACAAAGACCGATCGCTACAACGCTATCATGAAAGCCTTCCAGTATATCGCAACAGCAAAGATGAATATGTCTGCATACGAAGCTATCGAAAACGGCTATCTCTCCCAGGGCACAATAGTTGAAATGACCAGAGATAAGCTCGTAAGCACTGCTAAGCGTGAAGTTCTGACTCTGGCTGACAGAGGCTATATGCCCCCTGTTAAGCAGAATGTCAAGGTTGTCGGCGAATTTGGTTATGGTATGCTTCTTGCCGGTATCGAGATGGCACGCGGCAGCGGCCAAATGTCCGAGCATGACGAGTACATCAGCAAGTTCATCGCCCGTGCTATCACCGGCGGCGATCTGCCCTATGGCACCGAAGTGTCGATTGACCAGCTCCACGATATTGAATGTGAGGGCTTCCTTGCACTCGCAGGAACCGAGAAGACTCAGGATCGTATTATGGCTATGCTGTCTAACGGCAAGCCGCTGCGTAACTAGGGAGGAAAAATACAATGAGTGAAATCAGAGAAGCTGTAATTGTAGCATACGGACGTAGCGCTATTGGTAGAGCAAAGCGCGGCTCACTTAAAGATACAAGACCTGAAGCTTACGGCGGACAGGTTCTTAAGGCTGTTCTTGCAAAGGTTCCCCAGTTGGACCCCAAGGACATCGATGACGTTATCCTCGGCTGCGCATTCCAGGAAGCAGAGCAGGGCAACAACGTTGCTCGTTATGTAATGCTGAACGCTGGAATCCCCAAGGAAGTTCCCGCTCAGACCGTTAACCGTTTCTGTTCCTCCGGCCTTCAGGCTATCGCAATGGGCGCAAACTCCATTATGGCAGGTCAGGCAGACATTATCCTCGCTGGCGGCGTTGAATCCATGTCCATGATTGCCATGGGCGGAAACCTTGCCACCACCGAAGTTGGTTTGGCACAGGCAGACCCCAAGGCATACACTCAGATGGGTATCACTGCTGAAAACATCGCAAAAAAATACAACATCTCTCGCGAAGCTCAGGATGAGTTTGGTCTCATGAGCCACAACCGCGCAGAGGCTGCTCAGAATGCTGGCAAGTTTGTTGATGAAATTGTCCCAGTTGACGCCGTTAAGGTTAGAACCACCAAGGACGGCAAGGTCGAGAAGTACACCGAGACCTTTAACAAGGACGAAGGCATCCGCTACGGCCTCACCATGGCTGATATGCAGAAGCTCAAACCCGCATTCATTCCCAAAGTCGGTACCGTTACCGCTGGTAACGCATCTCAGATGAACGACGCTGCTGCAGCTGTCGTTATCATGAGCCGCCAGAAGGCAGATGAGCTCGGACTTAAGCCCATCGCTAAGTTCGTCAGCTTTTCAGTTGCAGGCTGCGAGCCCGATTACATGGGCATGGGCCCCGTCTATGCAATTCCAAAGGCACTTAAGGTTGCCGGCCTGAAAATGGACGACATCGATGTGTTCGAGCTGAACGAGGCATTTGCTTCCCAGGCTCTCGCATGTGCACAGGAGCTCGGAATTCAGAACCGTATGGACGATATCAACCCGCTGGGCGGCGGTATTGCTCTGGGTCACCCCCTTGGCTGCACTGGTGCTTTCCTGACCTGCAAGCTCCTCTCCGAGCTGAAGCGTCGTAACAAAAAGTACGGTGTTGTCTCTATGTGCATCGGCGGTGGCATGGGCGCAGCCGGCATCTTCGAGATGTGCTAATCGGTTACCCGCAAAACTAGTTGTCAATCGATGCTTTGAGGATGTTAGTGCAAGATAACCCTCAGAGAACGATTTTCAAATAACCAATTTCACTGGGGTTATGTCAGGTATCGCCGGAAAATCTCTCGCCGGTGGTACCTGACAAATAATAACCGCCATCAAAACCAAAGGTAACCTCTAAAAACTCAATATTTCACGTTTTTCGTTCTCGAAAAGCATTGGAAACAAATGAGTCTGTTTTTTACAGGGTGGTTTTCAGAGAACACCCAAAGTTAGTAAGAACACTCCAACCGCAAAATGATTTTAATACTAATATTTCGCAGTTTCACACGGGTCTACTAACATAAAAGTGTTTTTGCATAAGATGTGTCAGAGTTACTGAAACAACTGCGGCTACGTTGATTTGCGTTTTTTCTTTGCTAAAACGCAAAAAAACAAAAGCTGTTATCAGACAGAGGGAATTATTTTATGGGAAAGGCAATTATTACCGTTGCCGGAAAAGGTGGCGTCGGTAAAACCTCAATTTCTGCCGCTATTGTACGGCAGCTCGTAAAAAGCCATTCAGGGGCAAGGATTCTCGCTATCGATGCGGATCCAGCGGTGGGACTTGCTACCGCCTTGGATGTTGAGGTAAACCACACGATAGACGATATCCGCAAGGCAATTACAGAGGCCGGCGAGGGTGACAAAGAAAAGAAAAGAGCTAAGGAGCTTTTGGGCGAAGTGAACTTTCGCATTTTTGATGCGATGGTGGAAAAGGAAGGCTTTGCTTTCATCGCTGTGGGAAGACCCGAGGCGGCAGGGTGCTATTGCAGCATCAATGCCTATTTGAAAGAAATCATTAGTATGCTATCCGAACAGTTCGACTATGTGGTAATCGACGGTGAAGCTGGCATAGAACAGATTAACCGCAGAGTAATGGAAAAAGTTACGCATATGCTTCTGGTGACGGATCCCAGCAAAAAGGGAACCCAGGTCATTCAGACAATAAAAAAAGTCGCCGACGAGCTTGTTATGTACAAGGAGATTTGCGCAATAGTAAATCGACTCAACGACGAGTCACTAAAAGAGTACATTAACACAGGAGAAATTCCTGTGCTTGCATACATTCCGGACGACAAGGAGCTGGCTCTGTCCGATGTTCAGGGCAAAAGCGTTATGGAGCTTCCGGACAACTCAAATATGGTTATAGGTGTCAAAACAGCGCTTGAAACAATAGGACTAATATAAAAATGAGGTGCTAAGTTGAAGGATTTAAAACATCTGTACTACTTTGAAAACCTGCTGACTGAGGCCAACAACGATTTGGTCAGGCAGGCTAAGGACGAGGGCGGCGTTGCCGTTGGTTATACCTGTTTTCACATGCCTGAGGTGCTTCTCAATCTTGGAAAGTGCTTCTCTGTAAGACTTAGGGCACCGAGAACCGGCTCTATGGAACTTGCAACCTATTATATGTCAAACTCGACCTGCGAGTATGCCAGGGCACTGCTTGAAAGAAGCCTTGAGGGCGGCTACAAATTTCTCGATGCGATGGCGGGAGTTGACTGCTGCGAGTGCATGAACCGAAGCATGGAGAACATGGAATTGCTCCATACGAACGACACGGATAAAAAGGGCTTCTTCTGGTGCAACATGGATGTGCCCTGCTCCGATGACGAGAATTGTGTTGCACACCTTGCCGAACAGGTCGGACGCAAGGTCTTAAAGCCGCTGCACGAAAACTACGGCATCGATATTTCTGACGCCGAGATACGCAAGGCTGTTGCAGACCACAATGAGGTTTGCAGACTCATTACAGAAATCGGCAATTTCCGCAAGCTCGACAATCCTACAATCACAGGCTATGAATTCCACATTCTGACGCTCTCGAGCTATACCTGCCCCAAGTATCTCATCATTGACAAGCTCCGAGAAACGTTGGAGGAGCTGAAAACACGTGAGCCTGACAAGAAGAAAAACTTCCGTGTGAAGGTTGTTCTTGTTGGATCTGAAATAGATGACCCCGAGCTTATTTCCCTCATCGAGGATAGCGGCGCGCTTGTTGTAGCAGACCGTTTCTGCTATGGCAGCTTACCGGGGCGTCAGGAGATTATCCTCACCGAGGAGGAAGACGCACTCACGCAGGTTTGCCGCAATTATCTTGAAGCAACGCTTTGTGTTCGCCACTGTGCAAACCACAAGGTTCAGAAGCGTCTTGATTTTGCCGCTGGCCTTATGAAGGAGTATAACGCGGACGGCATAATCTACGAGCAAATTAAGTTCTGTACGTATTGGTCCTATGAACGTGCCTTTGCAAGTCACATCATGGAGAACGAATACCATATTCCAACACTTTCTGTCGACCGTCCTTATATGTCAAGGACAAGCGGTCAGCTTCGTACACGCGTGCAGGCTTTTGTAGAAAGCATCGAGATAAAGAAGATAAAAGCCAAAAAAGCCAATAAAGAACAGGCGGTGAAGTAGTATGGCATACAATCCGAAAACAGGGAAGGGTCTTGGCAACCTTTACGCCGCCGATAGACGCTGCACAAGGCACCGCGAGTGGAGAGGCTTCAAGGACACGATGTACGACTATTTCAGGTGGCTGAGGCTTTTGGGGCTTTTGGGCGCAACACTTGCGCCGGTAATGATTCAGATGATGAAGGCGCTCAAGCGCTATCGTTGGATGATTTCATACATTACGACTCCGGCCTTCGTTGACCGACACACAATCGGACTTCGCGGATACGAGCTTCGCTACACTCATATGCAGTTCTATGCTATTCTCCAGAACTCCGCAAGAATGCTAAAGGAAATACTAGAGCGTGACGAAAACCTCAACCCCAAGTCCAAGAGAGCTGCAAAGCTCCGCGCAAAGACTGTCATTTTCGACGAAATGATGCCAATTCAGGTTATGAACGGCTTTCCCACTCTAAAGGGACTGCTTATCCAGATAGTTCCCGTCTTTATTGCAGGCGAAATTGACCAACAGGCAAATATGTACTACATAGACGCCGTTGAGCACTATGGACTTGCTTCAGACGTTTGTCCGCTTCCCGCTGCGGATGCAGGCTGCTGTGTCGCCGACGATTTCCCAAAAATCGGAAGCGCCTATGTTGCCAGCTCCATGCCTTGCGACGGTTCCCTCGCGTCAACAATGTATGCTGAGAGATATTTTAAACTTCCTTCTTATCACATTACTCCGCCACAGCGCTATAACGAGCCTGAGGCGCAGGATTATGCAGTCAAGAACCTTTGGGGTAGCATTGAATTCATTGAGAAGCAGTTTAATGTCAAGTTTGACTGGGATGCGTTCTTTGAGGGTGTAAAGCGCTACAACACCGAAAGTAAGTACATAGTTGAAAAGTGGGACGTTAACTGCACGCCATATCCGCAGATTTGCGGCGCGGCGCTTGCGCTCCACAGAGAATATGAAATGCAGATAGCCAGCTCACTTGACCCAAATATGTGCAAGCTGGACGCAAAAGTCTGTAAGCTCATGCATAAGGGATATGAGCACGCAAAGGCAATAGACGAAAAACCAAGATATCGTGCAATCGTATGGTCCTGCCCCGCCCACTATTACAGCAACTTTACATATTGGGCTCAGAACTGCTGGGGAATAAAGACCGTCGTCGATATGGAATGTATGCTTTCCTATCACTTCTATGACGAACACGATAAGGAAAAAGTCCTTTTCGACATGGCAAAGGGCTATGAACGCATGACCATGCGTTCACACTCCAACGGCGGCTACGTTAACGCACTTGATGAGTGCTGGAAAATGTGCAAAAAGTTCGATGCTAACATTGTTTTCATGTATAACCACGTTTCCTGCAAGAACTTTGCTGGTTTGCAGGGACTCTATGAGGAACAGGCTCGCGAGAACGGAATTCATCTAATCTGGGTCGAGCACGATTTAATGGACCCCCGTACGGTTTCCAGAAAAGCAATGCGTGACCGCGTAAATAGATACATGACCACGGTTTTCAGAGCTAAGCCTCTGGATCCCACACTGGTTGATTATGATGACGACCTTACATGGTAATAAAGGAGAATAAGACTATGAAATATTTTGGCGGCTGCGATGTCGGCTCAACCTATACAAAGTGTGTTGTTCTCCGCGAGAACGGCGAAATTGCCAGTGCGGTAACAATTAGAAGCAAAATCAACTCCGAGATTAGTGCTCAGGCGGCTCTTGATCAGGCTATTGCCGGAATTTCCGATCTTGCAAAGCCCTCCGATTTGACTTATCTAATCGGAACGGGATACGGACGCAACAAGGTTCCCTTTGCGGACGAGAATATATCCGAAATTTCCTGTCACGCTATGGGCGTTCACGTAACAAACCCCAAGGTCAAGGCAATCATCGACATTGGCGGT
Organism: uncultured Oscillospiraceae bacterium; assembly: GCA_964560435.1. Taxonomy (GTDB): domain Bacteria; phylum Bacillota; class Clostridia; order Oscillospirales; family Oscillospiraceae; genus UBA2658. Next base: position 54,631 of record CAZLLK010000004.1, read on the forward strand.
CAGGACGTTAAGGGCATCTCCATTGACACAGACGGAACGGTATCGTCCTTTTCGATGAACGATAAGTGCGCAGCCGGTACAGGTCGTTTCTTTGAGGCCATGGCCAACGCCTTTGAGATGAACATTGAAGACTTTTCAAACCTCTCGCTTTCTGCCAAAAATACAATCCCCATCACCGCACAGTGCACGGTTTTTGCGGAAAGTGAAGTTATAACTCTTGTTGGAGAGGGCAAGCCCCGCAACGAAATCGCCGCCGGAATTGAGCTTGCCGTTGCAAAGCGCTGCTTTATTATGGCAAAAAAGGCCGGAGCAAAGGACAGCATCACGCTTACCGGTGGTTGTGCAAAAAATGCGGGACTTAAAAAAGCAATCGAAGATGTTCTGAAAATAAAAGTTGTTGAGCTAAGCGTTGACCCACAGCTTATGGGTGCATTGGGCGCAGCAGAATATGCCCGTCAAAAGGGCATGGAACAGGAGTAAGAGCATGGCTTGGTATTGGATTGTTGCAATCGTTATCGGCGCACTTTTCGTCCTATCATTTGTTGTTTATATCACCAATGCTGATATGAAGCTCGTTGAAAAAATCTACAATAGTCTGTTGAAATATCATGACAGCAAGAACGTTGACGAAAAACTGTAATGAAGATTTATGACGAGATTATTCGTAAAACAAAAGAGCTATTAGCGGCTGGCGACCTTCGGGCATATTCATACAACCCGAAGAATTTGGCTCCCGAGGGGAAAAAGAACGAGCTTATACTTGCGCGCGAGGCCGCATATGAATTGGGCGAAGGCTCTTTGCCCAGCGTATCCTTCACCGCGATAACCGACAACGACGAACTTATATCGGATGACCGTATTCTGCTGTTTGGAAAGGACCTTCAGGAGCTTTCGGAAGCCTCTCCTTTTGCGAGAATCACAATTCTGCTTACCGACAACATTGAGGAAAACGGCGACCAAGGCGCATATGCCATCATCAAGAACATTGATATGAAAAAGTACGATGTTTCCCCAGAAGGCTACATGATGCGAGCCTCCGCCCTTTCAAATCGGGAGCAGGTGCGCGTTTCAAAAAATGCGATAAAAGCCGGTCTGAGCTTTGAGCGGGTTGGAAACTTGTTTATAAGCAAGTATAAGGAAAACAAACACGTTAGAGCCGCAACGGTGATTTTTGTCACTCTGCCGGATGCACCCTATGCGGAGCTTGAACGTCTGGCGAGCGGAAGTGTCGAAATTACAAGGGCGCTGAACCATATACTTGCGGATATCAAAATGGATTGTTGCGCCTGTGAGTGGAAGCCTGTCTGCGACGAGGTAGAGGGCATGAAGGAAATACATTCAAAAATAGCAGAACACTGAAAGATGTGCGAAACAATTCTCGAAACGCCATTAAGTTGCAGTGCATTTTTGCACGTGCGAAATAATAGGACAAATCAATAAAATATTTTTAGAATGGAGAATGGTCATGGCAGACTGGAGAGAACATTACAAGACGCATTTGACTACAAATGAGGAGGCCGCAAAACAAATCAAGTCGGGGGACGTAATATGGATGGGACAGGGTCCTGAAATTCCGTTTACAATGCTCGACGAAATCCATGCACACAAGGAAAATTATCACGACGTTATTTTCCTTTATAATGTTGCAACAACACCGTTCAATATGCTCTTTGACTATGAGAGTAAAAAGCATTTTCGCCTAATCAGCTTCTTCAACCTCCCTCTTGAGCGTATGTCTGGAGAGATGGGCATTCAGGAGTATCACAGCTGCGGATATGATCATCTTGACGAAGGCGTTTTTGAGTACAACTGCAACACTGTTGCAATCCATGTTTGTCCTCCCGACGAGGATGGTTGGTGCAATGTTGGTCACTATGGCGTTTCTACAACCTCTCTGGTTGTAAATGACCCTCGTATCACGAAAAAAATCGGCTACATCGATGCAACGGGGCTTTATTCAATCCCCGGTGAGCATAAGGATGTTGCTGTTCATGTTACTGAACTTGATTTTATTGTCGAGTGCAACACGGAACCCATTGAAATCGATCCAACTCCTCCCACACAGGTTGATAAGGACATCGCCGCACACATTCGCCCGTATATCAAGAGAGGCGACAAGCTCCAAGTAGGTTACGGCGGACTCGGAGACGAAATTCTTGCTCATCTGCGTGACGCAGGGCCACTTGAGGTTTATACTGAAGTTTGCTGCGACGTCATGGTCGACTTGGTTGAGGAAGGCGTCCTTACAAAGGTTCAGGCTTGTAGCCCGGCAGCTTGCTCCGCACGTTTCTTCAAGTTCCTTTCAACCGACCCCAGAATTCAGCTTCTCCCAAGAAACAAAATGATTGAGTTTTTCGAAATTGCAAAGCAGGATAACCTTCTTGCCATTAACTGCACGCTACTGGTTGACCTTCTGGGTCAGGCTTGCTCCGAGGCTCAGGGTCTCAAGCCTTACAGCGGAGCCGGCGGTTCATTTGCATACATCTATGGCGCAATGCGCTCTAAGGGCGGACGCAGCTTCCTTTGCCTGCGCTCTACATACACAGACGAAGCAGGAACTCGTCACAGTAAAATTGTTCCTTGGCTGCCCGAAGGCTCAATTGTTACAACCCCCAAGAACTTCCAGATGTATATAGTTTCCGAATACGGCGTTGCTGACGTATATCTTAAGACCATAAGAGACCGTATAAAGGCCCTTATCAAGATTGCACATCCCGATTTCCGTCTGGAACTGAAAGAGCAGATTTGCACAACTCCGTTGATGTATGAGGATGATTTTGACGGATTCGATCTGTTTAACTAGTGCAAAAGTGTGTTAGCTGTTCGCGCTAATATTTTGCAAGCTTAACTGTACCGTGGCGTGAAAATGGAATAACAATTTCAGCTCGTTTTTCCTTCCCTCCATGGTATATCGTATGGACATAACAGACCTCCTACCGCAGTGCACTGCGACAGGAGGTCTGTTTTTTGAATTTATATTGCAATTTTCTGGTTCCGCGTCAATCCACACTATTCTTTTCCACGATTTCACGCGGTCCTGCCATTTGTTCATCGGAAGGCGGAGCCAGGTCCTTGAGCTGATACGGCAAACCCAAAGCCTCCCATTTGTGAACACCCAGCGAGTGGTAAGGCAGCAGCTCGATTTTCTGTACATTTGCGCCATTGATATAGCGTAGCAGGTACTCCATATCCTCTTCCGTGTCATTCCAGCCGGGAAGAATGACTTGCCTGATCCAAAGAGGAATTTGCATAACTTTACAGTATTCCAAAAAGGCCTTGTTCGTTTCGATATTACCGCCGGTCAAAGCTTTGTATTTCACGGCAGATGTGTGCTTAATATCAAGCAGCACGAGATCGGTGAAAGCAAGTGCCGCTTTCACTTCGTCGTTTATCACGCTTCCGCCGGTATCAACGCAGGTCGAAATTCCAACCTCCCTGCATCCTCGCAAAATCTCCAGTGCAAATTTCGGTTGTATTAGCGGCTCTCCACCTGAAAGCGTGAGCCCTCCCCCATTAGCAAAATACGGCTGGTATCGCATGGCCTTCTTCACAATTTCGTCAGGCGTCATAGCTTTTCCGGAACCCATGTCCCACGTATCTGGATTGTGGCAGTAGAGGCATCGCAGCGGACAACCGGATAAGAACACAACAAACCTTAGACCTGGCCCGTCAAGTGCACCCAGCGACTCAAAAGAATGAACATACCCTGTCGTCATTTCCATCACCGCCTTAGTTGGCTCTACATTTTTTCATGGAACGTTCTTGAGATTACCTCAAGCTGCTGTTCTCTGTTTAAGCTGGAAAAATGAACGGCATAGCCAGATACTCTTACGGTAAGTCCCGGATACTTTTCCGGCGCGTCCATCGCTTCGATTAGCTGCCCACGACGGAGCACATTTACATTCAAATGATGAGCGCCTTGGACAAAATAGCCGTCAAGGATGGCTGAGAGGTGGGCAATTTGTTCGTTTTTCGCTCTTCCCAGTGTTTCGGGTGTGATGGTAAACGTACAGGAAATTCCGTCACGGCACGTATCATAGGATAGCTTTGCAACCGAGTTCAAAGAAGCAAGTGCGCCGGATTCGTCTCTGCCGTGCATGGGATTGGCTCCCGGAGCAAAGGGCGCGCCGGCGGCTCTCCCGTCTGGAGTTGCGCCGGTTTTTTTGCCGTAAACCACATTTGAGGTGATGGTTAGTACGGACAGGGTGTGCTTTGCAGACTTATAGGCAGGATGCTTTTTAAGCTCACCGTTCACATGATCGGTAATCTCTTTTGCAATATCATCAACTCTGTCATCGTCGTTTCCAAACTTGGGGAAATCGCCTTTTATTTTAAACTCGCTGATAAGTCCGCGTGAGTCCTTAATCGGCGTTACGCTTGCGAATTTGATGGCGCTCAGTGAATCAGCCGCCACGGACAGACCGGCAATGCCAAATGCCATTAGCCGCTCTACTTCAGTGTCATGAAGCGCCATTTGGATTTTTTCATAGGCATACTTATCGTGCATATAGTGGATAACATTCATGGTATTGACATAAAGATCGCATAGCCACGCGGTGTAGTCCTTGAATTTGGCATATACCTCATCATAGACAAGAGGTTTGTCGGGGAATACCTCCCCGACAGGACCAACCTGATCCCCGCTTTTCTCATCTCTGCCGCCGTTCAAAGCTAGCAGAAGGATTTTGGGGACATTGCAGCGCGCACCAAAAAATTGCATCTGCTTTCCAAGCTTCATTGCGGAGACACAGCACGCAATTCCGTAATCATCACCATAGATTGGGCGCATAAGGTCGTCGCTTTCGTACTGAAGGGCATCCGTGTCGATGCTGGCTTTCGTACAGAAATGCTTGAACTCTTCCGGTAATTGATTTGACCAAAGGACAGTTAAATTCGGCTCAGGTGCGGAGCCAAGCGTGTACAGCGAGTTTATAAAGCGGAAACTGCTCTTGGTTACAAGCGACCGACCGTTAAGACTCATTCCGCCGATGGATTCGGTAATCCACATGGGATCTCCGGCAAACAGCTCGTTATACTCTGGGGTTCTCAGCATTCGCGCCATACGCAGTTTAAGAATAAATTGGTCGATGATTTCCTGCGCCCCAGTTTCGTCGATGAGGCCGTTACACAAGTCTCTTTCAAAGTAGATGTCAAGGAAAGTGCTGACACGCCCAAGTGACATAGCTGCGCCATTCTGTTCTTTAATTGCGGCGAGGTATGCAAAATAGACCCATTGGACCGCCTCAAGAGCGTTCTGCGCAGGCTTGGATATATCTCTGTGGTAGAGCTTTGCCATCTCTTTAAGCTTTTCAAGGAAGTCAATCTGCTTAAAAAGATTTTCCATCATCTCAACGTTTTCTGCGGTCATTTGGTTTTTGCCATATGCCAGTTTATCCGCTTTCTTCTGCTCAATAAGAAAATCAACGCCATAGAGCGCCACTCTGCGATAATCTCCAATGATTCGTCCTCTACCGTAGGCATCAGGCAAGCCTGTAATTAGTCCGTTTTTACGCGCCGCCAGCATCTCAGGCGTATATGCTCTAAAAACGCCGTCGTTGTGCGTTGTTTTAAATTTAAAGTGATTTTTCACCTCATCCGTCAACTCATAGCCGTATGCTTTGCAAGCGCTCTCGCACATTCTCATTCCGCCGAAGGGATTGACGCCGCGGGTCAAAGGCTTCGCGGTCTGAAGGCCTACGATCAATTCGTTTTCCTTGTCAATATATCCGGCGGCATATGTCAGCGGTGAGGAGACAGTGGAGACGTCAATGTCCAGAACGCCGTTATGCGTGCGCTCTTCTTCGCAGAGCGATAAATATTTTTCATTTAATGCTGTCGTTTTCTGTGTTGCAACGGACAAAAACTCCTCTGAGCCTCTGTATTCAGAATAATTTGTCGCTATAAAGTCTCTAACATTGATTTCTTTTTGCCAGTTTCCCGCCTTGAAGCCTTGCCACTCACGCATATCGAATACCTCCTAAAAAAACACAAAGTCCGCCCAGGCATATTTTGCCCAGGCGGACGACTTTCACAACAATGGTGCGATTTGGTTCCTTGTGGTTCCCCACTATTCCGCCAGTCCCAAATCATGTTGTATTATTCACTTGTTATCTTATTTCAAAGCCGCAAAGCGACGATGTGATATATTTATTATATCAAGATGAGGGCAGTTGTCAATTGGACATCTCAACGGAAACCAGTCTCAAAATCATAATAATGTTGATATAAGAACTAAAAGGCGTTATTACAACTTACGAGAAGTTATAATAACGCCCACTCCATTTAGATAATATCCTTATTATCTTATCCGCCCGAGAGAATAGATGGCACATATCGGCAAAAAGCACTATATCCTTTTCGCCGCAATCCAACATATCGGAGCCAGTTTGTGACTACTGTATTAATTCGGAGATGTCAATGACGATACCTTCTAACGCGTCAATGATGCCATTCTCGTCATAAACGCCCCGTCCAACTTCCATTACACATTTTCTTTCACCCGTGGCTGTGATAATGTCGTATTTGAATCTGTAAGACGCCTTAATACTAATAGAATGGGATAGCTCTCCCCATATTTTGTCCCGATGCTCTGGGCAAATTATTTCCGAATACGCCAAATCCAAGTTGTTAATAAAGCTTTCAGGCCAGTACCCTGTAAGCCTGTGACAGCCGTCAGATATGAACTTCATTGTCCATTCTTGGTCAAAAATGCAACGATATGCCAAGCCGGGAAGGTGCGAAAGAAGAACAGATTTGCTCCGTTCGCTTTCGCTTAGGGCCTTCAACGCTCGCTGCTGTTCTGTAACATCAACTCCTGAAGCGAGAACTCCGTTGTAGTTTCCTTGATCATCGTGAATAGAAACAAGTTTCCACGAGATTATACGTTCTTCTCCGCAGCCCGTTATGACAGAGTTTTCGTAATTCATAAAACCCACGTCATTTCCATTTCGGAGCGTTTCATGTACGTATTTAAATTTCGCCTTACATGAGCCGATGACAAAGTTGTCTGGCCAAGATTTTCCGAGAATTTCCTCTTTCGGATAACACAAAAGCTTACAACCTGCGTTATTTATCAGAGTGACAATTGTATTTTCGTCGATGCCAATAAACATGATTCCTGCTACATCAAGGTACATCTGCGCCCGGTTCCGCTCTTTTATCACAGCAAGCTCAGCCTTGCGGCGTTCTGTAATGTCATGAATGGTTCCCAAAATACGAACGCAATTATTGTTCTTGTCAAACGCGGGAGCAATCCGGGCACATATGACTTGAACCTCAAGTGCTGGGTTAACCATACGGCAATCATATTCAATAGCGTGGTTTTCAGCTATCGCGCGCTTGCATAATTGAAGCCCCAGTTCTCTGTCGTCCGGATGAACAAGTTGATTAAGTTCGGCTAGCGTTCCAGAAAAGTCTTCGCGCTTGATTCTGCATATTTTTAATGCTTCGTCGGAGCACATGAGATGACCGCTTGATATTTCAAATTCAAAGCTGCCAACGTGCGCGTGCTGCTGTGCTTCGGTCAGTGCTTTTTCAACCGCAATACTCTTCTGACTCTCAACTCGCAAATCATCAATCAAATCTCCAAGTTTCAAATTGGCTGTTAGCAAAGAGCGTTTAAGCGTTACGAGCTTTTTAAGAGTAGGGTATACTAACCCAAAAATTAATGCCGTCGATACTGTTACAAATATCAGCCCGTTTATGATGTTTTTATCAAGGGCGGTTGAACTTCCCCCATATGTTGTCGAAGTAATAACATCAGTTATAATAATCCAGGCACAACCCAAGATAAAATATATAACTGTTATGAACACGGCTTGCAACAAAGCACCATTTGTATTTGCTTGGGCACTGGGGGATAAACGCCTAAGTGCAAATTTGATTTTTGAAGAAATAGATACAGTAGATTTCGACATTACAAATAACTCCAATCTTTTTCTTTGGAAGTTTATTTTGATTGCGTGGGAAAGCATATAATTGTTTTTCGATCAAAGAGACCAACAATTAACACAATTTCATCGGAGATATTCCACTGCCGATGTGCCGCGATATTCCGCAGCGACAAAAAAAGCCCTACGTTGCCGTAGGGCCCAGAACTCCAGAGGCACAGCGTGAGGCACCATACGATACGGAGAATGGATCTGGTAGCTTTACGTTACTGTTGTTTATTAAATTTGTTTAACTAATCATATAATATTATATTTTAAATATTCGGTAAAATCAACCAAAATCTCATTTCGTCAACAATGTTTTTGTAGCATTGAATCGGATATCGAAGAAAAAGCAAGATTATTAAAGGTACAAACGTTGTCAGAGGTTGAGAAAGGCTCGCAGACGAGAAAACGCCGTCCGTCGCTGTATATGGACACAGCAGGGTGGTGTTTCCGAAGTAAGCAAAAAGCATTCAAAATAATGGCTTCAGCCGGCTTCTCGTTGTTTTTTAAGCGTTTTTGGATGATAAAGATAAGCATCTAGCTTGCAACTTGCTTAGCCCTGCTTTTTGCGGTTCGTGACTTTCTCGACACTCTGAGGGATAGTTCGTGTGTCGACCTGACGCAAGAACTGCCCCTATGCTCACTTGTTTAAAAGATAAATCGAGAGATTGAGATATGCTGCGAAAGTTACCCAAAGCAGATATGGAATTTGAAGATATGCAGCGGTTTTTGATATTTTGCTGAAGCTGTAAATCATCGCAATTATCATCACCCAAAGAAGCAAAACCCAGATAAACGCGAACAGATACGCGTTCAAATTAAAGAAAATTATTGACCAGAAAAAATTGAGGGCAAGCTGTGCGCCGTAGACAGCAAAAGCTGTTCGTTTCTGCCGTTTAGGAGCGTGTGATACCCATATCAAATAAGCCGAAACACCCATAAGAATAAACAGAATTGGCCATACAATAGGAAAAACAAATCCCGGAGGGGACAATTGTGGTTTTGTTAGATTGTTGAATATTTCCATGCTGTCTTTTGTAAGGAACCCCGACAGCAAGCCGACTCCAACACTTATCAGCAGGCTGAGAATAAATTTTTTTAACGATTTCAAAAGTATCACCTCAAATAGATTTTCATCAGACATGAGCATGTGCATGATAAGTATAGTAGTAGTCTTTTGCGAACTTTAGCGAAATGAATATGTACGGCAAAGTACCACTAAAGAGCGAAAAATCGGGTCGATGATTAGATTTCTGATATAATGTATACGAGCGGACATTATACCGCGCTCACGCCGCCTTGGCGGCACGCGATAAATCAAAAAATCGCAAGAGATTATTATATCTGCGCACGCCGTTTCCGGCGACACGCGCTGGATTTACACGAAGCGTAACACCCAAAACCCTTAGAAAGGAAACATTTATGGAACGTATTTTGCAGCTGCGGGCAGAAAGCCGCCACGACGGTCGCACGCTAAAGCAAATAATGCAAAAAGAATATGGGATGTCCGCTGGGCTTGTTTCGCATATGAAACAAACCGAAAATGCCATTTTGGTGGACGGTGAACCCCGATGGGTCAATTTTGTGGTGCGGGAAGGTGCTCAAATCACCTTCGTGGTTGAAACGGAAGAAATGTGCTCTGAAGGTGTTACTCCCACGGCTCACCCCGTTGAAATCATCTTTGAGGACGAAGATGTTTTGCTGGTAAACAAGCCCGCTTATTTGCCCTGCCATCCGGTGACTCACAACCACGAGAACACACTTGCCAATTACCTTGCAGCTTATTATTTGGAGCAGGGACAGACCTTCACCGCAAGGGTGGTCAACAGATTGGATAATAACACCTCCGGCATAGTTTTACTTGCAAAAAACGCATTTGCCGCCGGGGTTTTGAATGAAATGACAAAAAGAAATCTCATCCGCAAGCAATACACCGCCATCACACTTGGCATTCCGCCTCAAAGCAGTGGAGAAATATCCCTGCATATACGCCGAAAGACAGGCTCTGGACTTGTGCATGAGGTGTGCGGCGATGAAGACGGCAAGGAAGCCACCACGTTTTACGAGGCATTATCCGTCGACGAAGCACGAAACCTTGCCTTGTTGCGTGTTCGTACGCTTACAGGACGCACGCATCAAATTCGCGTGCACTTGGCACATATCTGCTGTCCGTTGGCTGGGGATTTTCTCTATGGCACGGAGGACTCCGACCTGATTTCGCGTCACGCCCTACACATGGGTGATTTGCAGCTGCTCCACCCCCTAACTAAAGAGTCGTTGCATTTCTCTGTGCCCCTTCCAGAGGATATGAAAAAGCTGTTTCACGTTGAGTAGGAAGCAGTCTTGAAGCTCAGTTAAAATTCTTTGGCAAATGTAAACTCATTTTTACATGAAAATCGTTTATGGGTTAAATTTTAACAACCAGCCCCCTAAAGCTTAGACAGTCTTCAATTCACCCATTAAAATGTTCAAAAAAGACAAACATTTAGTCCTGTTACAAATTGGATTTATCTGGAAATACATATCTTGCGCGCTTTTAATTTACTCAGGAGTGAAAATGTCCAAGAGTTCGCATTGTTTGGCCCAGTCTCTGCACATTTTTACCAAGTTTGTGTGGGATTTTTTGAACAAAACTCCAGTTACAGACTTTGTTTTTCGGCAAATCAAATTTGTGATTACAATTGGAGGACAAAAAATGGCATTCAGAGAAAATGTTGCACGCGCAGCGCAAAAGATGGCAAATAACAATTATTTGCCCACGGAGACCGATCCGGAGTACTACACCTTTTATGAGTGGATGACGGACGAGCAGACAGACCTTCTGTGTCTTATGGAGCTTAATCAGCCCACAACCGCAGACTTTCTTTATGAAGATTTCGGCAGATCGCTGGAAGATACCCAGAGAATTCTTAAAGATCTGGCAGACCTCGGCGTTCTTGTTACCGCAAACATGAAGGGCGTCGATATTTACGTTATGATTATCATTGTCCCCGGAGTTTATGAAATGCTCGTTATCAACAAGGACCTTGTTGAAGCTCATCTTGAAATTGCGAGAGGATTTGACGAATACACTCTCAAGCACTTTGAGGACTTTTTGCCAAACGCACCTGTTGGCGCCGGTCTTATGCGTGTTCTTCCCGTTGAAAAAGCAATCAGCGGCGACACCAAGGTCGTTAAGTTCGACGAAGTTAGCTAATATGTTGAAAGAAACAAAGATCATCTGTGCGTAACCGGTTGCCAGTGCAGACGTACAAGACGTATGTCAGGCGAAGGCTGCGGACATCTTGAAGAAGATATGTGCATCATCATGGGCGCTGCTGCAGATTCCATTGTCAAAGCTAACCGCGTCAGAAAAATCAACGCCACCGAAGCTTACGATATTCTCAGAAGAGCCGAGGACGACGGTCTTGTTCATCAGATCACCAGCATGGAAGGACAAGGTAAAATTTTCGCAATTTGCAACTGCTGCTCCTGCTCATGCTTCGCTCTGCGTACCTCCCAGTATTACAACACCCCCAACGCATCCCGTAGTAACTACCTTGCTGAGGTTGACAAGGAAAAGTGCACAGCTTGCGGCCAGTGCGTTGAATACTGCCCAACAAACGCTTTGAAGCTGGGATAGAAGATTTGCTCCAAGACTCCCATCGAATTTATACCCACACCAATGCCCGATGACCATGAGTGGGGTCCGGAAATGTACAACCCCGACTGGCGCACCAACAAGGTCAACGTTGTTGAAACCGGTGCGGCTCCCTGCAAAACAGCCTGCCCCGCACATATCGCAGTTCAGGGTTACATCAAGCTTGCTTCCCAGGGTCGTTATCTTGAAGCTCTTGAGCTTATCAAGAAAGAGAACCCGTTCCCGGCAGTTTGCGGACGTATTTGCCCCCACGGCTGCGAAAGCGAGTGCACCCGCGGTGACCTCGATAATCCTATCGCAATCGACGGAATCAAGAAATTCATTGCCGATCAGGAGTTTAATGCTGACTATCGCGCAATACCCAAGAAAAAGCACAACTACGACAAGAAGATGGCAATTATCGGTGCAGGCCCAGCTGGTCTTTCTTGCGCTTACTATCTTGCAGTCGATGGATATAAGGTCACCGTATTCGACAAGTATCCTGTTCCCGGCGGCATGATGACTCTCGGCATTCCCGCTTTCCGTCTTGAAAAGGGCGTCGTAAACGCCGAAATCAACATTCTCAAGGACATGGGCGTTGAGTTCAAGTGCGGCGTTGAGGTCGGCAAGGACGTCACCATTAAGCAGCTCCGCGAAGAAGGCTACAAGGCGTTTTATCTTGCAATCGGCGCACAGGGCGCTCGCAAGCTGAACATTGAAGGCGAAGATGCAAAGGGTGTCATTTACGGAGTTGACTTCCTGCGCGATGTTAACCTTGGCAAAGAAATCAGAATTAAGGGCAACGTCATCGTCATCGGCGGCGGAAATGTTGCTATCGACGTTGCAAGAAGTGCTGCTCGTTTCAAAAAGGTTGAAAATGTTCAGATGTACTGCCTGGAGCAGCCCTCCGAAATGGCTGCACTCCCCGAAGAAATCGAAGAAGCTCAGGGCGAAGGCATCGGCATGAACAACGGTTGGGGCCCGAAGCGCATTATCACCGAAGAGGGCAAGGTCACAGGCGTTGAATTCAAGAAGTGTGTTTCTGTATTTGATGCAGACGGCAAGTTTGCTCCCAAGTACGACGAGAGCCAGACCATGAACGTTGAAGCTGACAGAGTCATAATCTCCGTTGGTCAGAGCGTCGAGTGGGGCAACCTGCTTGACGGTCTTAAGGTTGAGCTTGGCCGTGGCGATACAGTCGTCGCTGACAGCTTTACATATGCAACATGCGAGCCCGACATCTTTGCAGGTGGCGACGTTTACACCGGACCCAAATATGCAATTGATGCAATTGCTGCCGGTAAAGAGGGCGCTGTCTCCATGCACCGTAGTGCTTAGAATGGTCAGTCTCTGATTCTCGGCCGCAACAAGAGAGTCTTCAAGTCTCTTGATAAAGACAATCTTAACAAGGACGAGATTGTCAAGGGCTTCGATAATACCTCACGTCAGGAAATCGGCCATCGTCCCAACATGACAAAGTCATTTGTTGATAGCCGCAGAACCTTCACCGAAGAGCAGATGAAGAAGGAAACCGCCCGTTGCCTCGGCTGCGGCGCAACAGTTATCGATCAGAACCGCTGCATCGGCTGCGGTATCTGCACAACCAAGTGCAAGTTCGATGCTATCAAGCTGGTTCACACCTTCGACGCTCCTGAGCATTTGTTCGCAGATATTGACAAGATTGTTGAGGACGGCAGGAAACTTCGCGTCGAGAAGATTGCCGTAAGACTGGCAAATGAGTGCAAGAAGTAGTCCGAAACAGGTATAGAATAAATTTCACTTTGGGTATGTCGGGGTATAATTTCTTCGGCATACCCAAAGATAAAATTAAGAAGCAATTTTTCTTAGTGCGTCCTGACTCACATGGAGGTGCAAATGCACGAGCTTAGTGTAATGATGGAAGTTATCAGAATAGTTGAGGAGCTTGCGGAAGAAAAAAGCATCTTTAACGTGCAGTCAATTGTTCTGGATATCGGCGAGCTTTCCGCGATAATTCCGGAATTTATGATTGATTATTTCCCGATTGTGGTCGCGGACAAACCCCTGTTCAAGGACGCGAAGCTGGACTTCAAAGTTGTTCCCGGCAGAGGAATTTGTGACGGCTGCGGAAAGCCATATGAAGTCGGAAAACACAAGGGTATCTGCCCATATTGCGGCAGCGAGGAAAAAACCTTGATTTCCGGTCAGGAGTTCAGCATACGCGAGATTATTGTTCGCGACGAAACATAGTTTTTACAAACAAAGGAAGCGCGCGACGCTTATGCTTCGCGGCTATCCCAATTTGCAATGCCCCATTCGCAACGCGAGAGGGGCATTGCAATGTTCAAAACGACTTGGAAAAAGACACTCAAAATTATGAGTGTCTTTTTTTGCGCTATTAACAATTTCAGAGTCCGCTGATGTCATCTCGCACTGAACACGGAACTTAATTGTGCTGTCCTCAACTAAGGCTCGAGTTATTCATCAAAGTCGTCTTCCGCAATTTGTCCTGAAGAGATAATCTGCTCTTTCAGTTCTTTTCTGAAATCCGGGTGAGCGATTTTTAGCAAAGCCTTAATACGGTCTTTTATTGTTTTGAGGAATACGTCTGCCACTCCGAATTCGGAGACGATGTACATGGTGAGGTAACGTGGAGCCGTGACAACTGACTTTTCCGGTAGCCAAGCAACAACATTCGAGTGCCGGACGCCCTCGTGGTCTGTGTATGTCGAACGCAGACACAGGAGACTGCGGCCACCCTTTGACTTCATCGCTCCATAAAGATAGGAAAACTGTCCGCCGACAGCACTATATTGGTTAATTCCCTGAGCCTCGGAGCAAGCCTGCCCTGTAAGGTCGACCATGAAGGTTGAATTTACGGCAACAATGTTATCCTGAGCCGCGATTCCGAAGGGGTCTATCATTTTGGTGACATCCCTGACATGGACTTTTTCGTTTGTGGCAAGGAAATTAAAGAAGCTGGGAGAGCCAACGCCGCAGCTTGCGAAGCTTAGCTTTGACACAATACCCTTTTCGACCAGCGGCTGCATGGCCTCGCTGACAACTTCTGAGTAAATTTCAATGTTATTTAGATGGTCAAGGCTAGCCAATACGGCATCGCCAAGCCCGCCATAGCCGATTTGCAGCTTATCACCATCGTGGATAAACGGAACAACATATTCCACAAGCTTCTGGTCAAGCTCTGTTGGAATGGAACCTGGAATTTCAAAAGGAACATCGTCGCACTCAACTATGTAATCAAAATTCGTAACCTTTAGGCTGGTTTCGGCTCTGTTTCCGCCTGCGGGGGATTGGTTTCTGTCAATAATTGCAATAGTCTTTGTAATTCTGTTGTCATGAGCGATAAGTCCTGTTGTGGAGCTTCCGTAAATGCCCATATTGCAATAACCGTCTTCATCAGGTGGACAAACATTTAATGCTACCGTATTGCAATTATATATTTCGAGGGCTGCTCGTGGAATAAATTCAAAGGAATTTGACCACAAGGAAACAATTCCCATCTCAGCGGAAATGCGCTCGAGAGGCAGCGTGAAAAAGCTTACCATTTTGAAATGCTTTTTTGCCTCAACGTCAAAAATCAAATCAATCGGTTTGCTAAACACGGTATATATTAGCGCAACATTATGTAGGCCCTCCATCCTTTCGTGCAACTTCTCAAGAAACGAATAGGGCACTTCGGCTGCAGCTCCGAGCCACAGCCCGTCACCGGAATTTACACTTCTGGCCGCGACCTCCATTGTAACCAAATGCTCTTTGTAGTGAGATTGCCAGTCTGCCATAAAATAATTACTCCCCTCTATTATTAGTTAAAACGGGTGCTTACTCGGCAAGGGCTTTTGTCCACGTGCAAGACAAATTTTTTCTGGCGGTGTAATCAAAAATAGGATGGATTATCTTCTTAACTCAACAACTACCGCGCTTTTGTTAACACATAAGCGTGTAGGACTTATAAAACTGCATTACATACATATTCCTGCGGAAGATATAATAGTTATATTTATTTTGATATATTTGTTTTGCGACGGTCTTTGTTCGCCACCTGGGAAAGAGCATACAGAAGAAAAATATAATACCAAAACAGGTTTGTAGTTCTAAATAGCTAGCATTATGATAGCCATAAAATAGCGGGGTAAGGTTGTTTTGAGTAACCGTACACCGCTATTTTATCGTTAAAAACCGGCTTTGCTTCAAGACACATTAAGTCTTCAATTGTTGTGGGACAGTTTGTCTTTTGTTTAAGGAATATATTGAAGAATTCTATCTTATATATATCAAAGAGCGGTTCCGTCTATTAGACAAAGGCGGTAATTACTAAAACTCTAGGGTGAAGAGCCCGAGAAAAAAGAATGCGAGAGTTCTTACGTGCAAAGAGGCAAGCCATACAGCGATAAGCTTCTGTTCAGAGAAGTGTTTAAGCAAAAATAATGAAAAATGGAGGAACCCTATGAGTTACGAAAAACCATTCGAGACTAATATTTCAGTCGATTCTATTAATGCATGGAGAGCATCCGGCAAAAAAGCACTTGGATATGTGTGCTGCCACGTCCCCGCGGAAATCATCCTTGCGGCAAACGTTATGCCCGTGCGTCTCAGAGCAACCAACTGCGTTGACGGCAGCGACGCAGAAGCGTGGATGTCCAGCTTTAGCTGCAGTTATGCAAAATCCATTCTTGAGTATCTGATGAACGGCACATATGAGCTTGACGGTCTTTTGCAGTCCGATGGCTGCATGATGGCAACCCGCATTCTGGACAACTGGGAACACATTGCAAAGAAGACCGGCAAGAGCCAGTTTATTTTCCAGGTGGGCGCGCCCCGCATTACCAACGATGCTACCATTGCATACTATAAGACCGAGCTTCAGGATATGGCAGAAAAGCTTGGAGCTTTCTCGGGCACAAAGGTTACGGATGAGGGCCTGAAGACGGCTGTCGCAAAGACCAACGAGGTTCGCGACCTTATCGCTCAGGTTAATGTGCTTCGCAACGAAGCTAAGGTTTCCGGCACAGATGCGCTTAGAATCATGCTTGCAAGCTGCGATTTGACCATTGACGAGTACATCGAGGCACTCACGGAGTTTGTTGCTGACGCAAAGAATCGCGAGCCCATTGAAGCCCGTGCACGGCTTATGATTATCGGCTCCGCTCTCGATAATCCTGAATACATCAAAGTTATCGAGGACAAGGGCGGACTCGTAGTGGCAGACGCTCTCTGCTTCGGCACAAGAGCATTCGGCGATAAGCTCGATGTTGACGATACGGACGTTATGGGCTCTATCGCAAAGTACTATCTAACTCGCAACACCTGCCCCCGCGCACTTGACAACCGTCCTGCAATACACAAAGAAATTGTTGAAAGCTGCAAAGAGTACAACGTACAAGGCATCGTATATGAAAAAATGCAGAACTGCGAATGCTGGGGCGGTGAGTCCTACTACCTTGAGCCAGACCTCAAGGCTGTGGGCATACCCATGCTTCAGCTTGAACGTGAAGAGCAGATGGCTAATGCAGGACAACTCGCTGTCCGCGCAGAAGCTTTCATCGAAATGATAGAGAAGTAAGAAGGAGGAAAAATAAATGGCACCAAAACAGAACTTTGATCCTACTCTGCCGGTAAATATGATTGATCTGACCTGCCAGCAGGTAGATAGCATTTACCAGTATATGCTCTCAAAGGGTATGCCGGAAATCATGTGGACGGTTGATATTCAAAAATTCTACTGGGAAGAAATTAGAGATGCTCACAAGAACGGCAAGCGACTTGTGGCTTTCGGCGGCCCTGTTCCTGTTGCCGTACTTCGCGCATTTGACTGCGTTCCCTTCTTCCTCGACACCATCCCCACCCGTATCGCTTCCATGGAAGACCTGTGCGGACGCTTCATCGACGAGACAGAAAAGTATGCGCCGACCTCCATGTGTGCTATTGACAAGGCACAGATGGGCTGCGCTTTAAAGGGCGAGTTTGGCGTTGAGTTTGACGCATTCGTGCACGCAACCCTGGCGTGCGACAGTGCTCGCATTGCATATCCAATAATGGAGCGGTTGTTCGACTGTCCCTGCTACACCTTCGATTTGCCCTTCCGCCATGACGCAAAGGGAATACAGTATGTCGCCGACCAGATTGACCCGTTCGTAAAATGGATGGAGGAGCTAACTGGCCTCAAGTGGGATGCAGAGCGTCAAGCGAAAATCAGAGAAATAAACGCGGAGTCCAACAAAGCTTATGACCTTCTAATTAAGCTTGCTGACCTCCGCAAAAAAACTCCTTGTGTGCTCCCTGGCCGTATGCTCGTTCTGAATGAGATAATTGCTCCGCTTGCGGGTGTCACCGCCGTTACCGAAATGCTCCAAACGCAGCTCGAGATGGGCAATATGCTCGCCGACATGGGAATGACCGCTACACGTTGCCCCGAAGAGCGTTATCGCGTCTGCCTCATGCAGAATATGCTGTGGTCAAACACCGGTATCATGGACTGGATGGAAAAGACCTACGGCGCAATCACTGTTATGGACGGCTTCGGCTATCAGGACGGAATTATATTTGACGATTTGGACAACTGGGAAAGAGTTAAGCTGCAAATGGCGCAGGGTTTCTTGTTTGTTCCGATGATTCACGGAGCAACCGGCCCCACCGATTACTGGCTGAAGGTCATCGACAAAATGTATGATGACTTCAAGGTCAACGTTTCTATCTTCATGGGTCATGTTGGCTGCAAGCACACCTGGGCATCCGGAAAGATTGTCACCGACTACATACAGGAAAAGTATGGCATCCCAACACTGTACGTCGACGTTGATGCTATCGACCCGCGTTACAAATCCAACGACGAGCTTCGCACTCAAATTGGCGAGTATATGGAATCCGTCGTCGGCGCGACACGCTTTTCGGACTGACCAAAAGTTCTAACGTTATCATCGCGTTCTTGTCGTCTGGACTTAGATGATTTGCGGAATCATTTAATCATGTGTCTCCTCCATATTCACTTCCGGAAAACGAGAATGCGTCATGATATTCCTCAGCAGATAAGCGAGAAGGTCAGTCCTTTTGGGCAAAACCTTCTCGCTTATTTTTTCGTGTTGCTATTTTTGATAGTTCCTCACTTTCGTACATGAATTATTAAGTTTATGGAATAATAACCGCAAGCGGCAATTATTCCGCGCACGTGCTGATTCTGTCTGCAGGCGTATAATTTGTATATTTATATGTCATATTGCCACTCTGCAGCTATGAAATATAAGGTGTTAACGAAAAAGGAGCTGACATTATGTATAAAGAAAAAAAAGGACTATCAGCGGGGCAGCTTACAATGATGGCATTGGGATCTGTTATTGGAGGATCTTTTTTTCTTGGCACATCGGTAGCAATGCACGCTGCCGGACCTTCCGTGATAATCTGTTATGTGCTGGGCGGAATAGTGGTTCACTATGTGCTATATGCCATCTCTGAAATGACAATATCAAATCCTGACAGCGGTTCATTTCGCACTTTTGCGTCAAAGGCTTTCGGGCGGGGAACCGGATTTGTTGTTGGCTGGGTATATTGGACCGGCATGGCGCTGGCAATGTCCAGCGAAGCAATAGCCATTTCTATTCTGGTGCGCGAATGGTTCCCGAATATTTCAATATCCTTATTAGGAAGCATTATAATAGTCTGTGTTACGCTAGTTAATCTGTTGGGGGCAACAAAATTAAGCAAATTGGAAAGCGCTCTTGCTGCCGTAAAAATATTTGCAATAGTGTATTTCGTAATTACGGCTATCCTGCTTATTGTCGGGTTCTTTCCCGGAAAACCAGCGGTTGGAATCGGGGCGCTTGCTAACGAGTCGCTCTTTCCCGGCGGAATAGGGGGCGTTGCGGGCAGTATGCTGATAGTACTGTTTGCCTATGCTGGATTCGAGATAATCGGACTAGCCGCTTCAGAAACGGATAATCCCCAAAAAACAATTCCTAAAGCAATCCGATACACGGTTATAAGCCTGGTAGCTCTTTATATCGCAACTTATGCTGTAATCCTTCCGCTTGTATCAACAGCCGGAATCAGTGCGGATAGAAGTCCGATGGTTGCGGCACTAAATGCCGTCGGAATCGGATGGGCCGGAACAGCCGTGAATATAGTGCTGATTTCAGCAATACTGTCCACAATGCTAGCCGCTATGTTTGGGGTTGGAAGAATGATGCGTTCGCTCGCCGATGAAGGACTGGCGCCGGAATTTTTAAAAGATAAAACGGATGTTCCTTATCGTGGAATATTGATTTCTGGGTTTGCTATGCTTGTCGGTCTTGGCTTTGCGCTATTGGCTCCTCAGATTTACCTGTTTTTGATAAGCGCGGGAGGTTTTGCTATTTTATTCACCTACGGTGCGATTATGGCAACTCATATTCGCTTTCGTAAAAAGAACGGTCGGCCTGCTGTCGGAGACTTTCAAATGAGGGGTTTCCCATATTCATCAGTATTAGTTTTGCTCTTTTTAATCGTCTCTATTATAAGTATGCCGTTTATTCCCGGACAAGGTTACGGGCTATTAGCCGGGGTAATTGTAGTAGCATTTTATTCTTTATGCTATTTAGCAATGAGGTGGTTTAATTCAGCACGCAGGCATGATACGGATTACGATAAGATATCTACGGAAAGAACCAGATATTCGACAGAAATTTCAAAGGACATGAGCGATTCGGATTATGATGACGATAACGGCAAATAGCAAGGAAAAGAAAATTTAGTTGTAGCACGCGGCATAAGTAATAAAGCTTAACCCTCAAGCGGGCGGTCGGCATTACGCCGCCGCCCGCCATAGATGGTTCTCTCATAGCAGAAGGATTGTGTCCCTAAATAGTGTTACCGCTAATAATTTGCTCAACTAACACTACCGATGGATTGCGAGAAAAAATTGCTTAATTGCATTTTTCATTTTCGCATGGGTGCTTAATGCAGCAGTCAACGTCTGGATCGCCTACGCAGGTAACAACACAATAGGTAATGGGAATTGTGACACGAACCTTTTGTGTTATTGTGATTTTACAAGTATTGCCGCAATGTTCTTTTCTGCAAACGACAATCGGCTCTCCAAGCCACTCGGTTTCTATTCTCCCAACAGCAGCGGACGGGTCTATATCAACAGGCAAACTTATATCTGCATATTGAGTAATATCTCTTCTGCGTTCCTCGAAACAGCAATCGTCTGGATGTGGAGGGGGGCAATGGCCATCATTGGGTGGCGTTTGGGGATCATGAAATAAATCGCAAGACAAAATAATGAAGCCTCCTTTTCATAGGGATTATTACATAATATGCAGACGGAACTTTTCCCGTCACCCCACGAAGTATTTTAAAATGGATTATCATTCTGCTGCGTTGTCGCCTCCATCCTTAGGCAAGAACCGAAGCGCCGCAAAAAGCAAGAGATATTGTGTGCTTGAAGGGCGGTTTCACGGCAAAAACATATGAGAACTCCCACAACCTATAAGGCCGTGGGAGTTCTTGTTGTCGATGGAAAGTGCATTGTCAATTTTTAAAACAGGTGCCTCGGTTTCCTTACGCTTGCGAGAGACTACTTCTTGATGGGAAAATAAATTTCAGTTACGTACTCGTTTGGCGAAACATTGTTTTCACAGCCCTTGACATACAGCTCGATGGGTTGACCGGAAATGGTGTATCCCTCGTGTTCAATCCATTCCGCCAGTGCCGTGTAGCACGCGGTGAAGTCGTCATAGGGACCGACATGAGAGGCAAAGCAGCAAAACCCGGGGGCAAGCTTTCGGATGTTCTCGCCGCTACTTTCGGCTACAACAACGCCCACCTCAATATCGGTGCACTCGCGATTAAAGTTATCTTCGTCAAAGTATACCGACAAACATGGACCCGCAGGATTCAAATGTTTTCTCCCTAAGCCTGCGAACAACTTGCCGAAAACCTCACCAAAGTCCTGAAGGCTCATCGTCTGCCTCAGAGAATAGATATATTTCGGTTCAAACTCAACTGTTTTGATTAAATAATTAGATTGCATAATGTTCTCACACCTTTCAATTTTTTCAATATCCTGCTCCATCTGAAGCAGGATGTGCTGATGATCGGAAATCTGCAATAATAGCTGACCCCTTTTGTCTTGGATGAGACTAACCAGAAAGCTATCGTCTTTTTTTGCGAGAACCGAGGCTATTTCGGGCAACGAAAATTGATACTGCTTAAGCCGCGAGATAAGCAACATATCGCGAAGCTGTGAAGCCTCATAGTATCGATAGCCAGACTCGGAACTGACAAATCCCGGCTTCAGAAGGCCTATCTGGTCATAGTAGCGGAGCGTTTTTGCCGACACTCTGCTTAATTTTGAGA
>CAZLLK010000005.1:0-70668 GCA_964560435.1 uncultured Oscillospiraceae bacterium
ATATCCTCGGCATGGGAAAGGGCAACATTGCAAGCGTTTTGTTCTTTGAAACACTCTTTGTTGCAATCATAACTCTCATTTGCGGACTTGGGCTGGGTATTCTACTTTCAAAGCTTACGCTCCTGCTTATGTGCAAGCTTGTCGGTTTTGCCGTTCCTTACGGCTTTGAAATATCAATCAGAGGAATTCTTTACAGCGCCTGCCTCTTCTGCGGAATTTTTCTGCTTATACTTGTGTCGAACCTCGTAAGAATAAAGCTCTCAAACCCCATTGAGCTGCTGCACGGCGGCAACGTGGGTGAAAAAGAGCCGAAAACGAAGTGGATTCTTGCCGTTTTCGGACTTCTTGCTCTAGGCGCTGGCTACTACATTGCAATCGTCACGGAAGCGCCCTTGCAGGCTATTATGCTTTTCTTTGTAGCGGTCGTTCTTGTCATAATTGGCACATATCTGCTTTTCACGGCAACCAGCATTGCTATTTTGAAGCGTCTGAAAAGCAAGTCAAATTATTACTACCAGACTAAACACTTTATCCCCGTTTCCGGCATGATTTACCGCATGAAGCAAAACGCAGTAGGTCTTGCGAATATATGCATTCTCGCAACAATGGTGCTTGTTATGGTTTCGGGTACGGTTTGTCTGTATCTTGGTTCAGAAGGTGCGCTTAAAAATATATATCCCAGCGAAATTGTTGTTGACGTAGGCAAGCCAACTGGGGCAGCACGTGAAAACCTAAGAAGTGCCATCAGCAAAACCGTTTCCGACTGTGGCATGGAAATGACAAACGTATCGGATTTGTATTTTCTCAACTTTGCCAGCACTCGCAACGGAAATGATTTTGGAAACGACTTCACCGCGTATGCCAATCCCAATGTCAATTCGTTCATTTACATCTTTTCCGCCACTGAATATGAACGAATTTCAGGCGAAAAGGTTGAACTATCCTCCGACACGACGCTGGCATTTTCCGAAAACCCAAAGATAAAGGACAGCTTCCAGGTATTCGGCAAGAGCTATAAGGTTACTCGTTGGCTCGAAAGCTTCCCATCCGTTTCAACCAAATCGGCAATTACCACAGACAATTATGTATTCATCGTCTCAGATGACACCTTTGCAGAGTTCGGTAACGACCTGACAGGAATTACTCCTGAATGGTATTGTGGCTTTGACGTAGGCGGCACAATTGAACAGCAACTTGCCTGCCGTGACGCCGTTGACGCCGCCATTGGAACCGCTCTCACTTCCACAGACGGAACGGATTTGGGCAGCTACGACTATGCAAGCGCGGCCTGCCGCAACGCCGACAGGGACGAATTCTACACAATGTACGGCGGTTTCCTTTTCCTTGGTCTGTTCCTGGGTCTTATCTTCATCATTGCAACTGTGCTGATAATTTACTACAAGCAGCTCTCCGAGGGTTACGACGACAAGGAACGCTTTGAGATTATGCAAAAGGTCGGCCTGAGCAAGCCCGAAATCAGAAAGGCTATCCGCAGTCAGGTGCTTGTTGTATTCTTCCTTCCACTCGGAATGGCAGTTGTGCATATCGGCTTCGCGTTCAAGATGATAACTAAGCTCCTTTTGGTTTTCAACCTCACAGATGTAACACTCTTCGCCCTATGTACTCTCGGTACGGTTGCCGTCTTCGCTCTCATCTACGGCATCGTTTATCTACTGACTGCAAAGGTTTATTATAAAATAGTTAGCTAAATTCTCCCCCGACTGCACAAAAAAGGGACAGCCGCAAAGCTCAAGTTTTGCAGCTGTCCCTGTATTTCCCCATTGCTTTCCCAATGTTCACAATTTGGTAACAAATAATTTGTGGTTTTGTGTAAAATAGCTTCGTAGTGTACTAAGCATAGTAATACATACGTTACACGCAGAAATATAGAGGGAGTAATTGATATGGCGTCATACACAAAAACAAATCCACGGCGCAAGAAGCGCGGATTTCGCGGGTTAATTGCAATTGCGGCATTGTTATGCTTGGCAATTTTTCTGATAACCTACATTAACAAATACCCAAAAGACATGATACATCTTTTCGTTTCAAACCCCGAGGCACGCACTTTCGTGCTCGATTATCCCGCGCACATCGGAGACACCGACTTTGGAATTATTGACGATTCCGAACTGGAAAATGGCGTTCCGCGCTTTCAGCAATGGGACGAGCGGTGGGGATACTACCCATACGGCTCAAGCGTTCTTGGACTTACAGGCTGCGGGCCAACTTGCCTGTCGATGGTAATTGTCGGACTGACTGAAAACAAGGATGCTACACCTGCCGCCGTCGCGAGCTTCAGTGCGCAAAACGGCTATTACGTTAACGGAGTCGGCACCGCTTGGGATTTGATGACCACCGGTGCCGCTAACTATGGCTTGAGTTCTGTGCAGGTGGGGCTTTCGGAGGACGAAATGGTTTCAGAACTTAGCTCCGGTCACCCAATCATTGCGAGTATGGGTCCCGGCGACTTCACGAGCAACGGACATTTTATCGTTATTACGGGTTACGCAAACGGTAAGTTTGAGGTGAATGACCCAAACAGCAAAAAACGAAGCAACGAAGGCTGGTACTACTCAACGTTAGCACCGCAAATAGTGAGTTTATGGGCCTTTGCTCTTTCGTAAACTAAGGATTTAGTTTTTTCCATTCAAAGTCATAATCGAATTTGAAACACAGTATCACACATCAAACTACACGACAGCAATAGTTGTACCAGAAAATCAGATGCCGTATTCGTCTTCCTCAAAACACGTGCTGCCGCAAAGCTTTGCGGCGGTACTTTTTTGCTCATATTCTTGTGGCAATTTTCCGCAAATGGTGTATAATATTATGGAATAAATATAAGTAAACAAGGCGAGGCAGTGCCTCGTATTTTGACAGGAGAGGTTCAGATATGCGTAAGACAAAAATAATTTGCACACTTGGCCCCGCAACTGACGATGTTTCGATTTTGAAAAAGCTAATTGAGAGCGGTATGGATGTAGCACGTTTCAATTTTTCACACGGAACGCATGAAGAACAGCTAGCCAGACTCAACAATCTCAAAAAAATGCGTGAAGAGCTTGGCGTTCCCGTTGCGGCGCTTATGGACACAAAGGGGCCTGAAATCCGTCTCGGTCTTTTTGAAAATGGAAAAGTTGCTCTTAAAGCCGGCGACACATTTACGCTCACAACCGAAGAGTGTCTCGGAACAGCAGAACGCGCGCACGTCAATTACGAAGGTCTTGCTACGGACGTGAAGCAGGGCGACAGGATTTTGCTCGACGATGGAAAAATTTCGTTAGTCGTCGATTCCGTCAAATCAAAGGACATTATCTGCACGGTTGAAAACGACGGCCCGATTTCCGACCGCAAGGGCGTAAACGTCCCGGGTGTAGTTTTAACCATGCCCTATATCAGCAAAAAGGATTATGATGACCTGATTTTTGCTACACAAGCTGGCTTTGACTTTATTGCGGCATCTTTTGTTCGCACAGCCGACGACGTTAAAGAGGTTCGTATGCTCCTCAACTGGAACGGCGGCGAAAAGATTAAAATAATCTCTAAAATCGAAAACTTACAGGGAATTTCCAATTTTGATGAAATACTTAATGTCTCTGATGGTATAATGATAGCGCGAGGTGATTTGGGCGTTGAAGTTCCGCTTGAGGACGTTCCCGTCATTCAAAAACGGCTTATTAGCAAGGTATATAGACACGGCAAGCCCGTTATTACCGCAACTCAGATGCTTGAATCCATGATTACATTTCCTCGTCCCACAAGAGCTGAAGCAACGGACGTTGCAAACGCCATCTACGACGGAACGAGCGCCATTATGCTCTCAGGCGAAACTGCAGCTGGTAAATATCCCGTTGAGTCGCTTCAGACCATGGTGCGCATTGCGGAAAGAGCCGAAGAAGACATCAACTATGCAGGCCGTTTTCAAAAAATGGAGTTTAACAGTGGCGGCAATGTGACGCACGCAATTTCACACGCTGCCTGTACCTCTTCTATCGACCTGGGTGCGCAAGCGATAGTCGCTTTCACGCTTTCGGGCAGAACTGCACAGGAGATTTCGGCGTTCCGTCCCCCATGCCCAATTATCGCTTGCACAAGTTCTGAACAGACCTACCGTCAGCTAAGCCTTAACTGGGGAGTACACGCGGTCATGGCACAAAATGAAGAAAATCTTGACGACTTGTTTATAAAAGGTCTAAAGACCGTTGTCAAAACCGGTCTTCTTCATGAAGGCGACACGATTGTTCTTACAGCAGGTGTGCCGATTGGCGTTTCCGGCTCAACAAACTTTATTAAGGTAATGCAGTCATAACGACTGATAGTGAGCTTGCGAACGTGCACTTTTCTAAAGCGTTTTGCGAACAAATTATCAAGATACCAAGGAGTGTTTCATGGGCGAATTTCATGTTGTAAGCGAATATACCCCCGCTGGTGACCAGCCAAAGGCTATTGAGACTCTTGCCCGCGGTCTTGAGCTTGGTTTTGAGGATCAGACGCTGCTCGGCGTAACTGGCAGCGGAAAAACCTTTACTATGGCAAAGGTCATCGAAAAGGTTCAGCGTCCAACGCTCGTTCTTGCCCACAACAAGACCTTGGCAGCCCAGCTTTGTGCGGAATTCAAGGAGTTCTTTCCCGACAATGCCGTGGAATATTTCGTCTCCTACTACGACTATTATCAGCCCGAAGCCTATATTCCGCACACGGACACCTTCATCGAAAAGGACAGCTCTATTAACGACGAAATTGAGCGTCTGCGACACAGTGCCACCTCATCTCTATTCGAGCGGCGCGACGTAATCGTCGTGTCCTCCGTTTCGTGCATTTACGGTCTGGGCGACCCTATCGACTATGCAAGCATGGTCATTTCGCTCCGTCAGGGACAGCAGCGCGACAGGGACGAGCTTTTGAGGCGGCTTATAGACATCCGCTATGAGCGAAACGATATTGCCTTTGAGCGCAATATGTTCCGAGTCCGCGGCGACACGGTGGAGATATTCCCCGCCTATTCAACCGACACAGCAATCCGCGTCGAGTTTTTCGGCAACGAAATCGACAGGATTAGCGAAATAAACGTCGTAACGGGTTCCCCAAAGCGAACGCTCTCACACATCGCCATCTACCCCGCCTCGCACTACGTCACCACAAAGGACAAAATGGTGGAGGCGATACACGAAATCCGCCGCGAGTGCGACGAGCGAGTCAAATGGTTCGAGGAAAACGGCAAGCTAATCGAGGCGCAGCGTATCGCTCAGCGCACGAATTACGACATCGAAATGATGCAGGAGCTGGGCTACTGCTCCGGCATTGAAAACTATTCGCGCATAGTCAGCGGCAGACCTGTCGGTTCCGCTCCCATGACGCTTATCGACTATTTCCCAAAGGACTTTATTCTTTTCGTGGACGAAAGCCACGTCTCTATACCTCAAGTAAGAGCCATGTACTCTGGAGACAGGGCAAGAAAAGAAAACCTTGTAGAATTCGGTTTCCGTTTGCCCTCAGCTTTTGATAACCGTCCGCTAAAATTTCCCGAGTTCCAAGAGCGTATAAAGCAAGCAATCTATGTTTCCGCAACACCTTCCGACTATGAGCGCGAGCGCTCGGCACAGATTGCTGAGCAGATTATCCGTCCGACGGGTCTTCTTGACCCCGAAGTTTCCGTCCGCCCCTCGGAGGGACAGATTGACGATCTCATTGGTGAAATCAACGCACGCGTTGCGAAAAACGAGAGAACGCTGGTCACAACGCTCACCAAAAAAATGGCTGAGGATTTGACAACTTACCTCGGCGGAGCGGGAATTAAGTGCCGCTATATGCACCACGACATTGACACAATCGAGCGTATGGCGATTATCCGCGATTTACGTCTGGGCGAATTCGATGCACTTATCGGCATCAACCTCCTGCGCGAAGGTTTGGATTTGCCAGAGGTGTCACTGGTTGCGATTTTGGACGCCGACAAGGAAGGCTTTTTGCGAAGCGAAACGAGTCTTGTCCAAACCATCGGTCGTGCCGCAAGAAACGCAGAGGGGCTTGTCATCATGTACGCCGACAAAGTAACCCGCTCCATGGATGCCGCAATTAGCGAAACAAACCGCCGACGTGAAAAGCAACACGCCTATAACATTGAGCATGGAATAACCCCAAAAACCATCATCAAATCTGTTCGAAATCTGCTTGAAATTTCCGGTAAAGCTGATGATGAGCGAACCGAAACGGGCGTTAAAATGACAGCTTCCGAACGGCGTTTGCTGATAGATAAACTTGAAAAGCAGATGAAGGACGCGGCAAAAATGCTCGAGTTCGAAATCGCGGCAGAGCTGAGAGACAGACTCGTTAAGCTACGCGGCGAAAAATAAAGGCGAAAGCACGACTGTTCACAGTACGTTATTACACTTAAAAGGAGCTAATACATGAAGCTCATGATTCTCGACGGCAACAGCATAGTAAACCGCACATTCTACGGTATTCGTATGCTGACAGCGCCGGACGGCACCCCCACAAACGGGATTTACGGTTTTCTGACGATCCTTCGCAAGCTCATAGAAGAGGAAAAGCCGCAGGCCGTGTGTGTGGCCTTTGACCTAAAAGCGCCCACCTTCCGCCATCTGCAATATGAAAACTACAAGGCTCAGCGCAAGGCAATGCCGGAGGATTTAGCGGTTCAGATACCAATTCTAAAAGAGGTGCTGGACTCCTTGGGTATTAAGCGTCTTGAGCTTGAAGGCTTTGAAGCCGACGACCTCATCGGCACAGTCAGCCGAATTTGCGGCGAAAGCGGCTATGAATGCGTCATCGTGACGGGCGACAAGGATAGCTTTCAGCTTGTAACGAAAACCACTCATGTTAAGCACGTAAAAAGCCGCATGGGCAAAACCGAAACTGTGGAATATACTCCCGAGGTGTTTTTTGAAGAATACGGCTTTGAGCCGAAGAAGATAGTCGACCTCAAGGCACTCATGGGTGACGCGAGCGACAATATCCCCGGCGTTAAAGGCGTCGGAGAAAAAACCGCAATGGAGCTTATCCGCACCTATGGTACGCTTGAAAAAATTTACTCTGACATTTCCGCACTCGATATTAAGGACAGCGTTAAGACAAAGCTCACAGACGGTGAAGCTGATGCAAAAATGTCCTTTTCGCTTGCGACTATCGAAATAAACGCACCCATTGACTTTACGCCCGATAGCTGCATCTTCACCGGAGATTACAGTGGCGGCTACGCAATTTTCAGACAGCTGGGTTTTAATTCGCTCATCGAAAAATGGGGCATTACCGAAAAAGTGAACAGCGAAACTGCAAGCAAGTCGTCTTCTCTCCCTATCATCGACGTAACCGACGAAAACGAGCTGAATAAGCTTGCGGCAAAGCTTGAAGCTCTTCCCTATATCGCCGTTTTGCCACTCGACGGAAGCCTTGACGGACTGGAAATTTGCGACGGTGAAGCCGTATATATCCTTCGCTGGGCAAATCTCGGTGAAGGCTACAATAGCTTTTTAAAAGCACTGTTTTCTCAACAAGTTCACAAGCTTTCCCACAACAACAAGGATTTTATGAGTCTCATTTTGTCGGAAAATCTAGATTGCGGGGGTTTTGTCTTTGACACGGCGCTTTGTGCTTATCTGCTAGACCCCACGGAAAGCGGCTATGAGCTTGCGCGAATTTCCGCAAAATATTTGGGAGATGTAAAGCTCGGCACCGAGGCGATTTTTGAACTGTATCCCGTTCTTACGGAGCGGCTTAGCGCTGAAGGAATGACTGAGCTACTCGAAAAAATCGAGCTACCCCTCTGTGAAGTTATCGCCCACATGGAGAACAAAGGCTTTGCTGTTGACAAACCGGCTCTTTTTGAGTACGGAAAACAGCTTTCCGTCGGAATCGATGCTCTTCAAAAAGACATTTGGGCGCTTGCCGGAGAGGAATTCAACATCAATTCCCCGAAACAGCTCGGCGAAATCCTCTTTGAAAAGCTCATGCTTCCTTCCGGAAAGAAAACAAAAACCGGCTGGTCTACAAATGCGGACGTTCTGGATAGTCTGCGCGGAAAGCATGAGATTATTGACAAAATCTCCGATTATCGTCAGCTCACAAAGCTAAAATCGACCTATGCGGACGGTCTGATAAAGGTCATAGGTAAAGACGGACGAATTCATACGAGCTTTCAAATGACCGTTACCGCAACGGGCAGGCTCTCGTCCACAGAGCCAAATTTGCAGAACATTCCGGTTCGCACGGAGCTTGGCGCAGAACTGCGCAAAATGTTTATTGCATCGCACGGAAATGTGCTTGTCGATGCGGATTACAGCCAGATTGAGCTTCGTCTTCTTGCCCATATAAGCAACGACGAAACCATGAAAAACGCCTTTTTGAGTGGTGAGGACATTCACTCTGTCACGGCTTCGCAGGTTTTTGGCGTACCTCTGAACGAGGTTACAAAGCTTCAGCGTTCCCGCGCAAAGGCGGTCAATTTCGGCATTGTTTACGGCATTTCCGCCTTCTCGCTTTCACAGGACATCGGAGTTTTTCCGAATGAGGCAAAAACATATATCGAAACCTATCTTGAAAAGTACAACGGTGTACGCGAGTATATGGATAACATCAAGAAAAAGGCAAAGGAAGACGGGTATGTTACAACCCTTTTCGGACGCAGACGTCCCCTTCCGGAGCTTAGAGCTTCCAACTTCAACATTCGCTCCTTTGGTGAAAGAGTTGCGCTGAACACCCCCATTCAAGGCACGGCGGCAGACATAATCAAGCTTGCAATGGTTAACGTTCACCGTCGCATGGAGACTGAAGGCTTAGAGGCAAAGCTGATACTGCAAATCCACGATGAGCTAATCGTG
Organism: uncultured Oscillospiraceae bacterium; assembly: GCA_964560435.1. GTDB lineage: Bacteria > Bacillota > Clostridia > Oscillospirales > Oscillospiraceae > UBA2658. The sequence continues at coordinate 8,841 of CAZLLK010000005.1, forward strand.
GAATGTCCGGAAAAGGAAGCCGAAACAGTTATTAAAATTCTGACGGAAGAGATGGAAAATGTCGTATCCTACTCTGTTCCGCTGAATGTCGACGCGCATATCGGAAAAAGCTGGAGCGACGCGAAATAAATTGCGCGTCATAATTGAGGTCAAAAGATGATAATTACAGACGTTAATTCTTCGCATCTTGATGAAATTCAGGCAATTGAAAACGAGTGCTTTTCTCTGCCGTGGCATCGTGCAGCCCTCGAAAACCAAATAATTGCGTCAAACTGCATATTTCTCGCTGCCTTAGACAACGACGGAGCCGTTATGGGTTACATCGGTATGATGCTCGTCATTGACGAGGGCTACATATCGAACATCGCAGTTTCACCCGAATTTCGGCGGCGCGGCGTTGCGGATGCGCTGATTTGTGCGCTCATTGAGCGCGCAAAAGAGTCCTTAGCCTTTCTTACGCTTGAGGTTCGAGAGAGCAATCACCCAGCAGTTTATCTTTACACTAAGCACGGCTTTGAAGTCGTTGGCAAACGCAAAAACTACTATGACAAGCCAAAGGAAAATGCACTCCTTATGACTTTGTTCTTCAAAAGAGAGGAATGTTCCCCATGCTAATAATGTCAATTGAGAGCACCTGCGACGAAACCGCCGTAGCAATAACCGAAAACGGTAGAAAAGTGCTCACGGATCAAATTTTTTCACAGGCTGACCTACACGCAGTCTATGGCGGAGTTGTGCCAGAAATCGCTTCGCGTTCTCATGTCGAAGTAATTTCGCAGCTCTCCGAACGTGCGCTGACGGTGGCGGGCATTACGAAAAAAGACCTCGGCGCAGTTGCGGTTTCTTATGCTCCCGGTCTTATTGGAGCTGTTCTGGTGGGTGTGAATTTTGCAAAGTCCGTCGCTCTTGCGCTGGATATTCCGCTCATACCCGTCCACCACATCAAGGGTCACATCGCAGCGAATTACATTGCTTTTCCAGAGCTTGAGCCGCCGTTTCTCTGCCTTGCGATATCGGGCGGAAACACGATGCTTGTCGATGTCCGCGGCTATACGGACATGAAAATTATCGGTGCAACACGCGACGACGCGGCAGGCGAATGCTTTGACAAAACGGCGCGAGTTCTTGGGCTTCCCTATCCCGGTGGCAAGCACGTTGACGCGCTTGCAAAATCGGGCGACGACTCAAAGTACGCACTCCCACGCTCACACGTTGAGGGTAATCCCTATGACATGAGTTTTTCTGGTCTGAAAACCTCTGTCGTCAATCTCGTACACAACACGGAGCAAAAAGGTGAGCCGCTCGACAGAGAATCTCTCTGTGCCTCCTTCACCCGAGCCGTTAGCGATAGTCTTATTCCTCGCACGATGCAGCTCGCGCGTGAGCTGGGCTACAAAAAGATAGCCGTCGCCGGCGGTGTTGCCGCAAACTCACGCATACGCGAGGATTTTCGCGTTGCCGCCGAAAAAGAGGGCGCACAGCTCTTTATTCCCCCGCTCTCCCTCTGCGGTGACAACGGTGCAATGATTGGCTGTCAGGGATATTACGAGTATCTGTCCGGAGCAAGAGCCGGAAGTGACCTAAACGCATACGCAAATATGGAGTTATAATGCAAATGGATATGACTATGGAAATAATCACTCATACTGTTGAGGAAACCGAGCTGGCAGGTCAGGCGCTTGCCAAAACGCTTTCGCCATACGCCGTCGTCGCACTATTCGGCGACCTTGGCGCGGGCAAAACGGCCTTTGTACGCGGAATGGCGCGCGGGCTTGACTCAACGAACCGCGTTACAAGCCCCACCTTTACCATTGTCAACGAATACAGCGGGAATCTAGAGCTTTTTCACTTTGATATGTACCGCCTTGGCAGTTCCGATGAGCTTTTCGACATCGGCTGGGAAGACTATCTCGCGAGAGGCGGCGTCTGTGTCGTCGAATGGAGCGAAAACGTCAGCGACGCTTTCGACGGCACCGAGACAAAGGTAACCATCGATAAGCTGTCGGACACCGAGCGAAAAATCACCATTAAGAACTCCTAGTAGGAAAGTTCAAATCAAGTTCAAGCTTCACAATCTCAAGTGCGTGTTGCTCATCTCACAGGCAACAACAGCACTTGCACAATTTTGACCTTTCAATTTTTGGTCATTTTGTGACTTGAAAGCAGTGAAAGGAATGGTCATAATCATGCGAATATTAGGAATTGAATCAAGTGCAAAATCCGCCTCCGTCGCTATCTGCGACGAAAACGGACTTGTTTCACAATATTATCAAAACAGTGGCTTAACACACAGCCGCACCCTGCTTCCCATGGCGGAAGATATGCTTAAAAATCTGTCGATGACCATTGCAGACATCGACCTTATCGCCGTTGCACAAGGCCCCGGCTCTTTTACGGGCGTGCGTATCGGCGTTTCAGCCGTAAAGGGTCTTGCCTGGGCGGCGGAGAAACCCGTCTGTGGAGTTTCAACCCTGCTTGCGATGGCCTATAACGGTGTCGCCGCGCCCGAGGGCAGCATTATCTGTTGTGTTATGGACGCAAAACGCGGTCAGTTTTACAATGCACTTTTCATCATGAGGGACGGAATTCCTGTTCGCTTTTGTGAGGATAGAGCAATAAGCACCGCAAAATTAGTAGAAGATATAGAAAATCTAAATAAATCCGTCTTTATTGTTGGAGATGGTGCCGCAATGTGTTATAATGCATTGGAAAATTTCGAAGTGAATGCAATTCTCGCGCCCGAACCTATGCGTTATCAATCGGCATGGGGTGTTTGTACAGCGGCAAAGCGAGAACCTGCACAGTCTGTTCATGAGCTTCTGCCGGTATATCTGCGACTAAGTCAAGCAGAAAGGGAACGGCAGGAAAGAGTCTTCGGAAAATAAGTGTTTTTAATACAAAAGAATAAAGGGAGATTTTTATGAGTAAAGTTACTGTTTTCGACCATCCTCTCATCCAACATAAGCTTTCCATTATGCGTGAGAAGGACACAAGCGTTAAAGAATTCCGTGAGCTGGTTTCCGAAGTTGCAACACTTATGTGCTATGAAGCCACACGCGACCTTCCTCTTGAGGAAGTCGAAATTGAAACACCGGTTGCCATTACAAAGGTTAAGCGCATCGCAGGCAAAAAGCTTGCAGTTGTCCCCATTCTCCGTGCAGGTCTCGGCATGGTAGACGGTATGCTTACAATGGTTCCCAACGCAAAGGTCGGACATATCGGACTTTACCGTGACCCCGATACTCTTCTCCCTGTGAAATATTACTGCAAAATGCCTAAGGACATTGCCGAGCGCGATGTTATCATCGTTGACCCCATGCTGGCAACAGGCGGAAGTGCAACTGCGGCCATCACCTTCATCAAGGAATACGGCTGCAAGCATATTAAGCTCATGTCCATAATCGGCGCTCCTGAGGGCCTTAAAAAGGTTCAAGACGAGCATCCCGATGTTGAAATCTATGTTGCCGCGATGGACGAGCGTTTGAACGAGCACGGCTACATCGTTCCCGGTCTTGGCGATGCAGGCGATAGAATTTTCGGTACAAAATAAATTCAAATAACCACCTCGAAAGAGTTACAGGGCGTTGCCGCTTTGCGGTGACGCCCTCAAAACAGGAGAAATGATGAACAAACTATTTAACAGCGATATTTCGACGGATAGAATTGAGCAGTGGAGAGCCGACGGGAAGAAGGCTCTTGGCATCGTATGCTGCCATGTGCCGTTCGAGCTTCTGCACGCGGCAGACGCTCTTCCCGTAAGACTTAGAGCGACCGCCTGCAAGGATTGCAGCGAGGGCGAAGCCTGCATGGGCAACGAGAGCTGCGGTTTCACAAAGGCAATTCTTCAATACCTCATCGAGGGCAAATATGACCTTGATGGGCTTGTAACCTCCAACGGGTGCGGTACTGCGCCCGGAATAATCACGAACTGGAAGAAAATTACTGAACGCAACAATAAAGAACAATTTCTGTACGAAATCGAAGCTCCGCGCATGATGAACTCCAGCTCCTGCAAGTATTTCCACAGTGAGCTTGACGAACTGCGCGAGGGACTTGAAAAGTTCACGGGAGTTGAGCTTACAAACGAAAGACTCAAAAAAAGCGTTGACACTTATAATGAGGCAAGGCGGCTTGTAAAGCAGGTTTATGACCTGCACAAGGCCGAGTTCCCCGTGGTAAGCGGCGCAGAAACCTTAAGAATTACTCTTGCGGCAACCGAAATGCCGATTGAGGAATATGTGGAGTTTCTGAAGACTGTTCTGGCGGACTTGAAAAATCGTGAGCCAATCACGAATTTCAAGGCTCGTGTAATGCTGGTCGGAAGTGCAATCGATGATCCCGAATACGTTAAGGCAATTGAGGACTTGGGGCTTCTTGTCGTTGCCGATTTGAACAGCTTCGGCATCAGGTTCTTACGTGACGAAATTCCTTACAACGACGCTGATGTCCTTGGCTCAATTGCGGAATACTACCTTGTTCGCTCGTCCTGCCCCCGCATGATAGATGATAGCGACGACACGCATGAATACATTTTTTCCACTGTTAAGGAATACAATGTCGACGGCGTTATTATAGTAAGCATGAAAAACTGCGGCAAGTGGGAAACCGAAACCTTTGTCCTCGAGGCTCTCTTTAAAGAAGCCGATATCCCGCACCTTTCAATGGAACGTCAGGTGCAGATGTCGCAGCAAGGTCAGCTTGCAATTCGAGTTGAAGCTTTTAGAGAACTGCTTGAAAACAGAAAAGACAGCTAAACCAAAAAGCGAGTGGAGGAAATTCCACTCGCTTTTATTATATGCTCATATTTCTTCGAAACACTTTTTTGTCGCTTCCACATCACATCTAATGTGAAGTTGACCGTGCTCAAAATGTGTTTTATAGCTTCCACCAAACAGATTCGTCTCTTTTCGTTTCAACAAATCCGCAACGAATAAGGATGTTCTGCGACGGGGCGTTATCCAAATCGGTCTCCGCAATTACGTGCAAAACGTCCTTCTGCGACTTTGCCCACGAACACATTGCCGCAACCGCTTCGGTCATATAACCGTTATGCTCATATTCTTTGCCAAGCCCGTAACCAATTTCGACCTCACCGTTTTCGTCGGGACCGCTCTTAAAATCGGCAGAACCAACAACCGTTCTGTCGCTCCGTCTTATCAGAAGCCAGAAGCTATGCCAATAATATTCGGGCGCATTCTCCTCGGTCAAAACAGCCTGTCCCTCAACGATTTTCCGAAAAAAGCCCTCAATCGGTTCGGCTTTATATGAACAGTTCAGCTCTTTTTCAAGCGTGGAAATATCTTCGAGCCAAAGTCTAATTTGTCGTGCATCAAGTACGGCAAGCTCAAGCCGTTCGGTATTTACAATCATAGTTACTCCTGAAAGTGAACGTGGCTGTTGATGTGGTCAATACAGAAGCAGTGATACCCGCCGCATTTGGAGCAAAAGCGGAACTCAAGGTCAGGATTTGTCCTGTCTGTTCTTCCGCAAACTTCGCATTTGCGGTTATACGGCTTGCTTGCCTGTTCTTTATTGAATTTTTTTGCAGCTTGCTTGAAATTTATCGTCTTCTGTTTCTGCTGAATTCGGGACGGACGTAGCAAATCAAACAGCCAGTCACCGCAGAACAAGAGGTAGTTAAGTACCGCAACAATCGGCAAAAGATTCGCAGGGAATGAAGTCGTTATTACTGCAAAGAGGAAAAGTGCCGCTTCAAAGTAGGCAAGCCACTTGATTTTTAAGGGTATAATTACTAGTAGAATCATTGTATCAGGAAACAGCGTCGCAAACGCGAAGAGCATTGACAGGTTGAGATACATTGGGTCGATTTCCATGTTCTTACCAGTTATGAGCCACATAAGCGTGCAGAAAATAATATTAACCAGCATTCCACTCAGATAGTATATCGTGAACTTTCCCGAGCCCCATTGACGTTCAAGCGTGCTTCCTATCCAATAGTAAAAATAGAGTGCAAGGGCAAGCCACAATATCGAAAACGTGGACGGAACAAGGGCAAACGTTACAAGTCTCCAAATCTGTCCCTGTGTAAAAATCTCCGCAGCGTTGAATTCTAGAAGATGAATAAACGCCCCTGACCTGTCTGCCATACCGAAGAAAAACACGATAGCATTTCCGATAATGATGTACAGCATTAGGTTTTTTATCCCAAAGCGCGGGTGTGTAAGGCAAAAGCGGTCGATACGCCGCATAATACTTCTCATAAGTGTAATTCCCTCCAACTGGAATATTTTGCACTGATTTTCTATAAGATGATACCCTGTTTTGCGAAGGGTGTCTATGATAATTTTGTAAATTCGGGTGGATTTTCCGTAAAAAACAGAATTTCTTTAAAATATTACACTTTAAGTCCTGCGAAATTTGTGCTATCATATGTTAGCTTATTATGCAGTAATGCTATATTTCTATAAACGGATAAAATAACAGCTCAAAAAATGTCACCACTTCATATATATACAGAAAAGAAAAGGAGTATATCATGCAGAAAAAAATTACAAACAGAGTTTTCACTTCTGAGTCCGTCACCGAAGGTCATCCCGACAAAATGTGCGACCAGATTTCCGACGCTGTTCTCGACACAATACTTGAAAAAGACAAAAAGGCACGCGTTGCCTGTGAATGTATTGCAACGACCGGTATGGTCGTCGTCTTTGGTGAGATTACAACCGATTGCTATGTAGACATTCCCTCCATCGTCCGCAAAACCGTTGATGAAATCGGCTATAACAATCCCGAATACGGCTTTGACAGCAAAACCTGCGCTGTTCTCACCTCCATTGATGAGCAAAGCTCGGATATTGCAATGGGCGTTGACAAGGCTCTCGAATCAAAAGAGGGCGAAAAGGATTTCGACGAGGACACGGGTGCCGGCGATCAAGGCATGATGTTCGGCTTTGCCTGTGATGAAACCCAAGAGCTAATGCCCGCACCGATTTCACTTGCACACAAGCTCGCACGCCGTCTTGCGGAAGTTCGCAAAAGCGGTGAGCTGACCTGGCTTCGTCCCGATGGCAAAACTCAGGTTACCGTTCAGTACGGCCCCGACGGGTGCGTTGAGCGTATCCCCGCAATTGTCGTTTCAACTCAGCACGCAGACAGCATCAGCTCTAAGGATTTGCGCGAGGCCATAATGGAATGTGTCATTAAGCCCATTATCCCCGCTCATCTCATCGATAACGACACCAAGTATTTCGTAAACCCCACAGGGCGCTTTGTAATCGGCGGCCCTGTCGGCGATTCAGGACTTACGGGACGTAAAATCATCGTTGACACTTACGGCGGCTATGCCTCCCACGGTGGCGGTTGTTTTTCCGGAAAAGACCCCACAAAGGTCGACAGAAGCGCAGCCTATATGGCTCGCTACGCCGCGAAGGACATTGTTGCAGCAGGGCTTGCAAAGCGCTGCCAGATTGAGATTGCCTACGCTATCGGCGTTGCCAGCCCCGTTTCCGTCGTTGTAGACACTCAGGGTACAGGCGTAGTTTCGGACGAGCGTCTTGCCGAAATCATATTCGAAAGCTTTGACCTTCGTCCGGCAAAAATCATCCAAAAGCTCGACCTTCTCCGTCCAATTTACCGTCAGACGGCGGCTTACGGTCACTTTGGCAGAAGCGACATTGACCTTCCTTGGGAGCGCACAGACATGGTCGAGGAGCTGCGCGATCGCGCGAAATAAATTTGCGTTCACCGCATTCCGAAACTAATATGGATTTGGAGATAAGCTTGAATCAAATTTACCTCATACGCCAATTGCTCGCCGCTGAAGCGGCAACCGCAATTCATTCGAAAAACGACCACTCTTATTAAGGTTGTTTTGCTCGTATTGAATGCATCGAAAGGAATGGTCACACGCAATGGATTTTGAAAATGACCGCGAAGACATAATCGAAGGGCGAAACGCCGTTATCGAAGCACTTCGCGCCGGCCGCGTTATAGACAAGATATTTATTCAAAAGGGCGAAACCGACAAAACTCTTGGACACATCGCCTCAAAGGCGAGGGACGCGGGTGTCGTGGTTGTGGATGCCGACAGGCGCAAGCTTGACGGTATGAGCCAAACCCACGCGCATCAGGGCGTTATTGCCCTTGCCGCAGTCCGTGAATACTGCACAGTTTCGGACATTCTGGCGATTGCCGTGGAGCGTAACGAGCCGCCTTTTGTCGTCGTTTGCGACGAGATAAGCGACCCGCATAATCTGGGTGCCGTAATTAGAACCGCGGAAGCGGCAGGCGTTCACGGCATTGTGATTCCAAAGCGCCGCAGTGCCGGACTAACCTCCATCGTTGACAAAACCAGTGCTGGAGCTGCCGAGCATATGGCGGTTGCACGTGTTGCAAATCTCACTGCCGCAATCAAAGAGCTGCAAGACGCAGGTATCTGGGTATACGGCACAGCGGCAGAGGGTTCAAGTGCTCTTTGGCAAACCGATCTGAAAGGTCCTATCTGCATCGTCATCGGCTCCGAGGGCGACGGAATCAGCAGACTAATCAGAGAAAATTGCGATTTTCTTGTAAGCATCCCCATGCAAGGCAAGGTTTCCTCTCTCAACGCAAGCGCCGCGGCTGCGGTTCTGATTTACGAGGTTCTGCGCCAGCGCAACATATAGTCAGCGGCTCTGCCGCCAACAATTTTGATTACCGCGAAGTGGAGCATTTTCAGCGTTTGCAAACAACTGCCGCGGCAATCTCCTTTCAGGGTGCGATATGGATAATATAAACAACGGAAAAAATTTGAGAGCAAGCAGTTTCGCCGATCTTTCGGTGGAATCTATTCTCGCGGAGTTTAGGGCCGAGGAACAGGTTGCTGCTATCACTTACGAGGACATCACCTCACAATCCAATCCCATCGTCATGGAGAATGAGGGACAGGTTATCGGAGAGGCTAAAATCAGCAGTGACTCGGATTTTAATGAGCCAGTCAAAGAAGACCGCTCGTTCTTTGATGAACCTAAATTCCGTAATACCAATACAGATTCCAAGGAATACATACCGTCAAAACAAACTCCGATTTTTAAGGACCCCTTTGCAGAGCCCGCCTTCATCCCTCCAGAAGAAAAACGCGCGTCTTCTTATGCCGCCGACATCGATGATACGGTGGTTTTTGAAAAAAAGCCCCATTGCGAAGATGAGTCTGTTTGGACGGAAACGGCTGACAGTGAACAAGAGGGCGGCGAATATGCACCATCCGGCGAATACGAGCAATCTGATTATGCTGAGGATGACCGTCCTGAAATGGAATCTAATATTAAAGAACGGCTTTTCTCTCCCATAATCGGGCTGATTGCCGCTTCTTCACTAAAGCGCGAAGAAAAGCGCAAAGCTGAGCTGGCACGTACCGAGGAGGAAGCCAAAAAGCAACTTCCCGATATGAGTCCCGAAAAAGCCGCAAGACTTTATATTGACCAGGCAATCTCCATGCGGCTAAGATGTCTTTTTGCAACCGCGCTAAGCCTTGTTCTGGTCTGGCTGTCATACGGTTTGCCAGCAATGGGCATTCTGGGTAGCAGTCCGCTGGTTCGAACGTTCGTGTGTTTGATATTCCAGCTTGTCGTCATGCTCGTGGGACTCGACATATTCACAAATGGCATAGTATCGCTTTTCAAAAAAAGCCCGGGGCTTGAATCGCTGATTGCGGTTTCCTGCCTTGTATCGATTGCAGACGCGATCTACATAATAGTATCCAAAAACGTTGCCGACGGGCTGCCTTTCTGCGCGGTTTCGGCGCTTTCAATGACATTTGCACTTTGGGGTTCATATCTGAACTGCAAAAGCTGCGCAATCGCTTTCCAAACCGCTGCAATGGCGAAAACTCCGTCTGTTGTGCTTTCAGAGGACGGAGGCAAGGATGTTGGGCGCGTATTGGTAAAGGTTTCGCGTCCGGTGACGGGCTTTGTCCGCAAAACTGAGGAAGCGGATATTTTTGAAAAATCGTTTTCGCTTTTCACTCCGCTTTTTATCATTTTTGCAATTATTCTCAGCCTTTTTTGTTTTCTTGCAAGCAAGGAATGCAACAACTTTATTCACACACTGTCCGCAGGGATAGCGGTCTGTGCATCCTTCTCCGCTGTGTTCGGCTTTGCATTCCCCTTTTACGTCCTGACAAAACGGCTTGCGCGAAGCGGAGTTGCCATTGCTGGCTATGCAGGATGTGCGGATCTTGGAAAAATCAGTCAGATTGTAATAAAGGACAAGGACGTATTCCCCTCCAGAACCCTATCAATTGCCAACATAACCGTTCCGGACGGTTTCCGTCCCGATAAGGTCATTTCCTTCACCGCCAGCATGGTCGCGGCGGCAGGACTGGGCATTGCCCCAATTTTTACCGAGCTTATGAAAAAGAACGGTTACGCACTACATACGGTCGAGGATTTCGCCTGCCATGAGGGCGGTGGTATAATTGCTAGGATAAACGGCGATCAGGTTTACGTCGGCTCTTCGAGCTTTATGCAGCTCATGGGCATTAGAGCTTCTAAGGGTGCCGGCTCAAACAGCGCTGTTTACACCGCAATTAACGACGAGCTTGTGGGCGTTTTTGAGATCAACTATGTCCCCGTTGCATCCGTTCAAAAGGGACTTGTGACACTTCTTCGTGGAAATACCGAGCCTGTTTTTGCGGTCAGGGATTTCAACATCACGCCTTTGCTTGTCAAGCAAAAGTTCCGTTTGCCAAAGGAAAGCTACGATTTTCCCTCCTTTGCGGATCGCTACAGCATTTCTTCTCCCGAAACCGAAGAGAGCGGAAGTGTTGCCGCAATGTTCGCGCGCGGCGGACTAAATTCAGTTGCAGGTCTTGTCAAGCGCGGCAAAATGCTCTATAACGGTCTGCTTCTTTGCGCCGTTCTGTCGATTCTGGGTGCTTTTATGGGTATGATAATCATGCTAGCCATGTGTTGGTCGGGGGCTTACGACTCCGCAAGCGTCGGAAACGCTATTTCGTTTATGATACTCTGGCTCGTGCCAGTTTTAGTAATCTCACTTGGACTTAGAAGATAAAAGTCCCATAGTACTCTTTACGCCTAACAAGCCGACTCGCTGTGTAGCACCGCGGGTCGGTTTGTTTTTTGTTGTCAAACAAAATATTAATGACAAAAGTGATGAAGATTCCTGTGGTTTCGTACAAAAATCTTGTTGCAAATGCCACTTTACAAGTGTATAATCTTAGCATATTGGTTTTGACAGAGTCAGCAAAATATAACTTATCAAGAAGGAGAAACCCCCACATGAGCTACGCAACAAAGAACATTCGTAATATTTGCCTTATGGGTCACGGAGGCAACGGAAAAACTAGTTTGGCCGAAAGCATTCTTTTCATGACGGGCGCAACCGACCGACTTGGAAAAGTCGTTGATGGCAATACGGTTTCCGACTTTGACTCAGAAGAAATTCGCCGCAAGATCAGTATTGCTGATTCCGCTATGTTCAGCGAATATAACGGTATAAAAATAAATATCATCGATACCCCTGGTTATTTCGATTTTTCAGGCGAAGTAAGCCAGGCTCTTCGCGTTGCCGATGCAGGCATTATCGTCTGCTCCGCAAAGGACGGCTTAAACGTCGGCGCCGAAAAGGCTTGGAAAATGCTTGGCGAGGCAAAAAAGCCACGCGCAATCTTTATTTCCAAAACCGACGAAGAGAATTCAAACTACGACAAGGCCTTCGCTTCGCTTCGCGATAAGTTCGGCGTTTCTGTTTGTCCGATGATTGCCCCAATAATGGAAGGCGAGAAAATCACCGGTCTTGTCGAAGTCGCCACAAAAAAAGCATTTACCTTTGACGCAAAGGGAAAGCGCACCGAAATCCCCGTTCCCGAAAGCATGAAGGCAACTTTGAATACACTTTATAAAACATTGGCAGAAGGCGTTGCCGAAACCAGCGAAGAGCTTATGGACAAGTACTTCGGCGGTGAAGACTTTACGCCTGACGAAATGAGTGCCGCTTTCGGCGAAGGTCTGCGCGACTGCACCATCTGCCCCGTTTTCTGCGGCAGTGCGTTTACCGCTCTCGGCATTACCCTGCTACTCGACGCAATTGTCAACTATTTCCCCTATCCCCAAGAGGGCGGCGAGATTGTCAAGGACTCCGGCCCCTCCGCCGCTATCATTTACAAAACAGTCTCCGACCAGTACGGCAAGTTCAGCCTGTTTAAAGTTGTTTCTGGCAAGATTACAAACGAGATGACTCTTGTAAACCCCCGCACCGGAACAAGTGAAAAAATCGGTCACCTCTATGTTATGCAGGGCAAGAAGAACATCGAGGTAAATGAAATAGGCTGCGGCGATTTGGGTGCGGTATCCAAGCTGTCCGACTCCAAAACGGGCGACACGCTCTGTGCTCCCGCTCTCAACAAGGCTCTTCCCGGCATTTCCTATACCACTCCCTGCTACTCAATGGCTATCTATCCCAAGGTCAAGGGTCAGGAAGACAAGATTGCCGCTGGACTCACCCGTATTGCTGAAGAAGACCTTACCTTCAAAGTATTAAACAACGCCGAAACCCACCAGATGGTCGTTTCTGGCGCCGGCGATATCCATCTCGACGTTCTGTGCTCAAAGCTGAAGAACAAGTTTGGCGTTGAAGTTGAGCTTGTCCCCGCTCGCGTACCTTACCGCGAGAGAATTCGCAACAAAGTCAAGGTAAACGGCCGCCATAAGAAGCAATCCGGCGGGCACGGTCAGTTCGGTGATGTTTGGGTTGAGTTTGAGCCACAGACCGAAACCGAGGATCTCATTTTTGAAGAGCACGTTTTCGGTGGCAGCGTTCCCAAGAACTTCTTCCCCGCCGTTGAAAAGGGTCTGCGTGAAAGCATCGGCAGAGGCGTTCTTGCAGGTTACCCCGTCGTTTTCCTGAAAGCAACTCTCGTCGATGGTTCATATCACCCCGTCGATTCCTCCGAAATGGCTTTCAAAACAGCTGCAAGCCTCGCATATAAAGCAGGTCTGCCCACTGCAAACCCCGTTATCCTTGAGCCTATCGGCTACCTCAAGGTCTTCATTCCCGACACTTACATGGGCGACATTATGTCTGACCTTTCCAAGCGCCGCGGCAACCCCATGGGTATGAGCGCAGCAGACGGAATGCAGGTCGTTGAGGCTGAGGTTCCCATGGCTGAAATGTCAAGCTACGCTATCGACCTTCGTTCAATGACACAGGGACGCGGCAGCTTCACATTCGAGTTTATCCGCTATGAAGATGCTCCCGCAATAATTCAGCAGAAGATTATCGAAGAGGCAAAGGCATTAGCTGCCGACGCCGAATAAGCATAAATGAATAAGGGCCGAAATCAAACGATTTCGGCCCTTATTATCTTGATATAGATAAACTGTAATCTCTCACATATTGTCGAAGTATATGTCCTCGCCCATGCCAGTTAATCCGTCGAGTACGATTTTGTTGCCTGAATAATCCTTCACGAAGCCTTTTATGTATCCAAAGGGTGCAGTGTATTTTGAAGAGTGGAAGCCAAACCTCGAAGTAAGCTTGTAGGCGTCATCAATTTCGAAAGAAATGTCCACTACTCCATACTCATCGAAAACGTGCCATGAGCCGTTTTCTAAATGCTTAAAGTCAACGGGCGGTAGCAACTGAAGCTCACCGTTTATCCAGAGCAGGTTTTCACTGTACTTTTCAGGGCTTTCGGCTTGGTTTTTGCAGAGGTTGAAGCCTAGCGGCTTTCCTTCCGCAACGCCCATGCCAGTAACCCAGTCATAGTGCATATGCCTTGGATAGTAGCCCTTATGGTCATCGATTATTCCAACGGAGTTTTCATTCATTGAAAATATTCGGTCACCAATTTTGATTTTGCCCTCCGCTCTAAAAAACTCCTTTTGAGTGTAAAGTGGTCTATTCTCGCCCAGCGGCATAATAGTAATACTTGGAGCGGCGCAACTGGTAAAGACAAGGTCTGCCGCCATAGGGACTCTCTTTTTGGACTTCGGAGAATAGTCGGCCTTAATATAGGCTTTGCCCTCCTGCAGCTGATTATTGATAATTGTTTCAAACGCGCCAGTTTTAAGACGGTTTGTGCTGTTAATAAGTGAATTGTTTATGCACTTTCTGGGTGCGCCAAAAATTTGGTTTGCAACCACCTTTTTTGTAGCTCTGTCGTAAAACATCATTATGTTGAAAACCGCTACTCCCAAGTCATAGGCCGCTCCGCAGATAAATCCCTCGTCAAAGCAGACCTCATAGGCCTCCCATTCCTTAATTCTCAAGCCGTTAGCAAAATGAGGAAGGATTGGAGATATTGGATTTTTAGCGTCAATTATGTTCACGTCCTTAATAGGCCCGTCAAAAGCTCCAAAAACCGACTTTCCATCGGCGACGATTGCGTCGGGTGCGCTTTGAGGCCGTCTGCTTTCGTGAATGTAGCTTGGATATTCAAGTCCACTTATACTTTCAATTTGCTCCATGTTATACAATCCTTTCTTTCTGCCATCGTTATTCTCCGGCAGCTGTGACCGACATTTGATAACGCCTCCATATGCAAACCTACTTGTTGTTTGCAATTACGCTTATTTCATTAAAAGTACGAATTATCGTTATTTATTATACCAAATGTTGGTGAAGAATACAATAAGATTACAACTTCCCTTTTTGCGTCTTGTCTTGAAGTAAGCTCTGTCTCTCCAGCCAAAGATTGACACCCTTGCAATACAGTGATAAAATTAGCAGTGATACATTTTGAGATTAATCCAGTCTGAGCAGAATATGTCAATACTGCCAGAAATCACTTTCCCAAAATCATGGAGGTAAAAATGAAAAGAAAAAAACAGGAAGGCGTTTACTTTTTCTGGTCAACGTCTATCGTAATATGTATGCTTGTCGCTCTTTTTGTTCTCGGCTTCACGTCCTGCAAAAAAGGCACAGTACCCCCACCAGCATCCACACCCCCAGCGGAATCTGCCGAGCCTGCGGGTCCCGTCGCTCCCACCGCACCGGAAGACACTACTACTCCGGGAAATACTTCTTCTCCCACTTCAAGCACAGACACCCGCTTGGGTGAAACCGAAGATATGGGTCAGGAATATGTCGACAAGTTTGTCTTTTTGGGAGACAGCACGACCTATGGCCTCGGTTTTTATGACGTTGTTTCCGACAGTCAGATCTGGACTCCTGCCAGCGGTACGCTGACACTTAACCTTTGGAGCACAGCAACTATTGCTTATCCCGAAGACAAATCGGAGCTTGCGATTAAAGACGCGGTTATAAAAAAGCAGCCCGAATATATGCTCATTACCCTAGGCGTAAACGGTGTCTCTTTCATGGAAGAGGAATATTTCATCAAGGAATACACAAGCCTCGTCCAGGCTATTCAGGAAGCAAGCCCCAACACGAAAATTATCCTAAATTCGATATATCCTGTTTCCGCTAGTTACCCGGAAAAGAACGGAATTACAAACGCAAAGATTGACACGGCGAACACATGGGTTGAGCGCATTGCCGCTTCTACAGGTGTAAAATTTCTTGACAGCGAAAGCGTGATTAAGGATTCTAACGGCGCTATGCCCGACAAACTAAGCAACGACAAAGCGCTGCATCTTAACGCCGACGGATGTAAGGTTGTAATTGATTACCTGCGCACTCACGGCTATAAATAATAGTGGCGTGGATGCGGCAAATAAAATATAAGGATGGACCAGACGAAAATGACCAAAAAACATATTTCTCTTATCGCTGTAATGCTTTCGCTTTCCCTTCTCGCTGCCTGTGGCGGTAAAACTACTCAAGCCCGCAACGACGTTGCTGTGAGTGACGTTTCAGCAGCTGTTGCCGCCGTTCTCAGCGGAGACACGCTTGTTTCCGTGCCCGATACGTATTATTCCGGTGCCATGAAGATGGATACCGCAAACTTTGAAGGTTATGATGTAAAAATCAACTCCAAGGGCATCAATATCGACGAGTTCGGTGTTTTCAAAGCAAAGGACTCTTCACAGGTTGCAACTGTTGAGAAAGCCGTCAAAGACTACCTTCAGTTCCGTCTTGACACTTGGATGGTTGAATATATGCCGGAAGAGCATCCCAAGCTCGAAAGCGCTGAAGTCAAAACTGTCGGAAACTACGTCATGTACGCAATTTTGTCTGACGACGGCAAGAAATCCGCATTTGCCGCATTTGAAAAGAGCCTTACTGCATAACAACATCTAAATCTACTTTCGGCTCTGTTGGCAAAACAATTTCTTTAATCAGAGCCGAAAGTCCTGTGTTTCAAAAATCTTGCATTCTTTCTGATTTCTGATATAATGGCGTCGAAATCACCAATTTCACTGATTAGGTGGGTATTATATGCCAAATACAAAGCACAAATCATCTCAGAGTGGGAAACAGCGTTCGTCCATAGCGCAGGCTTCGATTCTCCTTGCATTGATCTGCGTTTTGGCTGTACTCGTCTACGAAAACGCCCATGACACATCAAAAAACTCGCAGGATAATGCTGGTTTGGCCGTTGAGCAGCCTATAGTTCCGGATAAGTCTGCCACTCCAACACCGGAGGAAACGCCCGATTCAGATCCATCCCTGCCCAAATACGCCCCACAGGCAACGGACATCACAAAACCAAATCTACTCATTTCTGAAACAGGAATAATGTTCGACGACCAAAGCATTTCTTCATACAGCTTTGACGACCCCATAGATTTCGGGCTTCCGGAGAATTATACGAATGTTCAGGGCATCGTTACCTTCCGCGGCAACAACTTCCGCGACAGTGGCTCGTACGGAACGGCAAATCTCGTCAACAAATGCTTCGACGACAATCATTGGACCGTGCCGACAGCTTCGCTCCAGGCGCCGAATGGCACCGTTTGGACTGGCAGCGGTTGGGTTGGTCAGCCGCTTATGATGACCTGGTCGAAGGACGTCCGTGCGCACATGAATATGTATGACTGGGCTAAAAGTGCCGATTCGCTTACAGAGGTCATTTACGCAACAATGGACGGCAACATCTATTTTCTCGACCTGCTGACAGGAAAAAAGACACGCGACAACATGAATCTCGGCTACACCTTTAAGGGTGCGGGCGCTCTCGACCCGAGAGGATACCCCATTTTATATCTCGGTGCGGGCTACAACAGCGCGAACGGCACCTCAAGAGCTTTCATCATCAACCTGCTTGACTGCTCAGAGATGTACAATTTCGGAGCAGCAGACAGTTTTTCAATGCGAGGAACGCTATCGTTCTTTGACGGCAGCGCACTGGTGGACGAGGAAACCGACAGGCTGATTTACCCCGGCGAAAACGGAATTCTCTACATAATGAAGCTCAACACGAGTTACGATGCCAAAGCCGGAACTCTCTCAATGAACCCTTCCGATATTGTCAAGTGGCGGTACAACGGCACACGTTCAACCAAGGATACTTACTGGCTCGGAATGGAAGACAGCGCGATTATCTGGCGCGGTCACATCATAATGTCTGATAATGGTGGAAACCTCATGTGTCTTGATCTAAAAACGCTCACACTTGATTGGGTGCAGAACGTTCAGGACGACACGAACTGCACGCCAGTTCTCGAGCTTGAGGACGGTCACCCCTATGTTTACACGAGCACCTCCTTCCACGGCGGTTGGCGAGCCCCCACGAACGGAACCGCTAACATACCAATCTGGAAGATTGACGCGTTAACCGGCGAAATTGTTTGGCAAAAGGATTACTCCTGCTACACCGAGGACGGCGTTTCCGGCGGAACTCAGGGTACGCTTGCCATTGGCAAGAAAAAGATATCAGACCTCATTTTCGTGCCGGTCGCAAGAACTCCCAGCGCTGGAGCCGGAGTTCTAGTTGCTTTAAATAAGCACACGGGCTCAGTTGTCTGGGAAATCGAAACAAAGGTATATAGTTGGAGCAGCCCTGTGGCTGTGTATGATAAAGATGGCAACGGCTACATTGTCTACTGCACCGCTGGCGGATATATGTACCTCATCGACGGTCTTACAGGCAAGGTGCTCGACTCTCTTGATGTCGGTGGCAATGTCGAGGCCTCTCCGGCAGTCTTTAACAGCACCATAGTTGTCGGAACGAGAAGCCAGCTTATCTGGGGTGTAACCCTCACATAATCGAGGCTCAAGCACCTCCCAGCCAACTTATTTTTGGCTATGCGCAGATTTACTGCTATTGCAGATGGTAACCCCCCTGTTTGCATCAAATAAAAGGCATTCACCATATAATCGGTGGATGCCTTTCACCTATCTATCGAAAAAATTGTTGAAGAGTATGCTCAGGATTTTTGTGGCATTTTTTTCGCTTTTTTATCAAAAAAGTGTTGCATTTGCGATGCAGTTGTGGTAGCATAATTAAGCGCTGTGATGGCGTACCCCATATCCGGGTGTGGCGCAGTTGGTAGCGCGCTTGACTGGGGGTCAAGAGGCCGCATGTTCAAGTCATGTCACTCGGACCAGAAAAAGTCCTGTAATCTCAATGGTTGCAGGGCTTTTTCTTTTTGCCTTGATATCTAAATCTCCGTTTTTTCTAACACATTTTCTAACACCTCTAGATTTTCTCCGCCAAGTGACTTGAAAGCATGTCAGCCATGTTCTTTTTTCTACTCACCTCAATGTGGGAATATATATTGGCGGTCATCTTAATGTCGGCATGTCCTAGTCATTCTTGAACGTCTTTGAGTGAAAACCCCATATTGATAGGAAACTGGCGAAGCTCATGGAATCGAATCCGCGGCAAGTTATGTTCATCCACAAGTCTCTAAATTTTTGTGACTCATAATCTGGAGAAAATGGTCTACCATCATCCCACTTTAGTATGTAGTCGTTCAATATGTATTCCCTTCCGAACAGTTTCTGGCTTGCAGCTTCCCTCTTCTTGAGTTCTATCAGCAAAAGCCTAACTTCCGGCACAAGCGGAAAGCTCCTGTGACTAGTTGCGTTCTTTGTCTTGTCTTTTTCAACCGTTTCAAGCACTTTGACTACAGTGTGCTTTATGGTAAGCGTTCCTGCATCAAAATCTACGCTGTCCCATTTCAAGCCGAGAACTTCACTTCTGCGCAGTCCGTAAATTGATGTAATCTTAACGAGCGGATATAGCGGTTCGCCTTTTATAGCTGCAAGCAGCTAAAGATATCAGCAAGGTCCAGTATTCCCCACAAGATTTCATTATAAATTGCCGAGAAGGACTATCATTTTCATAGTCCTTCTTTTAACATCTTTCAAGCGTAATAGTAGGCCGTTCTAACACTTTTCCCGTTGTTATCTCAAGGAAATTCACACAACAATTATGGTAATATGTGATGTGACATTTACGCAAGTACTTATCATGAAATATAAACTTCGCAAGCAAAAATCTAACGAATCCGTTCAAGCAAAACTCCCATATCTCTGCATCGTCTCGGAGTGACCCCAAAGGCGTTCTTAAACGATTTTGTAAAGTGGCTCTGGTCATGATAATTTAACAAGGATGCAATTTCGATAATGGATTTGTCGGAAAACAGAAGCAGTTTCTTGGCTTCCTCCGCGCGGGTAGTTTGGATATAATCTTTCAGGGGTATTCCGGTTTCCTTCTTGAATTGTTCGGAAAGATATTCAGGGCAAAGGCCCAAATACGCAGCAATCCCTGAAACGGTAATTTTCTCATAAATATGGTTGATAACGTAATTTCGGCATCGGTTGATTCTGTAGGAGTAGTTGAGATGCCTTGTAACCGCAACCATTCGTGCGAACTTGCATAGGGTTTGTTCTATCAGATGATAAATGCTGTCCATGTCTCGATACAATTCCAAATTCTGAATAGCCTCATCGCTCAACGAAAACGCAGACTCAGAATCAAGCCCCCCGGAAATAGCTGCGCGAGCAGCAAGTGTTATGGTACAGATGCAGTCATTCTTAAGATTTCGGAGCGGATGTTGCTTGTCAAGCAGGCCATAAGCGCCATCAGGGGGTGTTTTCATCATTTCCAGCAGTTTTTCCTCATTGCCCTCTGAAATCAGGCTAAAGAGATGGTTTTCATAAACTATGGAGTGATGGTGAACATTTTCAGTCTGGCTTGGAGCTGACGAGACATTGCCGCTTCGTTCCTTGTTTTTTGTTGTTTGTCTCCCGTCCATGCAGACTTCAAGCAGTTCCTTTTCGTCTACCCATTCATCGTAAACAAAGTAAAACAGCACTATTGCCGCACTGACAGCATTATCAAAATTCTCGACCATTTGGTTCTTGGATGTGACGCTTCCCTGAAAATCTTTCGCAACGCACATAATCGGTCCGGCTGCAAGTCTGCCGCAAAATGTATCATTTTCGAACAAATCGACTGAAATATACATTTCCCCTGGGCGGGCGGCCACAACAACCGGTCGCCCACTTACATTTTCATCATTAAACAGCGCGCGAAAAAGATCGCTGTCATCGGTATGTGACGATGGCTGTCCATAAGCAAACGCGTAGCGAACAGAATTATCAGCGTTAAGATAATACACATGACATTGAAGCACTCGGCTAAAATGATGGCAGACTTTGGACGGCATTGAACGCTTGAAGCGTTCGGTGACGGAGCTTGGCATAGTAGTCACTTCCCTATCATTACCTTTGATTTGTAATAAACATCTTAGATATTTACTAACATGATATCATGCAGAATGATAGAATACCAGCACAATCAATATATACTTAGTAAATATTAGACGATATTTGGATGTTGTGCATAGGAGGGGCTATATGCAAATTAACAGTAAAACGCTCATCAACGAACTAACCTTAGCGGAAAAAGCCGCCCTTTGTGCTGGGCTTGACAGCTGGCACACCGTTCCCGTTCCTCGACTCGGCATCCCATCAATCATGATGACCGACGGCCCACACGGAATACGTAAAGAATTGTACAAAGACGGTGACGATTTGCTTACAGTTCAGAGCCAGCCCGCGACCTGCTATCCGACAGCTGCAGCTCTTGCCTGCTCGTGGGACACCAAGCTGATGTTTAAGCTCGGTGAGGCCTTGGGTGAAGAATGCCTTGCGAGTGATGTTTCAATTTTACTTGGCCCTGGAGTCAACATCAAGCGTTCCCCTCTTTGCGGGCGGAATTTCGAATATTTTTCCGAAGACCCGCTCCTTGCCGGTCAATTGGCGTCAGGTTACATAAACGGCGTGCAAAGCAAGGGCGTTGGCGCATCGCTCAAGCATTTTGCAGTAAACAATCAGGAAACCTCACGCATGACAACCGACACAACAATTGACGAGCGCACTCTGCGAGAAATATACCTCACAAACTTTGAAATCGCTGTTAAAACCGCAAAGCCTTGGACGGTCATGTGCGCATATAACAAGCTTCGTGGTGAATACTGCTCCGAAAACGGTCGTTTACTCACCGAAATTCTCCGCGATGAATGGGGCTTTGACGGGCTTGTTATGTCAGACTGGGGTGCAGTCAACGAGAGAGATGACGGAGTCGTGACAGGGCTGGATTTGGAGATGCCCACGGGTGGCGAAGACAGCAAAAACAAAATAATTGCCGCTGTAAAAAGTGGAAAACTGCCCGAAAGCGTTCTTGACGCCACCATCGAACGAATACTTCAGCTTGTTTTCAAGTGCGTAGAGAACAAACAATCCACCACTTATGACGTGCAGGCACATCACGAGCTAGCACGGAATATTGCAGGTGAATGTGCGGTGCTGCTTAAAAACGAAGGTGCTCTCCCTCTTGAGCGGAACGGCAAGCTCGCCGTCATCGGTGCATTCGCCAAAAAGCCACGTTTTCAAGGAGGCGGAAGCTCTCATATCAATCCCACTATTACGGCAATTCCGCTTGAAGAAATCATAAAATCTGCCGGAAACGGTTTGGAAATTACATATTGTCAGGGGTATCACCTCGACGAGGACGGCGAAACATTCGGAAGCGGATTTGGCAGTATCTGTGAAACGCCCGACGACGACCTTATCCGTCAGGCGGTTGAAGTGGCAGCTTCGTCAGACAGGACGGTTTTGTTTGCAGGTCTGCCCGACTCATTTGAATCAGAGGGATATGACCGCACGCATATGTGTCTTCCTTTAGGTCAACTCAAGCTGATTGAAGAAGTTACCAAGGATGCAAAAAATGTTGTGGTTGTACTCATGAACGGCTCACCGATAGAAATGCCATGGATTTCTCAAGTCGATGCAGTATTAGAGGCTTACCTTGCAGGCCAGGCTTCGGGAGGTGCCATAGCGGATATTCTGTTCGGTGACGTAAACCCAAGCGGAAAGCTTGCCGAAACCTTCCCTGAAAGGCTCGTCGATAATCCGTCATATCTGTTTTTCCCGGGGTCACATAACAAGGTGGAATACAGGGAAGGCATTTTTGTAGGTTATCGTTATTATGAGAAAAAGCAGGTCGCGCCACTGTTTTCCTTTGGTTTTGGACTAAGCTATACCACATTTGCTTATTCAAATATTGAAACGAACAAGTATGAGATTAACGACAACGGTACGGTTATGGTAAAAGTCACTGTCAGAAACACGGGCTTACTCACAGGCAAGGAAACGGTGCAATTTTACGTTCGCGACGTTGAAAGCAGCGTAATCCGTCCCGAAAAAGAGCTTAAGGGATTTGTAAAGGTTGCATTAGCGCCCAATGAGGAAAAAACCGTCAGCGTTACCCTCGACAGACGTGCGTTTGCCTATTATGACGAGGAAGCGCACGATTGGCAGGTTGAGAGCGGAGAATTCGATATTCTCGTGGGAGGCTCGTCGGTGGATACCCCGCTCAAAGCAACGGTCAAGGTTAATTCAACTGTACAAAAAAAGTCGATTTTTACACGCAATTCAACTATAGGTGAAATGCTGTCCGATCCTGTCGGAGCCGCAATTCTTTTCGAAATAGTTGGAGAAGAATATTTTTCAGCCCTCCCCGCTTTCGTTCTGCAAATGCCTTTGCGCAGTATCCATATGCAAATGCCGGAAATCAACGATGAAGCTATCAGCGGTCTTATTGAAGTTCTCAATTCTTAAGTAGATTTAAAAAAATCACATAATTCCGGGAGGTTTTGGCATATGGATTCGAAAAACACGCCTTTGCGCAGATTGACCATCGCACTAAGTATCGGCAAAAGCTTCAGCATGATGGTGGTTATTATACCAATTACGCTTTTATTGACCTTTAAAGCTGTGGAACTTGATCCGAGCCGACAGACCAGCATTCTAAGCCTAGTTACAGGCGTGGGTGCGCTGTTTGCGTTATTAGGTAACCCGCTAGGAGGATTCTTAAGTGACAGAACGACGCTAAAATTTGGTCGCAGGCGTACTTGGATTCTGCTAGGAAGTATTCTGGGAAGTGCCGCAATGGTCGGCATTATGTTTTCAAAAACCATTACCAGTCTTCTTGCTTTTTGGTGCTTAACGCAGCTGTTTTATAATTTTGCTTTTGCCTCATATATGGCGCTTGTTCCCGACCAGGTACCCGAGTCGCGCCGTGGTTCCATTTCAGGCATCCTGGGGCTCGGAATGCCCGTTTCTATGGTCGTGGGTTATGTGATTATGACGGTTATGAGCGGCACACCCCTCGCCGTCAGATTTGGAATTCTGGCTTTTATCGGTATAGCTGTTGCCATTTTAACCTGCGCCATGATAAAGGACCCTCCTGTAGACAATTGTCAAACAGTCGAGCACAAACATTATTCATGGAAAAATGTTTATCCAAGTGTCAAGAAATATCCAACCTTCACATGGGGAATGCTTACAAGATTTTTTATGTCTATGACATACTGCTATCAGCTCTTCACGACGACAATGCTCATGCAGCGTTTTGATTTTGATGAAGCGAAAGCAACCGAGGTGTCCACAATCATTATGGTTCTTAGTTTAGCATCCATGGCGGTTTCAAGTATCCTTGGTGGAGTACTATCCGATAAGCTCAGAAAGCAGAAGCCGTTTATTATTTCCTCTGTAATCGTAATGGTCATCGGTCTTTTAATGGTTGCGTTGGTACCGAGTCTGAAACTAGTCACTGTGGGTTGCATCATAATCAACTTCGGCTATGGCATATATACCGCCGTTGATACCGCTCTTATCGCTAGAATATTGCCGCGCAAGGAAGATGCCGCAAAGGATTACGGACTTATGAACGTTGCTGATGCTCTTCCGCAGTCTGTCGTTCCTGCCATGGCAGCTCCTCTAATTTCCCTCGGTAGCTGGCCGCTTTTCTACGGCGTTTTGGCCTTTTGCGGACTAATCAGTGCGGCCGTCGTTCGACCTATACCTGAAATGTCGGCCGAACAGGAATCGAATTCCTCCGCCCTCTGACAGTCCACCCATCACCCCGTTTTTATAATATGAGTGCCAAATATTGAGATACTGCCTGGAATTGAGGTTTCAGTGTGTCTCTCTCAACGACAAAAAAATCCGAACCTTTTCATATCCAGAAAAGTGTTCGGATTATTTGTTCCAGAAATTGATTTAGCAAAGCTAGAAACAGGTTTAAGCATTTTGGGGAGGGTTGAATGTTGCAACACCCGCTAGCCCTCTATGGGTGTCTATACTTATTTTGTGTGGAAGTATTTTTTGAACTCACGAAGCAAATCATTACCTAGCAACATGAAACAGGCTGCTAATAATGCTAATGCAAATGCGCCCATTACAACCAGCGCCCATCGGCTTTCTTCCTTCCAGAATATTAACCCCACAACAGAACACGCAATAGATGCGGCCATCATAAGCAACATCGGTGAAATATTCTGCTTTTGCCTGTCAAAATCGGTAAAAAGAAGTATACCCGCAACAGCCAATCCGCTGAAGCAAACGATAGGAACGACCTCTATTGCCCATCCGGGCGCAAGAAGAACATCAATCATAACGAGCAAAACGGATGTATCTGCAATTAATTTTATAGACTGACTTAGACGATTGTATTCCACCAAATCCGTTGAAAACACAAATGACCAAACAATCCAGATTGACCACAGGACAACAAGGCTCCATGCGTGACCACCCACGCAGATATTCAATAAAGGGCAAATAAATGCTACAAACAGAAACGGCCACCGTACCCAATTTATTATGTCGTCCCTTTGAGACTTTTGCTTTTGCATAGGTGGATAGGTTATTTCAACTTTCATACAATTCGCTCCCCTGTACAACCGTCTCAATGCCTTCCGAAAGCAACATACTCAAAAGTTTTTCTTCAAAGGAAGGGTCGGCTGTCATTTTTGTTATTGAAAGCATTGCGGTGTTTCCAAATGTCACCATAGCGCAATTTACTCTGTTAGTAGCCGCTGGACCCAAAACGAAATCCATATAGTCGATTTGTTCTTCAAGTTCACGTGGCATGGTAACAACGCCAAGATTTGAAAGAGTATCACTAAAAATGTTTTCTCCTAAATATCCATACACAATTCTGGCAACAGCTGACTTCAAGAACAGTGGAATGTGTTGCATTAGTTTTATCATTTGTTCTGTTGAATTCATCATCTCGCTCAAGCTTTGCTTCGATGCTTTCGTGGTGAGTTGATTCGAAATCTCTTCAAGAATGGAGTCAACATCTGTAATATCACGGAGAGGTAGCTTTATGCCGCAATACATAGAAAAATTTCTCAACGACGAAGAAGGATAGTATTTCCTCATGTTCACCGGAATTTGAGTATTGAGATTTCCTTCAAGTTCGTCTGTTGCGTGCTTTCCTGCAACAAACATCAACGCAAGGATATAAGCAGTTATCGTCGCGTTTTTACCCTTGGCAACTTTTTTTAGAGCGGAAGCATCCATTTTGAAGTGATAAACACGGCAGGGCTTCTTCTTGGCAAGCTTTCCACTCATTTGAACGGCGGGTTTATCTACAAAACCGGAGGTCTTTTCGGTTTTATCCGCACGCGAAAACTCATTGGCCGTTTCGCTTGTGGTTGGAGTGTCGTTTACATTAAGAATTCCTTCATCTCCATCTGATGTAATGCCGAGCAAGCGAAGATATTCAGCTGTAAGCGTTTTCAAAAACACTATACCGCCAGTCCCATCAGTTAGAACATGAAAATACTCTACACTTATCCTGTTTGCATTATAGAGCACTCGAAACGACTGTGAGCCGCTTTTTGAAATCTCTATAAAACTGCAGGGAATATTCGATTCCGGCGCAACGGAATATCTGCGCTTTGCCGAGCTTAGGTAATGCCAGAAGAACCCCTTCTTAACGGTTGTAGCAAAGCTTGGGAATCGCTTTATTGTAAATGTGAGTGCCATTTGTAAGAGTTCCGGGATGACCGGTTGCTTTAGATATACTGACAGCCTGAATACCGACATTTGACCACGCTTCATAGATAATGGATATATTTTCGCTGCGTCGTCAAGCACAAACCATTGAATTGACGGTCTGACATAAAAACCGCCTAGATTTTCTATGCTTAACCTAGCAAGGGCAACGACAAGAGGAACACCAATTGAAGAGTAATACAAAATCGCTTTTTCGAAATCCAATCGCATACGAGCTTTTTCTTTTGGTGCAAGCGAATTGTGTCCGTTGAATTCCGTAAAAAAGTATGCTATATCATCCAAGTCTGTTTTAGATAGTGTTAGTTTAAATTGTTCAAACGAAGTATCTATTTTCTTTTTCATTAACACATCTTCTTTCAAAGGCAAAACGAAATTGACTGATTCTCCTTCGAACTTTCCATTCGTATTTGAAAGTGTCAGCCGCTTTCTTGTTATAAATAATACTATTAGCAGGTTGTTGCTGTCGTTGGGTTCGACCATTGGTAAGGTTCGTGCCATTAACCAGTACGAATCGTAATAAGCTTCGGTGGGAATATACGGGGCCATTATGTTGTTCTATTCGCACTCGAGGTACAGCCACTTTCCCCTAATCAGCCAACAAACCAGTTCCAATGATGCCAGAAACCCATTGTTCCCGCCGAAAACGCCAGGCCAATGAACGACAGCACGAAGCAGATTCCGAACACGGCAACCGCCCAGAGCAAAACCGTTCTGAGAGTTCTCCTTGTTTTCGGTTCAAACTGCGGATTCCACGGCAGTGGAGGCAATGCGCTTTTGGAGGTCATGTTTTTGTGCCACCTTACGCTTGCTTTTATCACCTGCTTCAAAAACGCGAAACAATAGATTGTTGCAACGGCGAAAATAATCGCAAGTCCTAAAATCGAAATTCCGAGTATAAGCGAGCCGAGATAAGGCATTCTTGGGAAAAACCTAAAATACTCAAAATATCCAACTAGGTAGACTCCCAATGTGCCAAAGCTTACAGTGGAGACCGCCAAAACAATATCCCATGACAAAAACAAAATGTAAAACATTGCTTCAAAAAGAGCTGTGAAGCCCAAGCCCAGCTTCAGAAAGAAGCCAGCGCCTGTTTGATTTTCCCCCATGTCTTTTGCGCTATCGAACTGAGCGGCTATCGTTTTGGGAGCGCCGAGCTTTGCCGCAATTTCCTCTTCCGAATAGCCGTCGGCCATTTTGAAAGCAAAATGCTGCTCATATTCCAGGATGATGTCATCCATGTCGGCTGCGTTATTTCGTTTAAGCTCTGACCTAAGCTCTGCCAAATACTCATTCTTTTTCATCTTTATTCTCCTTCAGCATCGATTCAACGATTTTTGCAAACTGCAGATATTCTGTACGATCCGTGTCATATGTGCTTCGTCCGAGCTCCGTCAGCGAATAGTATTTTCTTGGTGGCCCGCCGCTTTCTTCCGAAAGGTATGTGGTAACAAGCCCGTCACTTTTGAGCTTTCGCAATATGGGATAGACTGTGCCATCGGCAATGTCGATGCGTTTTGACAAGTATTCCGAAATCTCGTACCCGTACCGGTTCTCGTTCTTGAGCATGGAAAGCACGCAAAGCTCCAGTACGCCTTTTTTGTATTGTGTATTCACGCAAGCCCTCCTTTTGTAAATATTCGCAATAGTGTTGTTTGTTTACTATTAGATAATACACAGTAGTTTCATTTTTGTCAATACCAATTGCAAAAACTATTTTTGAGCCATAGTGTTTCGGCTATCACTTTTCAACCGAGCAACTGTTAATGCCTTTCGTTCTACGATATTCTCTAACCCACTGGCTCACCTTGTTAGTATCAATCCCCAATTCTTCTGCCACGCTGGTCGCGGATTTTTCACTCCTTAGAATGTGCTCCATACAGGAACGAAAAAACATCTGGACAGTATAGCAAAGACCTTGTTTCGCAGCACTTTCGGACAGCTGAACGAAACAAGGTCTGGGTTGCGATATCGCATACAAAAAGCTAGCCTTGGTTGGGTATATCTAGCCACCGCAATTGGCTTGTACAACAGAAAAATCAAAGGACATTCGGCACTATCACTTTTCACCGCTCTGCAGAATATTATCAAAAAGGAAATATAAATAGCGGTAGTGGCAAGTTGTTGGCTATCGTCCGCATTCGCTATCGCAATTACATTCTATGATGCGCAGTTGTTGAATGATTTGTTAATCACATAGCCCACAAGTCCGCCAGCATAAAGAATGCCGCTCGAGTATGTGGCGTTGACAGTGCCGGAAACGCTTATGTTGCTAATTGTTCCCGTACCGCTCACAATGCCGAAAAGACCGACATACTGAGTCGTCGTGGTATTAATAGTCATCCCCGAAACGGAGAAACTTCCGCCATTGAAACTACCCACGAAATTAGTGGTTCCGTTACCTATTGGAATCCAGTAATGCTCGCTCAGGTCGATGCTAGTCCCAAGCGTAACTGTAAAGCCCGAATAGTTCTTGCCCCCGTTTACCGCTACTGCAAGTCCCGCGAGCTGCTTAGCAGTCGTTATCGTAATATTTGCAGCAGCGGCGGTTGCAATGGTCGTATCGTAGTTGCCTGAATCCGTCCAGTTCCCACTTGTCACTACATCTGCCTGTGCCGACGGCGTTACCGTCGGCACAGGCAGATGTAGTGACAAGTGTGATTATTATCGAAACGACCTTCCGAATCATGTTTTTCATGGCGAGTCATCCAATGCATTTATTCTTTCTGTTGCTATTGATGGTTGTGTGGTTGGTAATGTTGTTTTGATTCAGTATTCGTCACATTTTCCAGCCACAACTTGAAAAAAGCTCAACTTAGACATAACCTGTAATACTGGATGGTTTTGCTTAGTGTTATGGACTTCATTCGTTCATCGCTATCTGCGCCATTGCGTTCAATTCTTTACGCAATTTCGAAAAAATTAGATATATGTATAAATTACTTTAAATTAGATTGGAGTTGTTAAGGAGCCTGTAAATAATCACCGTGGCTTCTGCTCTGGTTATGTTTGCTTTTGGTGCGATGTGCGTAGCATCCTTGCCGTTCACGATCTTTGTGTTGATCATCGCCGCCACCTCTGTTTTGAAGTATTCCGCGACTGTCGATGCGTCTTTGTACTGGCTGAAAATTCCACTAATCTTGTCATCCGTTACGCCGGAGGCAAGCCCGGTTATGCTCATCGCTCTATAAATCATTGCGAACGCTTGCTCGCGTGTTATTATCCCCTGTGGCTGGAAGCTTTCGTCGCCGTAGCCCTTCACTATGCCCATCTCGTACTCCGTCACAATATATTTAGCGCACCAAGAATCTGATGCAACATCGGTATATGCACCGGCATTTTCGGATAGCTTAATTCCCAGTCCCTTTACTACCAGCGCTGCGAACTCCGCGCGAGTAATGCTCCGCTCAGGTTCGAACCAGTTCCCGCCAACGCCGTTTACCGCCGTTCTCGCACCCATGCTGTTGATTTCTTTCTCCGCCCAGTGTCTTGAAACATCCGTGTACGCACACGTGTTGAAAATGACTGCGTAGGTGCTATTGCTTAGGCTATTGATCTGTGCATAACTCACGCCGTCAATCGTTACCACCTTTGTCGGTATGTGCCTCGTTGCGCCGTCCAGTTCAAGAACAATCGCCGTCGTAATTTTTTCAGTCGGTGTACCATCCGGTATCCTAATCAGTCTTGATGTGTACCTCAGCAGTCTGCCAATTTCATATGTCTTGCCGCCGTATGTCGCCTGTGCCGTTGTAAGCCCTGCCACCTTAGCTTTGGAGTCTAGATTGATAAGAAATGAGCCGATTGTTGCACGCAATCGGCTTAAGAAAAAAGGACGTTCGGATTTGGATTGCCTAGTTGAGCCAGAATAAAGACGTCCTGAACCTCAATGGTTACAGGACGTCTTTATTATTCAGCAGCCCATTTTCGGCTTCAGTGGGAATATGTGTGGACTTGGCAGATAATTGAGCGTTTCAAAGGCATCTGCATTTATGGTTTTTATAATATCTCCCGCTATTTTCGTTCTTAATGAAAGACTATTGCTCTCGCGAAGAGTGCAGTCTTATTAACGCAACTTTCATCTAAATATTTACATTTAAGGTTTTATTTATGATATAATTTTAACCTGAGGACATAAAAAAGATAGAAATATTTGCTATGCTCAATACAAAGGGAGGGATTACTTTGAATTATAAAATCCTGCTCGTTGAGGATGATTTGGATTTGCAAGAAATTATTGCAGACTATTTCGGTGACAAAAGCAAGGAAGAAATGTCGTTCACTTGCATTACTAACGGTTCGGAAGCCTTGGCTTATGCAACCGACGGTGCGTTTGATTTAGTACTGCTTGACGTCATGCTGCCGGACGTGGACGGATTTACGATATGCAGAGAATTTCGAAAGCACAACGATGTGCCAATCATGTTTTTGACCGCACGGCAGGACGAGACAGATAGGCTTCACGGATACAGCCTCGGCTGTGATGATTACATAGTAAAGCCTTTTTCCAATGCGGAGCTGTATGCCAAAGCTAATGCGCTAATACGCCGTGCTAAAGGTATCGTCAGAGAATTTGTTTTGACGGTTGGGCAAATCAGGCTTGACATTTATCGCTGCACAGTCTTTGTTGATGACTCCGAAATCATACTCGCCCCCAAGGAGTTCGCAATGCTGAAACTTCTAATGGAAAACCGTGGTCGTGTTGTCAGCCGCGAATCTTTGTTGGTTAGTATTTGGGGATACGACTTTGACGGAAGTGACCGAGTGGTGGATAACCACGTAAAGAAGCTCCGCAAGGCGCTTGGCATAGCCGCAGGACAGGTAAAAACCGTTGTGAAAAACGGATACAAACTGGAGGAATAGAATGAAACCTGTGAAACCTAAGCGTTCAATCTATCTTCGGACGTTCGCCTGTCTCTTGAGCATTTGGCTTATTCTTATGTTAGGTTTTTCTGCATATCTTCTTCATGTAGAAAGGATAGCTGCGAAAAATGCGTTTGATAAGGATATAAACACAGTCTACTCTGGCTTAAACAGTTCAATTCGTGAAAATGAATACAGGCTCCAGCATACTCTGAATTCGTTGAACAACCAACAGTTTTCAACCAAGTCGTTTGATTTCGCCGTATATTCAGGAGACTATGATTTAATTTGTGATTTCAGTAACACATGGGTATGCGAATACAGTGTTCCAGCTGGCGAAGGCATATGGAAACCCACATATAGATTTCTTTATCCTGAGAAATGGTTCAGCGCAGAGGAACTTAAACAAATTGTTTATTACTTAAACTTCACGAGCGATTCAAAGAAAATTCGAGATTTGGATAGTTATTCTGTCCAGCTTAAAGGCTATGTTGAAGGGACTGAGTTCATTCCTGAAAAAGTCTATGTAATTGAAATGTATATAACAAGTGTTGATGACCTCGGGAATGTCTCGAGTGGAGGAACAAGTAGTGTGGATTGTGCTCCGACATTTGATACCGGATATAAAAACACAAGTGGTTTGCCCAGTATTGAATTCGTGCATATCAGCGGCGGGTTTAGAAATTATGATGTAAATGCCAAAAAAAGCAAGCCCCATGCAGCGGTAACAGATCAAGAGAAACTGAAAAGTGCTATTACTGATTGTGTGCAGGATATTAATAATGGTGTAGAAATCCGGACAGAAGCAATCGGATTTTTCACCGGCCAATTCTATATGGTTTTGCCTTACAATGATTCGCTTAATTTCATTTCAGGCACAAACCCAAAAATCGGTTGGATTGCCTTCTCAGGGGAGTGCAATTATTTATCCAACATTTTCCCTTTGATGCTTGCCGTTTGGCTTATGTGCCTCGGCGTGTTCTCCGGCGCGGCATGGATACTTTCGTCGCAGACTTGGAAGACATATCAAAGGCGCGAGGAATTGGAACAGCAGCGAAGAGACACCACTAACGCCATTGCTCATGATTTAAAAACACCGCTTGCCGTAATATCCGGCTATGCCGAAAACCTTGTGAGCAACGTTCACACCGAAAAGCGTGAGCATTACGCCACCCGTATTCTGGAGAACGCGCGGCGCATGGATCAGATTGTTCAGGAGATGCTTGGCCTTTCGCGTTTGGAATCCGGCACGCAGAAAATTAGTCTGGAAGAGCTTTCGCTGAATGAAGTAACCGAGGCCGTAACTGGTGCTTACGCAGACATCTTTGCAGAACAGAACATCACCTGCTCCATCATCGGTGACGCAAGCATTAAGGCTGATAAAACGCTAATTTCGCGTGCAATCAATAATTTTGTCAGCAATGCTGTAACAAACACAAGTCAAGACGGTGCGATTGAGATTTTGATAACCGACCACCGCTGGTCGATTATGAATACAGGTAATCAAATCCCCGAGGAGCAATTAAAAGCCATATGGCAGGCTTATTTCAAAACAGACTCGGCTAGGAGCAATTCCAACGGCTCCGGGCTTGGCCTATCAATAGTCAAGTCGATTATCGAGCTTCACGGGTTCACCTGCGGCGTAGAAAACGTTGAGCTTGGAGTTCTGTTCTGGTTCGAATATTAACTTAATTGGCCTTCCGTTTTAGGTGGGTGTCCTACAAAAATTAATTGTGGACACCCACCATTTTACTGTTTTACTAAATAAAGCATTCAAGGTAGTATGAAGAGTGGTTAAATTTAACAGTTTATGCACAGCTTACCCAGCAAGAATCGCAATCGATTTTTCTTTGGAAGGTTACTTAAAAACATCAAAATAGCACGCAATTCCGAAAATCATCAGATTCATAATGCCTTGCGGACGTTTTTTTAAGAACTTGAAAAAGCCCATCAAGGTAATTTTATTGATTTCGCATCTCAATTTCAGAGAAGAACTAAAAAAGACTATCCAATCGTGATTATAGGCGAGGAAAACTTGCTCTCTTTGGCAATGTAGAGAAATCAGCATTTGTTTAATTTACATAAATTGGAGGAAGCACATGGATTATCAACGACTATTTGAAACCGGAGTATCAGGAGATGCGGTAAAGGAATGGCGTGCAAAGGGCAAGAAGGCGCTGGGAGTTATCTGCTGTCATGTTCCCGAAGAAATCTTGCACGCAGCCGACATCTTGCCCGTTAGGCTCAGAGGAACCGACTGTGCCAACAGCGTAGATGCAGAGACATGGATGAGTAGCTTCAGCTGTAGCTTTGTCAGATGCATTCTGCAGTATCTGATGGACGAAAAATACCAACTCGACGGTGTTGTTACCTCAGACGGCTGTGCGATGGTCACCCGCCTTTTTGACAACATCAAATATTTGAACGAAAAAGACAGTTGGGGCAAGTACTTAAACTTCTTAAATGTTCCTCGCATTTCCGATGATTTAAGCATTGAATTCTATAAGGATGAGCTAAAGCTCTTTATAGAGGATATCGAGAAGTTTTCCGGCAACAAAATCACCGACGAGAAGCTGCGGGACTCCATCGAGCTTTACAACGAGGCTCGTAGACTTACCATGGAAATGTACGAGCTGCGCAAGGCCGACAAGCCCGTTCTTACCGGAACGGAAGCTCTAAAGGTTACGCTGGCGTTTACCGAACTGCCGGTGGAAGAATACATCGAGATGATGAAGTCTTACCTTGAGGATTTGAAAAAGCGTGAGAGTCTCACCGGCTACCGCGCAAGATTTGTTGTCATCGGCTCCGCCCTTGATGATCCCGAATACCTCAAGATTATTGAGGACAAGGGAGGCCTAATAGTAGGCGACGTCCTTTGCTTCGGCAGCAGACCCTTTGAAAAGCAATGTGTCGTCAACGATTCCGATGTGCTTGGCAGCCTTGCCAAGTATTATCTGGAAAGGCTAATTTGTCCGCGCATGGTCGATTCCAGAGTCGAACTCCACCACGAGGTCGTAAACGTGGCAAAGGAATACCATGCCGACGGCGTTATTTACCAGAAAATGCAGAACTGCGAGGTTTGGGGCTCCGAAAACTTCTTGCTCAACGCAGATTTGGACAATGCAAAGATACCCTATCTTATATTGCAGCGAGAAGAAATTCTTTCCAATGAAGGTCAGTTAGCGATTCGCGCCGAAGCCTTCATCGAGATGGTTGAAAAGGAGGGCTGAGAAAATGGCTGATAAACAGGAATTAATTCAAGCGGTGGTTAACGGCGAAATGTCCGCTGTAGACTTCATATGCCAAACCGCTGAGGATACATATGCCCGCGCTCAAGAGAGAAACCCCGACATTCTCTGGTCGATGGACGCAATGCTTGCCCACTGGCACATGATTCGTGACGCCCACAAAAACGGCAAAAAAGTCATATTCTTTGGCGGTCCGGTTCCTATCGACATCATCTATGCAATGGACTGCGTTCCCTTCTACATGAATATGCTACCTACTCGCCTTTCCACCACACCCGAGATAAACGGAAAATTTATCGACATAGCGGAAAAATTTGCGGCGCCCAGTATGTGCGGCATGAACAAAACCGAAATGGGTATTTTGCTTTCTGACCAGTTCGGTGTTAAGCCCGACGCTTTCATTTGGGGTACCGCGCCCTGCGACTCAACTCGCATAGCGTATCCGAACTTCCAAGCCATGCTTCACGTCCCCACATTCACCTTCGATATCCCCTTCCTCAGAGATGACCGCGGTCTTGAATACCTTGCGGCACAGAACGAAAAATTCATTACATGGATGGAAGAGTTCACCGGCACCAAGCTGGATTGGGAAAAGCTGAAATATCGCATGGATTTGTCCAACCAGTCACTGGAGCTTATGGAGCAGTGCGCGAACCTCCGCAAGCACAAGCCATGCCCTCTCCCCAGCCGTATGCTGGTGCTTAACGAGCTGGCGTCTCCCATGTCATGCACACAAGAGCTGGTGGATATGTTCAAGCAGCAGCTCGCTACGGGTCAAATGATAATCGATATGGGACTTGGCGCTTGCATGAACGGCGAAAAGCATCGGGCTTGCATACTCCAGAATATGCTGTGGTCGAATATCGGCACTCTGGACTGGATGGAAAGAGAATATGACACGATAACGGTTATGGATGGCTTTGGATATAAGGACAAAAACACCTTTGACGACTTGAACGATAGACACCTGTGCATGAAACAGCTTGGTCTTAAAATGATTGACACACCTATGGTTCACGGCGCCGGCGGCCCCGCCGATCGTTTTGTGAATATGGTGGACGGCATTATGGGTGATTACGGCGTTGACGTTTCAATATTTATGGGTCACGTCGGCTGCAAGCACACATGGGCCGTGGCGAAAATGGTTACCGACATGATTCAGCAGAAGTATGGACTTCCAACGCTTTATATCGACGTTGATAGTCTTGACGGGCGTTACAAATCCACAGAGGATATTAGAGCGTCAATTACCGAATACATGGATACCGTTGTTAACAAATAGGGCAACTACAAAGCCTCACGCTTGGCAAGCCTAGAATTAAGAACAGCAAAATTACTGCCAGATATAGAAAATCGCACTGAAAACGAGTTTTCAGTGCGATTTTCTATTTTGAAAGAATGTTTGTGTTCATTTGACCACGCATCATTTTGAGAGCCTTCCGACAAAAACGTCCTCAACCCTAATCGCGTCTACTGCTAACGAGCACAAGAAGTCTAAGGAGCTGTGCAAGCGAAACAGCTAACGCGGCAACATAGGTCATCGCGGCGGCGCGAAGCACCTTGCGTGAGCCTTCAAGTTCACTGTCCGAGAGCATTCCCTGCCCCTCGATAGACACAAGTGCGCGGTGACTGGCGTTGAATTCTACCGGAAGCGTGACGAGCTGGAAAAAGACGCAGACAGCAAAAAATACAATGCCGACATAGGCAACCGTTAAATACAGCTCCCCATAATAGCTCATTAAAAGTCCTAGGATAACAAGCGGCATTGCAAGCTTTGAGCCGATGTTCGTTGCAGGGATAATCGCCGCTCTCAGCTTTATCGGCCCGTAACCCTGCGCGTATTGCAAAGCGTGTCCTGCTTCGTGACAGGCAACTCCAATCGCAGCGGTCGAAGTGCTGTCAAAGACGGGCTGTGAAAGACGGATTACGTTCTCTTTGGGGTCGTAATGGTCAGTGAGATTGCCCGCAATGCGCTCAATGCGCGTGTTTGTAAGCCCGTTCAAGTAAAGCACCCGTTGCGCTGCCTGCGCGCCTGTTATGCGTGATGCCGAATACTGCTTGCTGTATTTATTGAATGTTGATTTCACCCCTGCGCTTGCAATCAAGGCAAAGATTACAGCCGGCAGGACGATATATAAATATGCCATGTCAAAATACATAGGTGTTCTCCTTAGAATTCATATTCTCAAAATCTCGTAACTAGATATTATTCTCTTTGCTAAATATACTAGCTCAACTAGCGAGATAATTCATCAATAATCTGTTAATTTTACATTTTGCTCTCAACTAGCGCGATATTGACTATTTCTTATCATAGTATTATGGTAAAATTATCCTGTCTAGAAATTAATATTACTTCATATGGAGGATTCGGCTTATGGAAGAAGAAAACAAAAGCGTTTTAGGCATTGCTTATCTTTACTCTACTATTTTAGCTATATTTGCGATAGCAACATATTTGCAGTTATTATTTTATAACCCTATTGATAAGTATTATATAAAAGCTTTCGTATTATTATTTGGTACATATGCAGCAATTTGGTTTATATTGTTTAAGCTCAACAAAAAACGAAATCAAAGAATTGGCGAAATATTTAAAGATTGTACTGCCAGGAAAACAATAGGCGTTATTATTTTAATAAGCGGCTTTACCAGTTTGTTGGGATATATTATTAACGCCATTAGCTCTGCATCTATTATGCTCGAAACCGAAACGTTTTCGAGTATTATTCCAATTATTATATCTGTATTACTAGTCGTTTGTCAGGTTCTTATTGGATTATACTTTTTGAAATGCAAACGCAAAACCGATGGAGTGTGCAAATCTGAAACCGTGATTGGCATTGCCTTTCTTTACTCAATTATTAACTTTGTTTTTTCTCTTGTAGAGAAGCTTTCACAGGCCACTATTTCTCAACATTCGTTAGATGAATATTTTTCCTTGTGGTTCGTGCCCTATGTTATAATATTGTTGGTATTATATATACTCAACAACAAGCAAAGTCAAAGCTTTATTTCGATATTTAACAATAATACTATCAGAAAAGCAACAGGTGTTTTAGTATTAATAGAAGGCTTAATAAGCTTATCACTACTAATAAATACAGTTATAAACTCCATTTGGCTCAGAAGCTTTATCGGCGTAAATGGTTACCTCTTAGTTCAAAGTATTACCCGAAGTATTGTTGGTTTTTTAATTGTTGTGATCCAAATTCTTTTTGGAATATACCTGCTGAGGTTTAATAAAGAAAAAACCGCCAAACATTATATAGAGGAATAATTTACTGGAGGAATTCCCACATTTTTCACTCCCCTCTTCCAATTCTCCGCAAAATGTAGTATTTTTATAATTATCAAGCCGTATAAAATAAAAGGAGAAAAGTAATGGAGCGCCCACTAATCGGAACGACTCCATTATACGTTAATACTTATGACAACTCTTCTGAAAAACGGAAAGATTTTTGACGGCACGGGCGGTGAGCCCTATTATGCTGATATCCTGGTTGAGGACGACCGCATAACGAAAATTGCGCCCGACATTAAGGCTGACACGGACAAGGTTTTGGGCTGCACCGGGCTTGCGGTTGCGCCCGGCTTTATCGACTGCCACTCGCATAACGACTGGTTCGCCGCAAGGCAGAACAACAGCCGCTTTTTCGCGCCGTTTTTGGAGCAAGGCATAACCACACAGGTCACGGGAAACTGTGGCTTCTCCCCCTTCGGCTTTGACGCAGACACGGAGCACCGCGACCTTCTGGGAAGCGGACTTTTCTCCATCGGCGATGCGCAGGGCGACACCAGCACTCTGCCCGCCTTTTCAAAAGCAATAAAAACCCTCCCGTTGAACATTGTCCCGCTCTATGGACACATGAGCGGCAGAATTGGAATTGCAGGCTACGATAGCCGAGCTCTCACTGAGGATGAGCTTAAGCACTTCGACGAAATCATCGAGCAAACCCTACGCGACGGTGCAGCGGGTATTTCCTTCGGTCTTATGTATGAGCCTGACCGCTATGCACCCTACGACGAGCTAAAGCGTGCCGCGAAAATCTGCGCAAAGCACGGAAAAATACTTACCATTCATGGCAGAGCTTGCTCAGCCTCCTCCACCTCATATAGTCCGACTGTGGGCGGACGGGCGCCAATCTGCGCGCACTGGATGAAATGGTACAGCTTGCCAGCGAAACAGGCGTTAAGCTTCAGCACTCTCACCTGATTTTTGTCGGTAAAAAGAGCTGGAAAACCGTGGGCGAAGCCCTTGCAATTATCAAAATGCTGAACGTCGAGGGGCTTTCCTTTAAGTACGATTCCTATTCGCTGACCTATGGTGCCTCTGTTATCTCCGTTGTGCTTCCGGTGTGGTTTTTGGCACTTCCCAAGGAAAAGCAAAACCGCAAGCTGGCAAGGCTTCGTCTGGCTTTCGAGATTGGACTAACAAAAAAAGCTTTGGGCTTTGATTTCGGCGATATTGTCATCACATGGATAGCAGAAGGCCATGAGGCTCTCATCGGCAAAACCGTGACGCAGATTGCCGACGAATGGGGCGTTTCCGAGCTTGACGCTTACATTAAGCTTGTGGAGCTAAGCGGCGGCAAGGGACGGGTTCTCATGCACAGGTATTTAACGAAGAATATTGTTCTACAACTTATGGCAGACGAAAACTGCCTTTTTATGACGGACGCATGGGTTGAGGAAGAGTGCAAGCAGAATCCCGCCTGCTATATTTGTATGCCGTTGTTTTTGAAGCTTGCCCGTGAAAACGGGCTTGCCCTGAAGGACATGATACATCGAATGACGGGCATGGCCGCTGACCGTTATATGATACCCGAGCGTGGCTATCTCAAGGAAGGCAACTTTGCCGACATCACCGTTTTCGATAAAAACACCGTCAGTCCCGGCACTTCGGACGAGGGACGCCCGTTAGGTATTAGCTTTGTCATGGTAAACGGCGAGTTGGCCGTGGATAACGGCGCATATTCCGGCAAAAACGACGCAGGACGTTTGCTTTTGCAGAAAGAATCCGAATAGAATTTGGAAACTGTCTGCTCTCGGCATAAACGAATTCCCCAAACCGACACACAAAAGGAGATACAAATATGCATTGTGCAAAAAAACTTACCGAGGATATTTTTTGGATCGGCGCAAGCGACAGAAGGCTTGCAAACTTTGAAAACGCCTTCCCGATACCCCGCGGCGTTTCCTATAACTCTTATTTTATTAACGACGAAAAAACCGTTTCGTTTGACACCGCGGACAAAGCCGTAAGCGATAGGTTTTTTGAAAATCTTGAATTTGTTCTCGGGGGCAGAAAGCTGGATTATCACGTTGTTAATCACATGGAGCCTGACCATTGCGCGACCTTGGGCGAGCTTGTTTTGCGCTATCCGGAAGTGAAGATTGTGGTTAATCCGAAAACGCTCCTAATGATTAAGCAGTTTTTCGACTTTGACATTGATGCGCACGTCGTAATTGTCAATGAGGGTGACACTCTTTGCACAGGACGTCACACGCTGAGCTTTTTTATGGCGCCGATGGTTCATTGGCCTGAGGTCATGGTCACATACGACTCTTGTGAAAAGGTGCTTTTTTCTGCGGACGCATTCGGCACCTTTGGCGCAATCAGCGGTAACGTTTTTGCCGACGAGGTGGACTTTGAATCCGAATGGCTCCCCGACGCAAGACGCTATTATTCCAACATCGTCGGAAAATACGGCGTTCAGGTTCAGGCGCTTCTCGCCAAGGCTTCCGCCCTTGACATTAAGATGATTTGCCCGCTCCACGGGCCTGTTTGGAGAGGAAACCTCAGCTGGTATATTGAAAAATATCAAAAATGGGCCGCATGGGAGCCAGAGGAAAAGGGCGTAATCATCCCCTACGCTTCAATTTACGGTAACACCGCCAACGCCGCCGAAATTCTCGCGTCACTGCTCGCGGATCGTGGTGTTCGGAATATTCAAATGTATGACGTTTCCTCAACGCACCCCTCTTATATCGTTTCGGACAGCTTCCGTTTCAGTCACATTGTCTTTGCGTCCTCAACCTACAACGGCGGGATTTTTTCTGCTATGGAAACGTTGCTCCTCGCATTAAAGGCGCACAATCTCCAGAACCGCACAGTCGCTTTTATCGAAAACGGCACATGGGCGGCACAGAGCGGAAAACTCATGCGTGAAATTGTTTGTGGCATGAAGAACATGACTGTCATCGACTACACCGTTTCGCTTAAGTCGTCCGTTAAGCCCAACCAGCTCTCCGAGCTTGAAGCACTTGCCGACGCAATTTGCGAAACATTGAAATAAGTACGTTTTTATCTAAATCAGCAGGAATATCAGAAGCCGCAATCAACGTGAATTTGGGGGCTGCCGCAAAGCTTTGCGGCAGCCCCCTTTATCTTGCCTTAGAGATTATTTTGTTTAGAGCGGTGCTTTTCTTTTGTTAATCGCACCAGCAGCATTGGCCTTTAATAAGGCAGCTAAGAAGCACCGCGAGCTCCACAACCATTAGCGTTGCAAAGAACGCTCCGAGCGCAAATAGAATTATAATGGGAATCGAAGTTATAATCAGGTCAATCGAAAGTGCAGCCAGCGTCAGAATAATCGTAGCAATAATTGCTACCAGCAGAATAGTGCCGTTGCAGCACAGGCATCTTCCCAAAAGTGTGCGCCTGAAAACCGAGGCGCCGAAGAGTCCTACTACAAGGAAGATTAAATTGAGCACAGCAAAGCCGAACACAATCCAAACCGCCGTAACAACATTTGGAATGAAGTCGAACGCAAACAAAAGCGCAACAACAGTAGCCACCACAACGCTGATTAGTACTACGATGCAAATATTACAAGGATTTCCGCATGATCTTTCGCAATCCATTGTATCCCTCCTTTCGTTAGGAAAATGGGGGTTTTCCTAAAACTCAAATTTTGATTTCATCAGTAGGATTTTCTTTCGTACTTTTTCTCGAAACGTAATTCATATATTCTCTTTTCAAAGAATACTTTTCATCGCGTTTTGAGCGGGCACAAAGCCACGCCTCAATACATCTTATGTGAGCCGTGGCTTAAAGTTCGTATGAAAATGGCACAAAAAAAGCTCCCTCACATATAATGAGGGATTAAGCTCTTTTCGCTTACTTTTTGTAATAAAGATCTATTTTTATCAACACAATAAGTTTCCGGCAAGGAATTTTCCAATTTTTGTGTAGTCCCCATGCTGTCAGAAAAGTTTGGACAGCTCTTCGTTCAGCTTTTCTAGCTTGTCCACAGGTTTCAGGCAGATACTTCCTTTGCAAAGATAATACATCGCTCCGCTTTCGGGAATTCGGTACTCTGCGGTAAACGGAGCTATGGTGGAGAGCTTTTCTTCGTTTTTGGGAGTTTTCAGCAAAACCGAAAAATTATCTGCGGTCTTTTTTGAAATCAGCTCCGTGAGTTCTGCTGGCACTTCGTTTTCCGAAGTTACACAGACGAGTTCCGCAGAGGAGTATTCCGCCTCCATGAGTGCAAGCAAGGAAAGGCTGTGCGAAGACGGCTGCGCGGCGATCACTTTGGAGACAAAGTCAAGCTGTTTTTCGGCGGCTTCGCCGAACTTTTCGTCCGCCGTCAATTTCGAAAGCTTATTAAGGAACAGCGCCGCCGCAGAATTTCCTGATGGCATCGCGCCGTCATAAATAGGTTTGGGTCTTGTGATGAGCTGCTCCGCATCTTTAGAATACATGAAATACCCACCGTTTTTCTCGTCAAAAAACAGTTCGTTCATCACATTGGCGATTCGTGCCGCCATTGAGAGATACGAAACATCAAATGTTGCACCGTAAAGCTCCAGAAGTGCAAGCCCAAAAAACGCATAGTCGTCAAGCTGGCCTTCATTTGCAGCCTCATTATCCTTCCAACGTAATTTTAGGTGTCCGTTTTCTCTCATTAGTTTACCGCATATGAATTCACCGGTCTTTATTGCCGCATCAAGATATTTTTCGCACCTAAATATCCTGCCCGCTCTTGCCAATGCTATTATCATAAGCGAGTTCCACGAGGTCAGAACCTTGTCGTCCTTATTGAGTTTTGTTCTGTGAAAGCGGTGTTCATATAGTTTTTGAGAAGACTCCGTTATTTTAGGGTCTTCCTCTTCATATGCTTCACATTTTATAAGATTGGGAACACTTTTGCCCTCGAAGTTGCCGCTCTCGGAAATATCAAAACGTCGGCAAAACACTTCCCCGTCCGTTTCACCCAAAACATTCTTAATGTCTGACTGGGTAAAAGCGTAGTATTTTCCCTCCACGCCCTCGCTGTCAGCATCCTGCCCGCACAAAAAGCCGCCCAGCGTGTCTGTCAACTCCGACAAAACGTAGTTAATCGTTTTTTCGGCAACGCTTTGATAAAAAGCCCGTCCCGTCAGTTCAAACGCCTTAGAATATGCCCACACGAGCAGCGCATTGTCATATAACATTTTTTCAAAATGCGGTATGAGCCATTTTTCGTCAGTGGAATAGCGCGAAAAACCGCCGCCGATGTGGTCAAAAATTCCTCCGCGGTACATATGCTCCAGTGTGCACTCCGCAATGTTCAAGGCCGACTCGTCATGTTCAAGTGCCGAAAAGCGAAGCAGGAAAATAAGATTGTGCGGAATCGGGAACTTCGGCGACGAACCGAAACCTCCCCATTTTTCGTCAAAGCTACGCGCAAAGCTCGTTTTTGCAGCTAAAACGAGCTCCTTTGCAGGCTTTCTAGAACCATAAGAAGCATTTTCCGCATTCTGCATATAGCTTGTTATTTGTTCGCCGCTGTCAAGCAGAGCCTTGCGATTTGTTTGCCATCGCTGCGAAATCGCGGATAGCAAATCAAGAAGTCCCGTCATGCCGTATCGCGAGTTTTTCGGCAGATACGTCCCCGCAAAAAACGGTTTTTTGTCCGGCGTCATAATAATGGTCATCGGCCAGCCGCCCGAGCCCGTCAACGCCTGACATACGTCCATATAAACCGCGTCCACGTCGGGGCGTTCCTCTCTGTCCACCTTCACTGCGATGAAACTGCCGTTCAGCATTTCGGCAACCTCATCGTCCTCAAACGATTCGTGCGCCATCACATGGCACCAATGACAACAGCTGTATCCAATGCTGAGGAAAACGGGCTTGTCCTCCGCTTTGGCCTTGGAAAAGGCCTCTTCTCCCCACGGGAACCAGTCCACGGGGTTATGAGCGTGAGAAAAAAGATATGGCGATTTCTCGGTTATTAAGTGGTTGGGCGCTTTACTGTTAGTTATTAATCATCGCTTCCTTTACTATAAACTTTTACTCTCAATTTAATATACCCCAAATAAAAAAAGATACTAATATCAAATTTGCAATATAGTCTTATTAGCGGAATATAGTTTTGTTTGCACACAAAACTATATTTATCGCCTTTAGACTGAATTAATTCACACAATTTGGTATTTATGTTATAATTATGTGATACTTAATATGTTTTGTGTTATATGTCAAATTATTGGGGGTACTTATTATGAGAAAAATATGGTTTGCTTTGTTTTTTGTAATTATGGTTACTTGTATTGGATTTATTATATACTTAAGCCCATATACCATTAGCAATAATGAAACACAATTAGAGGATATTATACTGAGGTTTATTAACAGACCCACTGCAATTGCTTATAATATTGATATTAAACAAGAACTAAACCTTGATAACAAAAAGCATGTCTTGTATACAATAGATAATGAAATGGGTGAAGCAGAATTAACTAGAGGTATTAACAATAAATACAAAATGGAATTTGTAAGCTATGGAAGTTCCCTATTTAAATGTGACGTAAGAAAAACAAACAAGGGTAAATATATTTTCCTACAAGGCAAAAACGTTGATAACGAAATTGCGTATGTCAATGTACAATCGGGTTCCGATGAATATAGAATCGATATTCCTCAACAGGAGTTCTTTGTGGTTAGTTGCCCAGTTCCAATTGATACTCAACTCGGATTTGTCGCTGCTAACACTATAAAATTCTTCAATAATAACGATGCTAATATTACTAATGAGATGCTAGAAATTATACTTAAATAGCTCTTAATGCCCTTACGGAACGAAGTAATTTAATTTCCTCAAAAAGCTTGAAATTTAGTTGTTTCATTGGTTCAAGTAGCGGA
The DNA here is from genome assembly GCA_964560435.1 of uncultured Oscillospiraceae bacterium. Classification (GTDB taxonomy): domain Bacteria; phylum Bacillota; class Clostridia; order Oscillospirales; family Oscillospiraceae; genus UBA2658. Next base: position 53,265 of record CAZLLK010000005.1, read on the forward strand.
ATTGACGCCAATGGCAACAGCTGTATCCGATGCTGAGGAATACAGGCTTGTCCTCCGCTTTCGCTTTCTCAAACGCCTCATCGCCCCATGGATACCAGTTCACGGGGTTATGGGCATGGGAAAGCAGATAGGGGGATTTTTCACAAATTAATCTGTTTGGCACATTACTGTTAGTTATAGGGCATCACCTCCTTATTTGTTTCATAATTCGATATTTAATTCCCGAATTAATATTTACAAATTGAGCGGATAAATACTCAACTGCTAATAACATAAGTCATTCCAATAATGGACTTTTAAATTATTCTTGAAATTGGGTGTTCTAGATAATACTATGAGCACGAAATCTATGATAGATTTCAATACTATTAACTAAAGTATTATTCGAACCTGAATCAGCAAGAAAAAATATATATAAAGAGGTTGAAATGAAAAGGAAAATACTATGGTCGTTATTTGTGTTATACTGCATTATTGCCGTGTATTTCTTGTTCTTATGGAATCGAGTACCTTATGTAGGCACTCGTACTGATTATATAAAGTCATACATGAACCTTATTCCATTTAAAACAATTTCGAATTCTTTCTTGCTGGCTATACAAGAGTCCAAATTTTTAAAAAATGGTCGCTTCGGCGGATTAATATGTATTATTAATCTCGTAGGGAATATTATAGTCGCTGTTCCTCTTGGTATCCTCTTGCCAAGTCTTTTCAATAGGTTTAATACTTTCACATCATTCATTCAAATTACTTTAGCAATAGTCTTAATTGTTGAATTATTACAATTATTTTTCATGGTTGGAAGCTGCGATATTGATGATTTAATTTTGAATGTAATCGGTGCATTGATGGGGTTTGGTATCTTTAAAACAAAATGCTTCCGAGAATTGCGTAATTAAAACAGAAATATATTAATATAGTTAGAGGTTATGAATTTCCCAGGAACAATCTATCAATTTCAATTGCGCATTGATAAGCACCATTTGAGCAAGTAATCAGAGCGACACCAGTGACAGCAGCTGAAGGCGAAGTTGAGGAATATAGGCTTGTCCTCCGCTTTAGCCTCAGAAAACGCTTCCTCGTCCCATGGATACCAGTACACGGGGTTATAAGCATGTTGTAATAAATAAGTAGACTTTTCATTTATCAAAGCATTGGGTATTTTCTTGATTGATGTCATAGTATAACCCCCTTTCGTTTCTTTGATATTGCACATATTACAGTTGCCCGCTATGTTATAAATTATACCTTGACTTGAAGCCATATAGCATTGACTTTGTCGTGACATTTTCCCCCTTACATGCTATGCTAGTATGAAAAGCTAGAAAGAAGGTTATGTGATTTCATGAAAGATATTAGAATTGTAATCGTTGATGACTCGGCTTTCTCAATTTCATTTATTAGAAACATTCTCGGTAATAATGGGTTTGATGTTGTTGGTGATGCCGGCTCACTGGAAGAAGTGAAAGCAGTTGTTAAAGACAAGAAACCTACTTTGGTAACGATGGATATGACCTTGCCCGGGACAGACGGACTTGAGTGTACTCGTGCTATACATGAAATTGATGAAAATATCAAAGTAATCGTTATCAGCTCTATGATGGATGAAGAAATTGTAAACGAGGCAAAGAAAAACAAAGTATCAGCCTACATTCAAAAGCCCGTTGACGCTGATGAGCTTCTCACGGCAATTAATAGGGTTATGGCTTCTGATGAACTGTATCAGTTTCTGGAAGATGAATACTTTGCGGTATTTAAAGAAGCTCTTATGGATGGAATGAATAAAATGACCAAAACCCTCCTAACATACACGGATGAATATTCTTCTGCCGAAAAACATGAATCAGCAGGTATGACAATTATTATCGGAATTAGCGGCAAGTTTTCAGGCCGGATGCTCATTGATTTATCAAATGAAACCGCTACAAACATAGCAACCGCAATATTCAGGAGCGAACCGAAAAACAGCGATGAAATGATGGCTGCACTTGGAGAATTCGCAAATATCATAGCCGGAAATGCATGTTCTATTCTGAATAGAAAGAACAAGGCTTTAGGACTTCGTTTAGCTCCGCCTTCTATCCTATCCGGTGATAGTGTTCTCATATCGGCTCCTACGTTCGAAACAACCACCGCAAAAGCCGAAACAAATTTTGGTGAACTGTTCCTGAATGTAGGTTTCAAAAAGGGGGCAGAAGAGTGGATTTAAAATATATAAACCCCTTTATTCAATCCTTCACCTCAGTAATGCCCGAGTTGGGATTTGGCGATGTGAAAATGGGCACTCAGAATGGCAAAGGTAAAGAAATAACAGGTTCGGGGGTCTTTGTTATATTGGGCATCGTTGGAGCTATCAGGGGCAATGTCGTTTACATAATAAATATAGAGTCTGCTAAGCAAATAGCATCGACCATGATGATGGGCGCTCAGGTAGATGAATTTGACGATATGGCCAGCAGCGCAATATCGGAATTAACGAATATGCTAACCGCTAATGCAGCAACCGCTTTCTCTAACGGTGGGATTTTAATCGATATTTCAACTCCGACAATGCTTCAAGGAGAAAATATATCTATTAATATGAGTTCCGATCAGGTTCTTTGCTTCCAACTCTTAGCTGATGACATTCCGATTGAAATCAATATATCATTTGAAACCTGAAGTGGTTTTTTAGGTCATTACCTTAGCCTTCCAATAAAATCTCTTGCATATCTCAACTATTGCAAAGGGTGTCCATTTTGACACCCTTTGCAATTTTATCTAATTTCGATTTGGTTCAAGTAATCAAATTGCCACCAATGACAGCAGCTATATCCGATGCTGAGGAAAACGGGCTTGTCCTCGGCTTTGGCTTTTTCAAACGCTTCGTCGCCCCACAGGAACCAGTCCACGGGGTTAAACATGTGTTCACAAGATAAGGCGATTTTTCATTAATTAAACTGTTTGGATCTAATTCACTCATCACTAAATAATCACATCCTAACTTGTCATTCTCAAACTATCTATCCAGAATCCCCTATATGTTGACTTTTATAACAACTTATAGGATAATTTATCCAATAGTAGCTGTTTTATCCCGGAGGTTAATATGAAAGTATTGGTATTAGGCGGTACCCGTTTTTTTGGAACACATATGGTCCATTCATTATTGGATAAAGGGCACAGTGTTACTATTGCCACGAGAGGAAACGCAAAGGATAATTTTGGGCAAAAAGTTGAGAGAATCACCATTGAACGTACCAACGCTGATAGCTTAACAAAAGTATTATGTAACCAGTATTTTGATGTGGTTTGTGATAACCTTGCGTACTGCTCAAATGATGTAAAAGTTCTATTGGATTGCTTAAAGTGCGAAAGATATGTGATGACTTCTTCGGCATCTGTCTATATTAGTCAACATCTTCATACGAAAGAAAACGAGTTCAATCCACTATCTCATACTCTAAAGTGGTGCTCTCGACAGGATTATTCTTATGATGAAATAAAACGTCAGGCAGAATGTGCATTATTTCAGACATATTCTGGCTTGCCAGCAGTTGCTGTTCGTTTTCCTTACGTTATCGGACAAGATGATTATACCCAGAGATTGTTTTTTTATGTTGAGCAAACTATTAAACGAAATCCTATGTATGTTGATAATCTGAATGAACAAATTAGCTTTATTGAATCAACTGAGGTGGGAAATTTTCTTTCATGGGTTGCAGAGCAGAAATTTACTGGAACTATAAACGGAAATAATATTGGTACTATTTCCTTGAAAGAAATAATTTACTATGTAGAACAAAAAACTGGAAAAAAAGCAGTATTCTCGGCTGAAGGATTAACCGGGCCATATAACGGGCAAAAGTCATTTAGCCTTGATACTGAACGCGCTAATAGTTTGGGATATACTTTTTCTGAATTAAACGGGTGGATTTATGAATTGATAGATAGCTATATTAAGAAAGTGAATTTATATCTTTAAAGAGTAAGACTGACATCAGTTATTTGACATTGCTACAATTTGTAATTACGTAACAAATCTTATTGCTTTAATCAAATGAGCAAGTAATCAGAACGGCACCAATGGCATCTGCTATATCCGATGCTGAGGAAAACGGGCTTGTCCTCGGCTTTGGCTTTTTCAAACGCTTCGTCGCCCCACAGGAACCAGTCCGCAGGGTTGTGGGCGTGAGAAAAAAGATATGGCGGTTTTTCGTTTTTTAAGTAGTTGGAGTTCTTTTACTTGTTTACAATGAGCCACCTCCTCAAAAATCAAATGAATAAAAAAGCAAAAGGATACTTATTATAGTATCCTTTTATTGCTTAATTGACCGTGTCAATTTAAAGTTAGGCTTGACTCTTACCTTCCGAGAATTGATTTCAGTTGATTATTATATGTAATTTGCTTTTTTCCAAAATGTTTTTTCGTGTAGTGAATTATTTAATATCGCAAATACTCCATATCCAATTAAGCCGCCAATCGTGTTAAAAATTAAATCGTCGACATCTGCACGTCGTCCGATAAAATATTGGAACGTTTCAATGCAGACGATAAATGCTACGATGCACAGCACCGTTTTCCACCACTTTCTACAGTTTTTAAACACAACGGGCAATATAAACCCTGCTGGTATTAGCATAATCAAGTTAATCAATACCTGCTTTGATATTTCTGTTATACCTATTTCGTTTATTTGTTTCATCCAAATAAACGGCACAAGATTCATATAATGATGTTCAGGATTAAGTGTAACATAACCATCAATTAATATTGTCCCAAATGTCACATATAGAATACTTAATAAAACTACGATAAAAGTAAAATTAGCAAAATGGCGTTTAAATGGTCTTTTTCCATATTTTTTTCTTTTCACAAAATGCACAGGCAAGTAAAGTAAAAGTGATACTATTGTCACTCCTGGCAACACCATAATCAAATAGCCTAATAGAATACTCATTATTCATTTCTCCTCAAAATACAAATAATTTGTTATTCCTAAAACGTCTTTGCTTTTTTTCATGCATACCATCATCACTCATTGAAAACCACTTTTTTGTCTACAGTCTGCAATATATTTGTCTGTATTTAATTATTATGTCGTTTTTTATATATAGTTGCTGTAATAAATATAACTAAAGCAATAAGAAAAATCGATACCGCAAAAAAATATAATCAGCAGTATAAGATTGCGCTTTATGGTTATCTTCTTTTGATTGTGGATTTTGTACGCTAGCATTGGTCAGAGCAGATGGTTTCTTTGCTTTCTCATCCAACCTTTTTTGTGCTTCATAGTATTCTCCGTCATTTATATATTCTTCATAACGAATTACCAATTCGTCTTGTTCGCCTACAAGCTTTAAGCTCTTATAGTCATCGGATGTGCTTTTGAAAACCCAAGTATCATCAATCTTATCGTCATCTAACAAAACTGCTACAATAAAGTCTCCAGTTTGGGGCTTATCACTTGTCCCGTGATATTTATCAAACTTCTTTATTTGAACCTCAGATTGTTCGATGCTCCCCATCATTACCGAAGATGGTGTGATAGTTATTGTGTCGGTATCAATAGCCGTAATTTTCCCAATGAATAGTGCCTTTTGTTCTCCTGCCATAAACGACTCAGGTATATCTCCCGCGAAAGCATTTAGACTCGTCAATGGCAATAACACAAGAAATAAAAGAACAAAATTGCAAACTTTTTTCAACATTTCAAGTTCCTCCTAACAGCTCTTCTCCGACAAGTAATGTATCGAAATTATATTTTGTACTTTTATCTAAAAGAAATCATACATTATTTAACATTATATATTATAAAATATCCCAATGTCGAATATTGTCGAAATGTAATAGCAGGGTACCGTTGTGCATCTGATCCAAAGAATCATAACTTAAATAGCAAAATATAAAGGAAATATTTTCATGTATGTGAAATATGTAATAGAAATACACTTCTGAATAAACTGAGTTACAAATCCAATTTATTTTCAACTTTTTGATACATTCCCTGACAAATGTCAGTTGAGCAAGTAAATAAAACGATACCCAATGGCAGCAGCTATTTCCAATGCTGAGGAAAACGGGCTTGTCCTCGGCTTTGGCCTTGGAAAAAGCCTCTTTTCCCCACGGAAACCAGTCCACGGGGTTGTGAGCGTGAGAAAAAAGATATGGCGATTTTTCGTTTTCAAGTGGTTGGGGATTCTGCTATAAGTCATTTTCAACACCGGCAACATTTTTTCAAAGAGCTAATCTTCACCTTTTAATGCTGCATTTGATACTGTATAATACATTAATACAAAACGACAAGTTGTAACTCTATTATTATGGGAGGTGTGAGAAAAATGGATTTTGAATATGAAGTAACAATTCCGGAGGAAAATGAAGCCGAGCATATAGGCAATATGTTACTGCAATTTAATATTGAGTCAAAACCGCTCACTCAGGAAAAGCCATTTATTAACATTAACAGATGTATCAAAGATGATAACGGTGAGATTATAGGTGGAATTTTGGCTTGTTCGGCATTGTGGAACGTTCTATCTATTGACACGTTATGGGTAAAGAAAGAATGTCGCAATAATGGGATTGCAAAACAATTATTAAGTGTTGTTGAAAATGAGGCGAGAAATATTGGGTGCCATCTTGCATATCTGAGCACCTATGATTTTCAAGCTAAAGACTTCTATTTGAAAAATGGATATGAAATTTTTGGTGTTTTAGAGGACTGCCCTAAAGATCATAGGCTATATCATTTATCAAAAAAATTATGAGCTTCAGTAAAGCTTTTTTCTTCATTTTTCAACTGTTTTTTAGGTCGCTTTTTCACCTTATATTGTATTGAGCATTGTAAAATGAAGGCAACAGTGATATTCTAACATTTAGTAACTTATTGATTTTGGAGGAAAGAACATAATGAAGAAACTGATTGTTTTATGTATGAGCGTTATACTGCTCATGAGCGCTCTGTCCGGCTGTGGGGATAAAATCGTCAAACCGACGGAGTCGCCAAAAGCATCTGCGGAATCGCCGCAAGCGCCTAACGTAGAAAAAGATAATTATCCTGTTGAATTGTCCAGCTCGGAGATTGCCGATTTTCAGACCGCCTTTAGCGCTGACGAAAATTACGGTTTCCTGCTCTCTGACTATAGCGATATTCGTGATATCGATTTGTACCAGGTGCTTTACACAGGCGCAGGAATGGTTGACCCCGAAAACGCAGAAGAAATAACCACTGCTTATCTGGCTGCAATTGGCGAAACAGAGCTATTTACCGATTGCACTATCCTAACCACAAAGCAACTCGATAACTTTTTGCTCTCGAAAACAGGGTATAAGCTTTCAGAAATGAAAAACACCTTAGGATGGGAATATATCGAAGCATATGACGCCTATGTCAATCAGCACGGTGATACAAACTACTTCGCCGCAACCTGCACTGGCGGCCGCGCTATCAGTCCAGACGTGTACGAAATCGAATATGTATTTGAAGGCGGATTATATAGCACCGACGGCGAACTTTTTTCCGGTGGAACTGTGACCGTTAACACTGCGGGCGTTGCCTTGCAGTTCATTTCCAACATCATACACTGATACTTCAAATTCCTGAAGGTAGCTTGGCAGAAACGCCAGGAAATTTTCCGTCTCAACAAAATAGATGCAAGTCGTTGGCAAAACGACTTGCATCTATTTTGTTTTTTTGAGGCTCACTGTCAATAACAGTTCCCCTTAATTAGGCTTAATACAGCAGCTCTTATTAATTAGTTAATTTGCATCCCTATGGTGTAGGAACCTACGGCCCTTTACGTTTGCGTTTTTAACTTCCTCAACTTCATTCTTTTCACCAGCTTGTTCAAGATCCTTGAGTTCTTCTAATCTGTTCTCCGCTCGCTTCTTCAAAACTGCCGATATTTGAGTATTCATTTTTGCTTTGTGATAGTAATTTCTTGCTTCTTTGATATTTCCAAGCTTAGCATTTAATTCGCCAATTGTCATAACAAGCTGTATTTCACCGTCCGCTGACAAATCCAACTCCAGATAAGCCTTCATATATTTATCAAGGGCTTGCTTTGACAAATTCATTTCCATTTGCTCGTCTTTACAGTCTTGATACAGCCAGCTAAGCTTATGCAAAAGCTTTGCCTGAATTAGTTGGGCTTTTGAAAAGCTATTTGGTGCACAAAACAATGCCAAATAGTATCCTGCAAAAATAGATGCAGTATCGGGCTTAGTTCCAAACTGAAAGTTAACAGTTTTTTTAAGCTTTTCTAGTTCTCCCGCCAAACCTGTTTCTAGGTCTTCAGCTTTTTCGAATATATTCTCCAACGCACTATATAGGCAATGTGGACAGGTTATTACCTCATAATAAACCGGCTCAAAATCTTTATAATGCTTGCGCAGGTCATCATCTATGGTTGGGGCTCCAAGTTTGGACGATAGTATCTTTAGTCCTTTGAACTTGTTGCCACATACAGGGCACCTGTAATCTGCCTCGCATATGCTTGTGTTGTCATTAGTTAACGTTAATTTATACTCGCCCGTGTGTCCTTCGGGGAACAATTTGAAGTCAACCTGTGACGCAACCACCGCTCTTCCATCAATAAGTGGATCAGCAGGCTGAAGCCTATCATCTGCTTGATCGCATTTATTCAGAATGTTTGGCTTCGTTTCGGTGTCTTTATTAGCTAATATTGGTTTGCGTTCTATCCACATATTGCCTGTAGCAGCTTCATAATCATCTCTTATTTTTTCAACGCGGTCATACATGGCTTTCATGAGCTCATATGCAAATTTAGGTTCCCCTACGATAAATGAAGCCAAGCTGATCTCGCTAATTGGTAGTGCGATTACATCAGTAATTGCACTCGATGTAATATGCAATCTTTTTTTGGAAAACACTAATGGTGTATCAAAGAAGTCACCTGGACCAACAGTTTCAATAACAGTATCATCCAGGCTATTTATTATAGCAACTTCACCTTGAAAAACCACAAACATTTCAGTGCCTGTTCCGTCTCTGCTAAATATTGTTCCACTTTCATATTTTCTAACTTGTGAAAAATCTTGTAACGTTTCTATTTTGATCAACGGTATGCCCCCCACAATCATCTAATATGCTTTTAAATAATATAACCTCAGCTATTTTGCCCATTATTAATCTTTATTTGACAGTTTCTGAAGCGTCAATTCACAAAACGCATTTACATTTGCCCCCTGCTACAGCGCTTTTCCTCCTAATTTTTTAGTAGCCGCAAAAAACATCCTCTCGGCTCCACAAGGCCAAAAGGATGCTTTTGTAACACATATGATTATATATGCAACTGGCTGACATAGCGATAATCCGCCTTAGTCCCTTTAGCTTTGCGCCATCACCTTTCGATGATTTTGCCAATATTAAAAGGTCTTATGACCCAATCGGAATATCCATTATTGGTATTATAACCCAGTGTATATCACTTGTCAATTAAGCTTCATCTTGTATTGCGACAATTTTCGACATTCGCATCTGTGCATCATGCTCAATTTTCTCGGCAATGGTGGTTGACCTTAAAGGAAGGGTCTATCCAATCTGTTTTCGTAGCCGCCATGCTTCTTTTGCATTTTGTGCCACCCTATCTTTGAGACGCCGATTTTATCCAATGCATCTAGACGCCATACGGCAGATTTTGAAAGCTCATAGGGTTTTGCAAATTCCTTTATATACTTCTCAGAAAACGACCCAGTCTGCTCATAATCCAGACCAAACGCGGCAAATCTTTTTGCAAGCTTTTTGAACATCTTTGGCATAATGGCTATCCCTGCACACTCACCTTTGGCAACCGTACCAAGATAATTGTAGTTTAACTGTCTCATTAAATCTGCAAAATATCGAGATATTATTTCACTTTCTGCCGTTTCGGGGTAACCAGCCTGAATTACAAGTCCAAATGACTGATGAGAGTTGTTTGCAGGATGAAGCTTTTCAAAAAACTTAATAACTCCCCCAGGTACCGCGTGTACATAATTCGGAGTAAAAATAATAACATTATCGAAGTCTTCTATGTATTTTATAAGGCTTTCCGTATCCTCTTTGGAAATCGAACGTATTTCGCAAGGCTGTTCCATTTCGCTAACAAATGCTTTTGCCAGAAAGTAGCTTCCACTTTTTTCGACATTTCCTTTTGGCGAGCCATTTAAAATAATAGTTTTCATCTCTTAACAACCTCACTTGAATAAAAATTAGAAACCGGTTTTATGGATATGTTTTTTGAGTAAAACTGTTTAAAAACTTTATTTATGTAATCGTAAAAGATTCTGCGGCCTTCTTCACTCTCAAATTCGCCCTCATAGTAAAATTCGATATCCGGATATTTTTCATATCTGGGTGAATGCATTGTTCCGCCATCTGCGAAAATGCAGTAAGGAAGATAGTGCGGAATCATTCTGTCAATGAGTGTTTTTAGATTTCCACTGACAAAGCCTCTGTTAAGCTTTGCGAAAAAAACAGCCTTATCAGCGGTTAGGTAGTCATGGTAAAAACTGTCCAAGTCTTTATGTACACATCTGCCCGGCGTCGTCCACCAACAATTCCAGCAACCAAGACAATCCTTTACTGTTGTTGTGGATAAGTCTAATACAGGTGCCTCAGGTATACTAAAGTCTCCAAATTCTTTTATTACAACTGTTTTCATATCGTATCTCCTTCTATTTCTATTCTATATTTCGCCATTGTTTTCACCGCAAATCGTTAAGCTTAATATTATAAATTTTTCATCCAAAGAATATCCTCAATCTTCGAGTCCCACTCCTTGCTATAATGAACGCCTTTCATATTAGCAATTGTCGATAACCCATGTACCGTCGCCCAACAGGAAATAAGTTTGACCTCCCACAGATTCTTTGGAATCCCATTCGCCTTAAATATCGGCAAAACCGTTGTTTTAAAAAGCTCAAAGGGTGGAAAGTTCTCGTTTCCGTCATCTTCTAGTGATAAATTTGCACGCGCACATGGTTGAGTAAATAGAAACGAAAAATACTCAGGATTATCAATAAAAAATAATACGTAGCATTTTCCCATATCAATCATCAGCTGCAAGGAAGTTTTATCGGAACACGAATCAATAATGTCCTGCATTTGACTTACCAGTTGAATTACAACATAGTCCTGCATACACTCAAGCAGATGATCCTTATTTCTAAAATGGCTGTAGGGTGCCGAATGACTTACGCCGCATAAAACAGCTATTTTTCTCAAGGACAATTGTTTTACACCCTCGTTGTTTATAAGCTGAATTCCCGCTTCAATCAGATTATTCCTCAAATCACCGTGGTGATAGGGCTTGCTATCCATAGTGCAATGACTCCAATCTAAATAAACTTGACACTGTAAAGATTATGTCACGCAATCTTTACAGTGTCAAGTTGTTGGTCGAATTATTTATGCTTTTGCGAGACTAAAGAGTCTGCTAGTGCGGAGCAACCCCTCAAGGAGGTTTACCTACTCAAAAACAATTACTCATTAATGCTCAAAACATCGATAGCACAGAGTTTTTAGGTTGAACGCCCATCGACTTCTTCACTATTTCGCCATTGTCCATAACAACGAGAGTCGGAATGCTCATGACTCCGAATTGGCGTGCTAGCTCCGGCTGCCCGTCGACGTTAACTTTGCAAATTTTCTTGTCTGTTACCTCGTTTGCAATTTCTTCAATTACAGGAGAGAGCATTTTGCAGGGGCCACACCAGCTTGCCCAAAAATCGATTAGAACAGGAACGGTGGATTTCATTACTTCATTTTCAAAATTGTCTTTTGTAATAGTTACTACTGACATATTAAGCATCTCCTTAAAGATTCGTTGGTATATTTCTTTCTTGATTTGTTTATATTATATCCCTAAAACAACCGTTATTCCGTGATTCGGTCACTAAGAAATGCTTTTACAAAATATTTTTAAATCGCCATAAGCAGAACTTTTAGAAAAAGAAGTCAGAATCACTTACATTTTTGGCAAATACCGGCGTAAAAAAATAGTATTTCGGAACTTGCATAAAAACATACACAATATCGCCAAATGTAAGCCATGGTTGGTAACACTCTGCAATACGCTCAACAAAAATCATTGCAAGTGGAACATCGGGTTATATACAGGCGGATTCCGAATTTACAGTATATGAGGTGAGAAAATGATTATCGACGTTTTGGTTTGCCGGCCTGACGGCACGCAGGAAATTGAAAAACAAGAGGTTCCGGAGGATTGGTTCACAGTTCCTGAGGCGGTGCCACCAGTGGAAGAGAAATAAAAGAGTAGATTTAATAGTAAAAAACGCCCCAAGGCACAAGCCTTGGGGCGTTCCTCTATCTAAACGCGGTCAGCGCGTTTTTGATGATGCGTAACTGTTATGCGATCTGATAGATATAGATAGCAGCGGTGGTTGTGTCTGTGGTGGAAGTGGGCAGTACGTATGCTACGTCATTTGCGCCAGCATAGGTCAGAGCAGCAGCCTGGTCCGCAGTAATCTGAGAAACTGTGGTGGTTGTGCCGTTTACGCTGCAGAGGTAGATTGGGCATGTGCCGCTGAGGACGTAAGCACCATTGGGAGTTCCTGTGATTGTCATTGTGCCGTTGAAGTGTGCAACAGCTGTCAGAGCAGTGTGGGTTACACCAGAAAGTCCTGTGGAAGCACCACCGGAAACGACAGCGCCGTTAGCTGCGTAATCCTTTGTGAAGTACAGAGTGCCCTTGTCGAGTGCGCTATAGCTGGTGACGGTCTTGTTAACTACGCCATTGACAATTGCCTCGTAGGAGTAGAGCGATGTTCCATTTGCATCAATTGTTGTGGTAGCAGTGCTGGTTACAAACACCTTGTCATAAGAAGAGGTGGATGCAGTGGTTGTGCCGCCGGAGCAGATAACTACCTGAGCATAGGTGTTAGTTGCAGAATCTGAAAGGACGTAGATTGTGCCGCCTGCTGCGTAGGAAGCTGCGTTTGTAATGCCAGTCTTTACAGTGTAGGTCTTTGCGATTGCATCATAATACATGAAGATTGTGCTTGAAGTTGCAATCTTAGAAGTGGTGTATGCTGTGGTAGCACCGGTCCAAGTTCCATCACTAACTGCAGTTGCAGCGCCGAGGAACTGAGCGCGGTTGCCGGTTACTACGAAGGATGTGTCGGCAATGTCAAGAAGAGTATTGCTTACACCCTTTGTAAGGTCGGTAAGATTTGCGGTCTGGTTTGTTGCAGCGGTCAGGTTGTAGGAACCGTCAGCGTTTACAGCGTAGGTATAGAAGATGCCTGCGCCGAGGTTGCCGTTAGCGGATGAACCTGCGGTTGTGCTTGCTACTGCGGTCATAGCGCCACCGAAAGCAGAGGTCTTAGCAACTGTGATAACTGCCTGAGTGCCGTCCATCTTAACAACGTTTGCCTTATAGGTCGTTGTGCCGAAGGAGGAGGAGGTATCGGTTGCAGCAACAAAGAATGTGTTGCTTACGGTTGCAACGTTGGTGGAAGCTACGGTGTAGCAGATGTTCTTGCCGTTGTCAAGATAGAAGGAGAAGCCTGCTTTGCCGATGAGAGCCTGCTGTTCTGCAAGTGTGTCATAAGCAGCGGGTGCGCCTGCAAGTCCGGAAACGGAATACTTAACTCCGCCAATGGTTACATAAGTTGCAGTGTAAGAAGCGATAGCGCCGGTAACTACAGCTGCCTTCTCGACATAGGTCATGCCGGTTGCAGATACGTAGTAGAGGATAACGTCGCCCTTTGCAAGGCCAGCGGGGAAAGATACGTTGGTGGTGTTGAGATTAGCAAGGGGAGCAGCGCCAAAGGTGATAGTTGTGACTGAGCCGGAAGTTGTTGTAACAGGAGCTGCAGCAAGCTGGAGAACAGTCTTAACTGTTACAGAAACCTTGTCATACTTGCTGTTGTTATCTGTATCGATGAACTGAACTACAGCGCCGGGGGTTGCAGCATAGCCCTTGATGGTGGCTTCGTTGTTAGCAACTGTATCAGTTGCGGGATAAGAGAGTGAAGCTACGCCGTCATTGTAATAATAGGTAACTGCTGCATCTGCCTGATACTTGATGTAGGAGGAGTTGGTAGCTGTTACAAGGTCTGCATAAGGTGTGCCGTCTGTGCTGGAAGCGAGAACTACGTCACTGGAAACGAAAGAGGTAAGTTCTGTTGAACCTAATTTCCAGAAGTATCCAACTCTGCCGCCTGCGATTGTAGCAGTCTTCGAAAGAGTTGAGTAGACATCTTCAGCGATCTGGAGGTAGTTGTCGCTATTGATATCGTTTGTGTTCTTTGCTGCGTTTGTGTAAGTAGCAAAGAGCTTGTTGTAGGAAACTTCGGGAACCTTTGTCAAAGCATTGAACACATAGAGGGCTGCTTCTTCACGAGTAGCTGCTTTTGTGTAATCGCTTGACTTGGTGCCAGTGAATACGCCGAGCTTGTTTGCGGATACTGCAACATTGAGTTCCCAGCTGGGGCCGATGAATTCATTTGCTGCGCCGTGGCCTGCTGCGCAGAGCATCATCTTTGCGAGCTGATAGGCGGTGACATTAGCTGTGGGAGCAAATGTGCCGTCGCCCATGCCGTTGATAATTCCCTTGCTTACGCAGTAAGCGATGAAGGGGGCAGACCAACGGGAGTTAGCAACATCCGAGAATCCGGTAGCGGTTACGGAAAGTCTAGATGCTACTGTGGGGCCGAGGACAGCATAGGTAATCATTTTTGCTGCCTCTTCGCGGGAGATTGTGCCTGTGGGTTTGAAGGAACCGTCGGTATAACCGTTGATTGCGCCGATGCCTGTCATAACACCGACTGCCTCTGTGTACTGAACGGAAGCGGCATCGGAGTATGTTGCTGCAGAAGCAATGCCGAACATTCCGAATACCATAACCAGTACGAGTACGAGGCTAAGAGTTCTGTTCAGAGATTTCATATAATGAAACTCCTCCTTAATGTAGTACCCCTTTTCAAGGGGCCTGATTTATGTACAACATTTAATGATTTGGATATCCTAAGCCAACCATCAAATGGAAGTACCGAGATAGGGATTGTGCATTTACAAATATTCTTTTCATAGTCGTTATGCTAACACAAGTCATTGGTGAGGTCAACACTCTCGACGTCCATGTAACGTAACTGTAATATAGGTTCGTAAGTTTTGACATCGTGTTCCAAAGATGGAAAGTTTGGAGCACGATGTCAAAGCAGTATGGGGGTGCGTACACTCAATCGCCTTCGGAATACCACTTGTTAGGTTCGTTTTGAAACGAAGGTATACATATTAATATAACGTCTGTGTGAAAAGAAAAGCTCTCCGTCGTAGACTATTTTGTGCCCGCCATTTCATTTAGTCGTGCCTCGTCTATCACTTTGACCCCGCCTCGCGCAACCTCAACGAGTCCCTCGGCGGAGAAATATTTAAGCATTCGCGAAACAACCTCTCGTGCGGAGCACATATATTTTGCTATCTGCTCCTGTGTTAGCTTAATTGTGTCGCCGCCCTCTTTGGCAAGCTCGTCAAGCAAAAACACTGCAAGCCTGCGGTCAAAGCTCATAAAGAGTATCTGCTGCATCGCCCACATAACCTCGGAAAAGCGTTCTGTTGCTGTTTTCAGCGCAAAGTTCTCTACATAAATGTTTTCTTCCACCAGTTTTGCAAATACACCTGAGTTTATTATATAAACTTCACTTTTTACTTCGGCGTCCACAAAGACGTCGAAAGTAATGGTCTGCAAGACGCAGGACGCCGAAAGCATACAAATATTGCCTGGATAAAGCCTATACAGGGTGATTTCCTTGCCCTCGTCAGAGAGCATATAAGTCCGAAGAATTCCGCTTTTTACGAGAATCGCTCCTGTGCAGTTGCCTGCATTGCCGTGAACATTTGTTCCCTTGTCGTATTCGGCAAAGGCGGTTTGTATGCAAAGCGTCTTTTTCTGTTCCTCGCTCAGCTTATCCCAAAAAGAAAAGTGCTGGGCGAATAATTCAGCACAGTTAAAGGGCATAAAGA
Organism: uncultured Oscillospiraceae bacterium; assembly: GCA_964560435.1. Classification (GTDB taxonomy): domain Bacteria; phylum Bacillota; class Clostridia; order Oscillospirales; family Oscillospiraceae; genus UBA2658. The sequence continues at coordinate 69,239 of CAZLLK010000005.1, forward strand.
CATTCCTCCTGTTCGGAATTTTGAAATTAGCTTACCACATCTCGGCTTTACGTTCAAGTTAAACTACATAGGCCGAAAAACAGCATCCGGCTGTCTTTACATATTCTGCCGATGTGCTATAATGTTTGCAAGGTCGGACTCAGCGGTTAAATTTGGTATAATTCAGGCCGCCTTTCATATAATGAAGGCGGCTATATTCACATATTTATGGAATCGGAGGTTATTATGAGTAAAATTTTAGTGCTTGGCGGGGCGGGATATATCGGTTCCCACACTGTTTATGAGCTTTTGGATGAGGGCTTCGAGGTCATCGTAGCCGACAACCTTGAAACAGGCCATAGGTCGGCCGTTCATCCTGACGCAAAACTTTATGTAGGCGATATTCGTGACGGAGCTTTTCTTGATAGCCTTTTCAAAAGCGAAAAAATCGACGTGGTCGTACATTTCGCAGCATACTCCATTGTTGGCGAGAGCATGACGAACCCGCTCAAGTATTACGACAACAACCTCGGTGGAACGCAGGTGCTTCTCTCCAGCATGATTAAGAACAAGGTTTCCAAAATCGTCTTTTCCTCTTCTGCCGCAACCTATGGCGAGCCAAAAAGCATTCCCATTCTGGAAACCGATCCCACCGAACCAACAAACACCTACGGTGCTACAAAGCTTGCTATGGAGCAGATGTTCAAGTGGACAAGTCTTGCCCACGGCATCAGTTATGCTTCCCTGCGCTATTTTAACGCCTGCGGTGCTCATCCATGCGGCACCATCGGCGAGGATCACAATCCCGAAACCCACCTTATTCCGATTGTTTTGCAGGCGGCAAATGGTACCAGACCGGAAATTCGCGTTTTCGGCACGGATTACGATACCAAGGACGGAACCTGTGTTCGCGACTATGTACACGTTTGCGACCTTGCTCAAGCGCACGTCAAGGCCGTCCGCTACCTTTTAGACGACGGGAAAAACGACATTTTCAATCTCGGCAACGGTGTGGGCTTCTCAGTAAATGAGGTTATCGCGGCAGCCGAGGAGGTCGTCGGGCATAAAATACCGACTGTACTTTCAGATAGGCGCGCCGGAGACCCCGCAACGCTTGTCGCTTCAAGCGATAAAGCAAAGAACATCCTCGGCTGGGAACCTCATTATGCAGATATTTATACCATTCTCGAAACTGCTTGGAAGTGGCACGGCGCCCATCCAAACGCCTTCGATGAGGACAAATAGTTTATTATGAAGAATTACATTTAGCTCCGGTTTAATGCTGTTAATAAACTTTTGATTTATCCCAATCTATAAAGTTGCATACGTCCACAGCAAAACAGCTTATGAGGATATAGCCAAAAACATTCTTATTATTGTTTATATACAATAAAAGTGAACAGCACCCCAATTGTTAGACAGTATGATATACTGAAAAACAATTGGGGTGA
>CAZLLK010000006.1:0-64440 GCA_964560435.1 uncultured Oscillospiraceae bacterium
TGTTTTCCGCCTGATTGGAATTCCTATTTACACAAAATTTGCTGAGTTGCCTTTGTGGCCGATTATAAATAATTCTTCTAATATTTTAGTTTAATTTTCTTCTTTATCTATCACTCTAATGTCCCCTGTAACATTAACATTAATTTTTTCCTCTGTTAAAGTTCCTTTATAACGTTGAAATTCCGAAAATTGTTTCTTAATAATCGAAATATCCTCTAGTTGTACAGCTCTCTTTTCAATATTTACCCTTTCTTCTTTATAAGGTATTCTAATAGTTTCTTTAACATTCTTTCCGTTTGAAGGGTCAATTCTACTGTTTTCAATAACTAGTACTTCTTTAGCAATAGGAATACTAATATTTTTTAGTTCGTGAATTACTTCTTTCCTAATAGTGACCTCACCAGTTTGTACTTTCCTTTTTGATATCTTTAGCTTTTCACGATGTAAATTAATTATTGCTTCGATTTTTTTGGGGTTATTTAGCGAATGGTATATAAGTCCAATAACCAATCCAATAACCGTGCACAAAAGGATAATTAACACATCCACATAAATATTATTTGCCAACTGACTATAAAGATGATTCGAAAGCACCAATATTATGGAAACAGTAAAACCGATGAACATTCCTGCAAATATTCGTTTGCTTTTCAAACGATTTGAAGTCGAATACATAAAAACCTCCAAAACAAAGGCAAACACCCTGTCGAATATATGACAACAGGGTGTATGAGCAATTTAATTATGAGTGATTAGCAGGGTCTTTTTCGTTTGCAACGATCTTAGCATCGCCGTCCTGCTGAACATGGACTTCTTCTCTTTTAATAGTATCTCTAACCTCATGATTTTCCTGTACAGCCCTCTTTTGAACAGCGACTTCGCCGGTAACAACAGTGTGTTTATCTACATCCACTTTTTCCTCGCCAACAGGAATATGGATAGTTTCTTCCTTTCCAACTGGCTCGTCACTTGGAACATCACCAAGGGCTCGCCTTTCAATGACGACTTCTTCGTGCGTTACCGGGACATCAACAACTTTTTTCTCTTCAAGTATCTCTTTTGCAATTTCAACATCGCCGGTTTTTACCCATTTTTTATTGACATCAAGCTCTTCTTTTCGAAGATGCAATTTTTCGTTTTCCACTACTTTTTTATCTTTTCTATCACCATGGTCATCGCCAGCCATACCAAATATACTACTTTTCATAATCAACCTCCTTACAAAAATAACGCATTATATTATTTGATTCATTATGTCATATATTCAACATGAAAATGAACAAAACAAAACAAATTGGGAATTTAATCCCTTTCAAGGCACATTAAAACACTTGAAAACATCATCGGACTTTAATTTACTTCCTTCGGAGAAGCAACCGAAGTTAAGTAATGCGTTGGTTAAGCGCTACAAATTCAAGTTTGCTATAATGAGCAAAAACTGGTGAGATAAAGCGAATCAAAATCAAAGTAAATATAAGGCCAACTCGAATTTCAAATCGAGCTGGCCTTAAATTTCTTAACCAAAGAAAAAAACAAATCCGAACCCATCGCCAATCGGAAACAGGTTCCGATTATCTTGGTTTTGTGGATGTTGCAAAATGGTCAGAGCCTGTGACACTGAAACGGGTGAGCCACTTACATTGCTAGAATTATAATGGATTTATGTGTTGATAATTTTAGAGTCTCAGAACGCTTACAAATTCCAAATTGTTTCGCAGTCTGTTGCACACTTGCGTCTATTGTCATTTGGCCAAATAGCATAAACAACACCACTTTTAGAACAAGGCAAAAACCAGCTTCAAAAATTTATGCTTAATAATAAACTATCTGCAGGGCGGCAGACCATTCCACCACCCTGCAGACTGCTATGTATTATTTTTGAAATGACTATCTTGAGTAATGTGGCTCGAACGATAAATTCGTACTAGTCTATTACTTAAGTCCACTCCAACTTTCGTTGCCATTGGAGTTGAAACTGTAGTTGTGAGCGTTGGATGCCTCAACGACATCATTGTAGAACCACGTGCTCTTGTCCGTCAAATCGTTGAACTGCATCATACTGCTTGTATGATCATTGACAAATGACTGATCTGCTGCGCGTCCTAACATATGGTTTACGATAGTGACCACTTCAGCTCGGGTGATATTTGCAGTCTGGTCAAAGCGAAGATTTCCGGTTCCGTTAATCCAACCGAAACTGGAAGCCGACATGATGTAGTGATAGGACCATGCGTCTTTTGCTACATCGGTAAAAGAGGTCGTATACTCCGATTCAGGGACTATTTTCGTCGCAAACCGCATTGCCATCGCGCAGAATTCTTGACGAGATATCGGTTTCTCCGGACCGAAAGTACCATTTTGATACCCCTTGATAATGCCTATATCAGCCAATACTTTCACTGCATTTGCATACCAGTCCTTGGCATTGACATCCACAAATGAAGCGGATGCGGAGCGGTTCTTCTTCTTTAACAAGTTGTAGAACATCTGAGAGGCCTCGGCTCTTGTCATGCTGGTATAGGGCTGTACACTGTTGTCCAGATATCCATGGATATAGTTCATGTGATCGCTGCATTCCAACAAATTATCGATTCCAGTATCCTTGGGATCAACTGGCTTTTTGATTATGCTAGATGTGACTGTGACCGCACTGGAAGGCATGGAGAATGTGAATGTACCATTTCCGTTATCAGTGAAGGAGATTGTCTTTCCGTTGGCATCCTTGATCGCCAAAGAACTAACTTTATAACCCTTGTCGGGAGTAACTGTTACAGTTACTTTCGTGTAAGCAGTAGCCGTTTTATGGCTAGATTGAATGGAACCATTATTTGCGTTACTGACATTGATAGGGTAACTGGTACCTTCTGAAGCGCCACCGCCAGAGCTAGAGCTGTATTTGCTCAGAACCAAATTTGTGCCGGAGGGAGCAAGGTAGTAGCCTTGGTTTTTCATCGTATTGGTAAGCGTAAAGTGAGAGCTGACGTCATATGAACTCAAGACGACAACTGCACCGACAGTTAGGTCGCTTGCATCCAGTGTGACAACTTCATTGCTGTCCCATGACTTATCACTGGATACTTGAACTTGTCCGTTGCTGCCATGAAGAAGCTTCACATTGCCGGTTACCTTGATGTTACCGAGTGTCAGGATATACGGAGCTTTTACCGTAACGGTGCCGGCAAGGACATTTGGGACAGTTCCAACATCCACAACATATGTAACGGTATCGAAATAACCTTGGCTTGCGCGCAATGCACTGGTGACGGTGAGGTTCTTGTCAACGGTGAAGCTTTCCGTTTTTGTGATAAATGCGCTGTTGCCGACGGTAGCGATGTCATACGGACGCACGATGTACAGGGTGCTTCCACTGCTGCAATCCGAAATGGAATCTGCAATGGTGAGATAGCTGCGGGCATAGGTCGGTTCATAGTTTGGAGCTGTGCTGTCGTCATTCGGAACAATAACGGAATCAATACCGATATTGTTAATCGCACCAAGCTTATTGGTTCCGTTTTTGCCCAAGGTGAGATAGGTGTTGGTCAGATTTAAACGGCCGAACAAGCTTTCGTTGGTTAGGTTAGTCCCCGCCGTAGCAACAATCCACCCGGTCAAATCAGGAATGTGTGTGAATTCGTTGGTGCTCTTTATGTTATGGTCTCCGTTTGCTCCGGTATAGTCCAGCTGCAATCCGCCCAATGTTTGAATGGCTTCGTATTGGACGCCTACTTTCAATATTAGGCCAATGCAAATATGTTGGTTGATACCCGGGGCAGAGGTGAAGTAGGTGGAGGGCAAGCTGTTCTCGTTTTCTGCACGCAGTTCCACGGGATGGGACATGGAAACTGTATCGCCTGCAATATTCAGTCCCTTGCTTGCCTGATTAGTCAGCGCACAGTTGCTAATGAAGCAGTTGCTAAATTTGCCCGCGGCAGTCAATGTTCCTCCGTCTGAAAGCTCGACACAGCTTCCTTGAAGAAGCGTATATCTTGCGTCGGAAGTGGCTGCATTGGTATAAATATCAGAACCGACGACTCCGGTTCCGATGACGGAGGAGCCGGACGAAACAGTCAGAGACTTATCGTTTGGGATGACCAACTTATTTCCACCAAGATAGAATGAAGTATCTTTTGCAAGGGTCAAATTAACATCTAAGCCAGAAAAATTCGCACCCAGCATGGTGATGCTTCCGGTATTCAAAGTATAAGCTCCAGCAGTTCCGCTCATCGTTAGGCCCATGAGGGAAGCGTAACCGCCAACGGCATCGGCTGCCAGACTTCCGATGGTTTCGTATTTCCAACCGCTGGGGGTCTGATAATAGTAGATTGTTGCGGTCGGGACCCATTGTGCTTGGAGAGCCCAGCCTTTACCGTTCAAATCAGCGTATGCGATGCTGGCACTTGGTGCATACGTGGTGCCATTGGTCACGACGACACCGTCAATGCTTTCTACTTTCCAGCCGGACAAGGTGTAGCCTGCTTTGTTGACGTTGTTCGGTAGGGTACAGGAATTTCCAGTTGTGATTGTGACATCGTCGAGACTTCCGCCGCTTGTCTTTGCACCGCCGTTGAGATCAAAGGAAAGGGTGGAATTCTTTTGATCTCAACGGCGGTGTAAGTTGCGTTGCCTGTAACAGTTGGGGTATAGTTCGTGCTCCAACTGACGGTAGAACCGTTTAAAACCCAACCTGCAAACAAGTAGTCACTACTCAGGGGAGTTGCTGTAAGATTGATTTTGCTGCCATAGTCAAAGGAGCGGGTTCCGCTAGTAAGTGGCGACTGAGGTGTTCCTTGATTTTTACCATTCAGTGTTCCGTACATACTAGAAGTTCCGTTGCCGACGGATGCGATGGTAATATCTTTTGCTTGCAGATTAAAGCGTGCACAATACGTTTCGTTGGTTGCCATCATTTTATAGCTGTAAGCTTCGTTGATAGATAACAGCGTACCGGAAGGGGTATACCACCCTGCAAATGCATAGCCTGCTGCAGGTGTTGCAGATAGCGTGATGGTTTGCCCATAATATTTGTTTCCGGTGACTGAAATCTGACATTTGCTTGTGTTTGCCGTGTCTTTTGTGTAGCTGACTCCGCTATTATTGGAAACCCACACTTCTGTATTGAGCACGTAAACGTCATGCGTCCAATGTGCAAATAAGGTTGGTTACAGCGTCAGCAGAGAAACTCCATTTCTTCCCGCTGCTGTCGGAGCTTGTCCACCATCCATCAAAGCTCCATCCGGTTTCCGATGGGGCGGTTGGAATTTGCGCAGTCTGATTTTTTATGACATCCTGAGCGGAGGGCGCCACGCCGTGTCCGTCAGCATCAAACGTCAAACTGAATGTATTTTGCGAAACCGTTGCACTCATCGGACTTATACTGGAGTAGTTATATGGAGTTGAACCATATGTTGTGCCGAATTGTGCGTTTGCTGCATCGATGACCTTACCGTCTGACATCACATAGGATAGCACTTTTATTTGATAGTAGTAAGGAACGTTAGCGTCATCTGCTTTCCAGACGGAATAAGCACTAAGACCTTTGCCTGTCGTTTGGTCAATTTTGATGGAAACACTGCTGCTCTGATGCTGGGAGATGGGAGCCCAGTTGCTACTGGATGGGTCGCAATTGGTTGGGGTGCCAGTGCTAGTGTAGTATACGATTTTACAGTTTGCTGACACGGGACGTACGGAGCTTTTGATACTACTTGCATCGATGGCCCAAGTGGCATCGAAGCAGTTGGGGGAATAGTAGAGTGTAGCACAGCGGCCCGTGTATTCCAGCTTAGTGCTATATTTGGCATCCTGATAGTTGGTTGCAGAAACGTCAACAGAATAGGTATACGGATGTCCGTTTCCGTCATCATAAGGCAAATTGGCAAATGAATACTTGCTGGTTGCCATGTAGTTGTTGGTGTTTCCGCTGTGCGTACCATCGAGAACGGGAACAATAAAATTCGTCGAGGAAAGTAAGGCTGGGGTATATGTACTTCCACCATCTATGGACTGTAATAGTGTTACGTCTGCAGTACGAGTTCTCGATTCGAGTGGGATTACTGTGTTGAAACCGGAAGTTGCGGAATAGTCACCGTTTTTATAATCGTAGTGAATGGTAACATCGCCCGTAAGCGTTTTCATGACCACAATGTAACCATCGGAACTTGTGGATAGGTAGTATCCCGCTGTTGTGAGTGCGTTCGTCAGCTTAAACTTGCCAATCAATAGCCCTGCATCGTTTTTAGAGCCACAGTAAGCCAGCCTCGCTCCGTTGGAGAGGCTTGAAGGATTGAGCGTGACGCATTCTCCGCTATACCATGTTTTTTGAGTGACATCAAGGATGCTGCCACTTTCCAAATTTACGGTTCCGGTCAATTTGATGTTCTTCAGAGACAAGACTTTGTCTGCTTGAATGGTGATAACACCCGTGAGAATTCTTGGGGCATCTCCGGCAGGGTTTACACGCACCACCGTAGCAAAATCGCCTTCAACGGTACGTGCGCCGCTATCGAGGGTTAAGTTGCGGTCAAATGTCAAATTATCGCTGATATTAGGATTGGCGTTTCCGACATAGGCAGACCGTACGAGATAAATGGTGCTACCATCAGCTGTGTCGGCGATGGCAGTGCTGATTTGTGTGTAGTTGTAGGTGAAGTTGGGCTCAGCAGAATCGCGTGGCTTGATCACAGCACGAACACCTGTGTTGTTGATTGCACCAAGCTTATTTACCCCATCTTTGCCCAAGGTTACGTATTGATTGGTGACATTGAGTCGGCCAAACAGGTCTTTGCAAATATCAGCACTGTCCGCTGTTGCGACAGACCAACCGGTGAGATTTGGGATAGTTGTGTTTTCTCCAGGATCATCCAAAATGCTGGAATCTTCGCTGTATAGCCATTCTTCACCTGAGAGAGTCTGTATGGCATGATAACTACCATCATCGGCTTTCAACACAAGTCCGAAATACACGTAATTAAAGTAGCCGGGAGCGGAAAGGAAATGCGCCGACGGGAGTTCGATTTTAGATTCTGCACGTAGCTCAATTGGGTAATAGAGGGAAACGGTACTACCGTCAATCGTTAAGCCGGTCGTTGCGTCGTTGGTTGTTGCTCGGTTTCGGACAAAACAGTTGCTGACGTTACCAGCCAGTAACAAATGTCCGCCGTCCGATAAGTCAACATGGCTTCCGGAAAACAGTTTGAGACGGTCTGTTCCACCATCGGTATAAATGTCCGTACCGTTGACACCGGAACCGTTGACGGTTGCCCCTGACTTTACTTCCAAAGTCTTTCCGCTTGGAATCGTCAAACCAAGATTTGACCCGATGTTTAGGCCAGTGCCGTTGTTTAAAGTGAGGTTTGCATCGAGAGAAGCATCTCCCGTTACCGTGATAGCTCCGCTGGTCAGAGTATAGGAACCGCTGAAGCCAGTCATAGTAAGTCCCATTAATGAGGCATAGCCGTTTGTAATGGCATCGGTTGCCATATCTTCTATGGTGGAGTACTTCCAGCCGTTCGGAGTTTCATAATTGGTGGCGGCGGCAGCAGGTGTCCATACCGCCATCATTATTACGCTTTTTTCTTCGATGTTCGGTGTTCCCCCCGAATAATAGACGATCTGTTCGGATGGGAGAATAGCACCACCAGTCACGGCAACACCGTCCTCACTGATGATCTGCCAGCCACCAAAGGTATAACCTGATTTGTAAACGGCGGATGCTTTCGGTAAGGTAACAGTATTTCCGAAAGAAAGGGTAAAACTGTCGAGGCTATTTCCGCTTGCGATAGCTCCGCCGTTGAGATGGAAATCAATGGTGGAGTCCTTATGAAAAACGGCTGTATAGGAAGCGGATTCGGTGATCGAAATATTTAGCGATTTGTATGAAGAAATGAAAGTCGTGGCATTCTTGAGCCATCCTGAAAACGTATATCCTGCACTTTCAGTTGCCGTCAGGGTCATGTCGGTGCCGTAGTCAAAGTTATATGTTCCTGCGGGGCGATTGCTCACAGCAGCGCCATTTGTCGTACCATTTGCAGAAATGGTACCCGAGCCGGTGATGTTAAGGGTGATTTGTTGTGTTTTTTGTGTGAATCTTGCATAGTTTGTTTCTGATTGTGTGACTGGAAAGCTGTAAACAGGATTTTCTGTCAATTCTGCGCCATCACTGTTATACCATCCAACAAAATCATATCCTGTTGCAGGTGTTGCGGCGAGTGTTGCGATGGAGTTGAATTCATACGAGTTTTCACCAGTAACAGTACCGCCGGTTGTCCCCTCTTTAAAGGATGAGCCGGAGTTCGTGGAATAAAATGTTTTGGCAGAAATCGTGTAGATTAGCGGGGTCCACTTTGCATACAGGTTCATGGGTGCGGTTATGGTTTCACCGTCAGTAATCGGCGTGGTATAGGCAAGATCCTTATACCATCCAGAGAAGTAGTATTCAATTCTGGTCGGAGACGGCAGGTTTTCAAGCTTGTCATATGTACCGGAATCGATCACGGTTGTTCCGTCGAAATCGTAACAGGTGACTGTATAGCCTGGGCTTTTGAACGTTACTGGACATGGGGCGGAAATATTGCCGAATGAATCCACAAAATAAACGTAATATGTCCCAAAGCTTTGTCCAGAGAAATTCAGTGAAGTGTCGCTTCCAGCGGTTGGGTATGCTTTTGTAATACTGCTAATGATGTTGGGGTCACTGGTGCTTGTGATGGTCGGAGTTTTGCTGGCGTAAAGGGTGCCTGCGTGTTTGCATTGCAGAACGGCTTGCATAGTTGGGTCGTCTTGTGAAATCAGCGTAGGTTTGCCAATAGAAAAGTTGAAGCTTTTGCCGCGGATAAAAATAGCGCTGTTCTTTTGAAAATCGCTAGTATCGGCAACCGCCAAGACGACGTAGTAAGATTTTCCCTGTAAAAGTCCGGTTGCTTCAGCGGACAAGTCAATGGTGCGGCCAAGATAATTGATTGGCGTATAGTCTAAATGCTTGTAATACGGGCCGTCCTGAAGACCTAGAATATCCGTTCGGGTGTTCGCAATGTTGACCGAGTTGTCATTGGGTAGCTTTGCAATATTTGTCCACGTTGAGAGATCAATCGAAACAACCCACAAGCAAAGAGTGTCATTGTATTTTGGGTTCTGATCATATTCATTGGAGGCAAAGAAATAGTCGAAGGATATTGCTGAGTTGCTCTGAGGAATAGTAACTTTAAAACTTAAAATTGCAGCATCCTTAATATCAACGCTAGTCGCTCCGCCGTTGGCAAGATAAACCTTATAGAGCTCTGCAAAGGCTCTCTCGTTAATCTCGCTTGGATCGGTAGATGTCGAATAGCTGGCGTAGTCTTTACCGATGGTTCGGATTACGTTGTCTGCTGAACGATCATTCGTAGAACCGACACTGCCGGTACTGAGAACAATTCCGTTTGAAAATGGAAGCGTCCCGTCCGCATTTGAGAAAGAGCCATATTGAAGGACACCGCTGGCGGAGAGTACAGATGCATCCGTTGCAACCGCTGATGAATTGAATAGCCTATCTGCTAGTTCGGATGCGGGTAAGTCTGTTGCGTATGTTGGACCAGCTGCGCTTGCGGTAGTAGGGATTCCGATAAAGAGGCTTGTAAACATTGCAAAAGTGAGTAATGCAGAGATTGCTTTTCTCCATGCTTTAGTCATAATAATCCCGCCGTTTCGAGTTAAAAGTACAAAATTCGACATTTTGTACAAAAAATTAATATCAATCTATGATTATTTAGTCAAGAAGAAAATGTAAAATTTTGGAACAACTAACGATTATATTTTGATTTTTTGCCAGATTTTAAATAACCTCTTACAAATATGGGATAGGTAGGAATTAATGGATAATTAAGATACATATTTTGAAATAAACTGATTGGCAATATTTGTGGGTTGCTAAAAGTGACAAAAGCGTTACAATAGGTTACAGGAGGTGAACGAGATGAAAAATTTTATGAAAAAAGTAGTAGTAACCCTTACAGCAGTGCTCACGATTTCAAGCATGGTGGTAGGTACTTCAGCAGTTTCCACCGCTGGTACTTCATGTGCAGGGAATAGCGCTTCAGCAAACGTTTATTCCGTATCTACAAGTACGAATAGTTCCGGATGCCTAACCGGTATTGACGTAAATTCTCTTCTCGGCAAACTAAATTCTTTGGACAATACGACACCGATAAATAATGCGTCAAACTGTAACACGGCAGGAACAACAAGCAAGTGCACATCGGCCGCAAACGCAGTTCAATCATATTTGAATACCGCAAAGCAGAATTCAAACTGCACAACGGCTCAGACAGGAAGCAATTGCACAAATGAAACATCAGTGCAATCGGCAGCAACTGCGAATACAGCCAATTGCAACGGTGGCAAGTGCGCGACAAGCAACTGTGAAACAAAATCCGCCTGTGCAACAACCAAGTGTGCGATAGCAGGGGAGCCGTGCGGAGTTTTTTCTAGCAATGTGACAAGCGGAAAGACAAACAGCACATTCATAAATCGTTTGAATGGCGCTTTGGCAAAATGTGGGCTAGATAACAAGAAGTTTAGTTTATACCAGACCGGAAGCAACTGCATACCCGCACCATCCGCCGGAACAACTCCGACAGCAAAGCCCGCACCATCCGCCGGAGCTACTCCGACAGCTAAGCCAGCACCATCCGCCGGAGCTACTCCGACAGCTAAGCCTGCACCATCCGCCGGAGCTACTCCGACAGCTAAGCCTGTGCCTTCCGCCGGAACAACTCCGACTGCAAGTCCTGCACCGTCTGCCGGAGCTACCCCAACAGCAACGCCGGCACCATCTGCCAACAACGGAAATATTGATAACCAGTCTTTTGAACAGCAGGTTGTGTCACTTGTAAACGAACAACGCGCCGCAAACGGTCTTGCACCGCTGACACTTAGCACTCAGCTTTCAAATGTGGCAAGAACCAAATCCCAGGATATGCATGACAACAAGTATTTTTCACACACAAGCCCCACTTATGGCTCTCCCTTTGATATGCTTAAAGCCTTTGGTATCAGCTATAGGACGGCCGGTGAAAACATTGCGATGGGTTATGCAACGCCCCAAGCGGTAATGACAGGATGGATGAATTCTGCCGGACACAGAGCTAATATCCTGAATGCGTCCTTTACGCAGATTGGCGTTGGTTACGTTGCTAGCGGTAACTACTGGACTCAGGAGTTTATCGGCTAAACAAGACACAAAAAATAAATATTATTAAGCCGGAATGCGCCATTTCTCGTGGAAAGACGCATTCTGGCTGCTTTTTTTGCATAATGAAAGACGCACACATACTCTCGGATCATCCGTTCGGTTAGGGTACGTTTTGGTTCAGACTCATAATTCGATACTTGAAAAAATATTGAAACTGTATTGAGCTTTTTGACTATGTACCAAGTGTAAGAATTTAGAAGACATATAAAAAAGCAAAACAGAAATACTAACTCAAGATTATTTTTTACACCGCCACTTGATTTAAGGATTAGTGGCTTGTTTTCAGATGGGACGTGATAATTTTTGCCACATGGTATTAGAAAAAAACTAATTTGCTTCTGTTTGCTGTTCGGACTAATGCTTTGCTCCGAATCCTCTTATCCGTTTTCAGCTGGCATTGCCAAAGCTGTTGAAGCAGAGGAATCAACTGAACCCAAAGAATCAAATGAACCCGAGGAATCAACTGAACCCAAAGCAAAAGACTTTATTAAGTGGGTGGACTTCAATGTGCCTTGCGAGGCGATGCAAAAGGCAATCACACTTGATATATTATCTCAGGAAAAAGAGGTCAAGCTCAATTATATCGAATTGCTTGCTTATCTTGCCACCCAGAATGGCAATAATTTCCGTGGGTATAAGGACGCACAGCTTGACGAAATTGCCGAAAAGCTGATTAACGGCAAAACCATTGAGGAGCTGACGGTGGGCAAGAAGTACTATAAATATTATCATGAGTGCTTTAGCGCAATTTTATCCGGTTTCGTAGGCGATTATGAAATAGAAGTGCCCGATGAAAGTGAGACGGGAAAGCACTGGGAAAAGCGCTATGGAATCAAGGCGTTTAGTCCGATTGCGAAAAACTTTCCATACGGTCATTACGACGATTTCGGCACGAGCCGCTCTTATGGCTTCTCAAGGCCGCATCTTGGCAATGACCTTATCGGGCAGGTCGGAACGCCGATTGTCGCTGTCGAGGGTGGTGTGATTGAGGCCATGGGCTGGAATCAGTACGGAGGTTGGCGCATTGGAATAAGGTCTCTCGATTCAAAAAGATACTATTATTATGCTCATCTTCGAAAGAATTTCCCGTACCGCAAGGATTTGAAGGTTGGTTCTATCGTTAAGTCGGGTGATGTCATTGGCTATCTTGGACGTACTGGGTACAGTGTTAAGGAAAATGTAAATAATATAAATACATCCCACTTGCACTTCGGGATGGAGCTGGTTTTTGATGAGTCTCAAAAGGAATGCAACAACGAGATTTGGATTAACGTGTATGAGATTGTCCGCTTACTCGACAATAAAAGGTCAGAGGTCATTAAAAACCAGGAAACAAAGGATTACAACCGTGTTTACGATTTTCGTGATGTTTCCCGTCTATCAGAATAATGTGAATATAAATAAACGGCAACAACACCTGTTCGTGTTAGGCTGTTCAGAAAAAATATTAAAAGTTTGAAGGCGTTAAAATGAAAAAAGCAATTTCTTTCTTGGTATTGTTCTTAGTGTTAACAAGCCAACCTATTTGTGCTGCTGTTGAGCGTTCCGATGAAACTCAAAGTGCAATCGAGAAGAATTTATCACATTTCCCCGAGGGGGGCATTCCGGTGCTTATGTATCATTCTATAGGTACAAAGTATGACAGATCAATTTGTGTATCAGAAAAACTGTTTCAAGAACAGATGGAATGGCTTTATAATCATAATTTCCATACCGTAAACTTAGATGAATTTTATAGTGCTCTGTCCGGCAAGTCCGCCTTTCCAGATAATCCGATTTTGGTAACCTTTGATGATGGATTTTCCGACAATTATCAAGTTGCTTGGCCGATATTAAAACAGTATGGTTTTAACGCAACTTTCTTTATCGTTACAAGTCAAATCAACCCATATAATATCGATTGGGACCAGCTTCGAGAATTAGTCAGGCAGGGAAACTCGATAGGCAGTCATTCTGTTAACCATTTTGACCTGACAACATTAAACACAAAGCAACAAGAAAAGGAACTTCGAGAGTCGAAAGAAATGCTTGAAGAGAATTTGGGCACAAGTATAAAAGCTTTTTGTTTTCCTTATGGGGGTTATAATAAAACAACATTAGCACTGTTACCTGAATCAGGGTATTTGCTAAGCTTTACAGCAACTTCGGGGAAAGTTCGTTTTGGAGATAACGAGTATTTGCTCAAAAGAGTTCACGTTTGCGGTGGTATGCCTTTATCCAAGTTTATAGAAAAAGTGTCGTATAATTAAGCTCCGGTGCAAATGTTGCTGGACTATAAACATTCATCAGAAGTTCGTGTTAAGTTTAAAAAGCCGGAAAGGTTAACGACCCTTTCTGGCTTTTCTGGCGAAGTTGAAATCATATTAATGAATCGACCTATCCATCTCAAAATTATATGTTGGCACAATCTCATGAATTAGGGAGCGGATATCGTAGCCTTCGTCATCCATCACGGCTTTCAGCTGTTTAAGCTGCATTGCAAATTTTACATCATCAATGTCAATTGGCTTTCCGATGAATATTTTTTTGTTACGGGTTTCGGAAATTTCTTCCTCGTCCATAAGCAATTCTTCGAATATTTTTTCACCAGGGCGAAGACCGGTAATTTCTATATCGATATCCTTGTAGGGGACAAGACCTGAAAGTTTTATCATATTCTCCGCCAGGCTTAGTATCTTGACCGGCTCACCCATATCAAGAACAAATATTTCTCCGCCGTGAGCATATGTTCCGGCCTGGAGCACCAGCGAAACAGCTTCGGGAATGGTCATAAAGTAACGTATAATATCGGGATGGGTAACAGTTATTGGTCCGCCGTTTTCAATCTGTTTCATGAAAATTGGAATAACACTTCCGTTACTTCCGAGAACATTTCCAAATCGAACAGCAACTAGCTCCATTTCTGAACGTTTGTCGTAATACTGAATAATCATTTCACAGATACGTTTAGTCGCGCCCATCACGTTTGTGGGGTTGACGGCCTTGTCTGTGGAAATCATCACAAAGCGGGAAACACCATATTTTTCAGCGGCGCAAACCGTATTCAAGGTTCCTATAACATTGTTTTTTACAGCCTCGTTTGGGCTATCCTCCATCAAAGGAACGTGCTTGTGCGCCGCCGCATGGTATACTATATCCGGACTGTATTTTGAGAAGATGTAATCGAGCCTATCCACATCACGCACAGAACCGATAAGGGTTACAACATCAAGTGCTGGGAAATCGTCCTTCAGTTCATTTTGTATATAGTAAACACTGTTCTCATATATATCAAACATAATGAGCTTACCAGGCTTATACGTTGCCAGCTGACGGCAAAGCTCGCTTCCGATAGAACCGCCCGCACCCGTGACCAATACTGTTTTCCCGCGGATAAAATCGCATAGCTCGTCAAGCTCAAGCTCAATCTGCGGACGCTCAAGCAAGTCGGAAATATCTACTTTTCGAAACATTGAAATTGAAAGCTTTCGGCTTAATATCTGATAGCAGCTTGGAAGGGTTTTTATAACGCAAGATGTCCCCAGACAAATATCGAAAATTTCGTGTCGAGTTTCATTGCTTGCAGACGGTATTGCGAAAATAATTTCATCAACATGATATCGCTTAGCCGCCCAAACGATTTTATTTCGACCTCCCACAACCTTAGCGCTGCCGATATATCGGTTAGTTTTCATGTAGTCATCATCGATAAGGCATACAACTTTAAATTTTGAGAATCGTCCATCTCTTTCGATTTCTCGTATCAGAGCATTTCCCACGTGTCCCGAACCGATTATCATAATGTTCTTTGTTTTATCGGAAGAAAAACCACACATATTGATCTGCCGAGCAGCATGAATAATTCGATAAAAAAAGCGGCTACCTAGCGTGAAGAATGTTAGGAAAATCCAAACCAACAGATAGCAGCTTTTATATGAGGTCAATTCGATAATGCTTCCAATAATATAGAGTGAAATAAATGAGCAAAACGCAGCAGCTATAACTCGAAAAGCCTCAAGTATACTTGCAAATTCCCAAAGCCTGTTATACATTCGAAAGAAAACGAATATGAGGAAATTTGCCGGTAACCAGTATTCGAGAATGACGATGGTTTTTTCAATAGAGCCGTTTGGAAAAGCTGAAAAGTCAATGAAAAAGCGAACAAAAACGCTAAGATAAACAGCCAAGGCCGCGCACAAAATATCGACAACTATGAGTAAGATGATTTTGAAGGCTCTATTTCCAAATATAAATTGCATAATACCACTTCACCCAATTAAATATGTAATAGCTTACATTTAATATTGCTTGACTTTAAACCTACTTGTATTAGACGAAAGCGATATCTATCCAATTTTCTGGGTCTTGAAAACTGTAGTATAAAACGAAGCTGTAATATCTTCTCAATTATTTCAAAAAAGGCAGAAAAATAGCGTTATGAATTACGTCAAATTATCAGCATTTAGAATACTTCGACCAACTAAATCAATCCTTTTAAGAAATGAAGCTCCAAGCTCCTGGTTAACAATCTCTATTGCTTTGTCAAGATTTGGTCTGCGGTCGGACATATTGTGACAGTCAGAACCCAATAGATGGATTTTTCCTGCATCAAGTAATTTTAAAATATAGCGCTTTTGCGCTCCTTCAATCAAAGCTCCGGCATTTGTTTGAAGGGCAACGCCGAGATTTAGCAGCTCTTCAATATAGCTGCTTTTTTGCTGATAGGGTAAATATCTCTCAATATGCGCAATTATCGGCATTATCCTTCGATTTTTAATGAGGCTTCGAATCTCCTTCATAGTAAGCGATGACCAATCACAAAACGGCATTTCAAGCAACATATATTTTGTGCTGCCAATACAAAGCTTTCTAAGCTCCTTTATACCGCTCATTCCCGAAAAGAAAGCGACCTCAGCACCCATTACAATCTGCGGAATCTCGTTGATGCTTTCAAGAGCCTGCAACAGCTTTTGCAGTTTCGCATCACGCCTACTCAAAAAAGCCTCGATATTTTCGAGATTTGAATAGTAATGAGATGTTGAAACTATTGTGTCGATGCCCATATCGAAAGAGAGCTTTAACATTTCTACAGACTCTCTGGCACTTGCGCTCCCGTCATCCATTTCGGGCAGGAAGTGAGAATGAAAGTCAATCATCAGGTTCCCTCCGAGCGAAAGTCTGTCTTTTGTCTGACGACTTTTTAGGTGCTGTCTGCCTTCGACTGTTTACTACGGCTGTATTTGTAATACTTTCTGTAATTCTTGTATTTTTTGTCAAACAGTGGTTTGTTCTTAACGCAGGTTAGTAAAACTCCTATAATATTTGTGTTTGCCAATTCCAGCTTGCTTATTGCTTTTATCACGTTTTCGCGCTTGGAGGCAGCTGACCTAACAACAAGAATTAAGCCGGATAAATATTTGGACATGATCGCTGTATCTGAAACAACGTTAATTGGCGGTAAATCTACGAAGATGTAATCGTAATGTTTTGATAGTTCATTAATAAGTTTGCTCATGCTTTCTGAGCCGATAAGTTCAGATGGGTTGGGCGGTATATCGCCGGACAAAAGCACATCAACATTGGAAAATTCTGTTTTTCGAATTGCTTCTTCTAACGTATTCATACCAATTAAGACATTACTGATGCCGGGTGTCGCATCGAAGGCAAAAAGACTTGCCTGACTGGGCATACGCATATCGCAATCAATTAGCAGTACGCGCACATTCGTCTGAGCAAACGTAATGGCAAGGTTTAGGCAGTTTATGCTTTTTCCCTCCAAAGGCAGTGCGCTCGAAATGCCAATAACCTTGCACCCTGCTGAGGGGAAAGAAAACAAAACATTTGTTCTTAGCGTTTTGTATTCCTCTTTAATAGAAAACGACGTGTTTTCGTTAATTATCAAGCTTCTATCATTGAACACTACCTTTTGAGCGCGTGCTTTCTTAAAAGATTTCATTTTGATTATTTTCATTTTACTGCACTCCATGAGCCATATTCATAACGATAATCGTCCTTGTTTCCTTTGATTAGATCCGGTAAAACACCTAGGATTGGTAGCGTGCAAAACTCTTTTATATCGTCTTCGTTGTAGATGGTGGTATCAGACATATACGCAACAACAATCGCAACACAAGAAAGCACTAAGCCCAGCAAAATAGCTAATGCAACGTTTTTTGGCGTATTAGGGGAAATTGGTTTTAATGGAACCTTTGCTCTGTCAATTATTTTTACGGAGCATCCATTTACAATTCCAGAGATTTTGCTGGGTGCAAGCTTTGCGATTTCATTTGCAATAACTGCACAGTCTTCCGGTACAGCTCCTGTAACCGAAACATCAAATACCTCTGTACCGTTAACGGCTTCTGCGCTAATCATGCTTTCAATTTGCTCGCTGTTAATTTTAAGACCTGACTCTTCTGCTACAACGTCAACAAAGGAGTTTGACTTAATAATGGTTATATATGTGTTGACAAGCGATTTCGCTGCGGTTACATCGCTCGAAGTCAACGAAGATGTGGCTTCGGGTTTGCTGTCAACATAAAGGCGGATTGTTGCACTATATTGCGGAGTTATTACAAATTTCGTAATAGCGAATGCCGCTGCACCAAAAACTATTACGGTTATTGCTACAATCCAAAGCTTTTTTAAAATACATCTGAGCAACGCTTTTGGGCTGAGTTCTCTATACTTATCCAACACTTTCCCTCCTGACAGCAAGGCAGACTTATGCTATAAAAAACACTCTACAAAAACAGTATATTAACAATCCGTATTTATGGTGAGCGTTAAGCTGAATACAACGACTGCAATCAATAAGCGTAAAGGAAAAGATAGCCCATGAAAACTCGAAAAGCACTATTTGTAATTTTATTTGTCCTGCTACTTGCTACGCTTTCCTTCATTTTTTCAAACTCGCTTGAAACTGTCGCGGAGTCATCTGCAACAGGCGAAGGCGTTATGAATGTAGTAACACCAGGGCTTGAGATGCTCTTTGGCAAGGGAAACGTCACCGATCACCTTGTTCGCAAAATTGCACACTTTGTTGAATTCGGGGCGCTTGGGGTTGAGCTGATGTTGCTGGGTGTATTACGCCGTAGAGTGCATTTTCAAAGCATTACGAATTGCCTGTTCGTTGGTCTTGCGTCTGCCGTTACTGATGAATCGCTCCAAATGCTCACAGATCGAAGCCCCATGGTTAAGGATGTTTTGCTCGATTTTTCCGGCGTGCTTACGGGCGTTGCTTTTGTGCTGCTGGTATATGGCGCAGTAAAGCTTGTCAGAAAATCCAGCTGATTTGCTCTTATTAACCGTATTCATGCCATTTGTATGTTGAAATAAATAAATGCTCGCTTTCAGGTTTGGCCTGAAGCGAGCATTTATCTTTAGCTCAATTATCACTAACATTTGAATTACTGTAAGCATATACTGAAAATAGACAAGAACCAGTTTGCTGTTAAGGAGGTGTTTTTTGTGTGTTGTAGAGACAGACACTGTATATCAAATGGCTTACTCATACTGTTTGGAATTTTGCTCGGTGTTGCAGTTGCGCTGATTTGGTATTTTGGATTTGCTGTATTTACCAGAGCGATGGTTCCTTACGCTCTTGCCTTTGCCATTGTGCTATTTATTACTACAGCCATTTTTAGGGCGATATGCGGAACTTCCCCAAGAGTATGTCATCAGGAATTTCACTTAAGCCCCACTTGTTGTAGCTTGAGTAAATATTCCCCGGCGATTTTAATTTCTGGTGCTATTAGTATTGTGGCTTCATTAGTTTTTTTGGCAACCGATTTAGCTGTTGTGGGGAAAGTCATATTGGCGTTTATTTTAGCTATATCGTTTGAAACCATGTTAATCGGATTTCTTGCCATGATTCTTTGCATATCATTTAGACGCGAATAATGAATGGCTGTTACAAAACGCGAATGTCACTTCCGTTTTTGACAAAATTGGAGTGGCGTTCACGTGACATTTTCCGCGATGTAATTCTTGCTCCATACCTTGATTACAGGTCTTTTATGCGGCAATTACAAATGCCACATACCTAAGAAGTGGGCTGAACATCGTAGAAAATGACAGGGACAAGGATGGATAGTCGTGTGATAAGAAGCAGCGGTTCTTGTATTCTCAAAAAGAATCAAGAACCGCTGCGCTTTTTTATTGCTATATATATGACAGCTTGAAATATCAGTTGTCATGGATTTTTTCATTGGAGTTAGTATTTTCTCCATACAATCCGATCAACTACGCTGACGTAGCTTTGAATGAGTTTAACCGCTTTACTGCTCACGTTCATATCCATGTAGTCTTCGACTGGCAAACCAAGGTCGTTGTTTTTGACCATACCCACGGCCACATCAACTGCCTGCAAGACCTGCTCAGTCGTGATACCGGCAAGTATGAAGTTGCCCTTATCAAGCGCCTCAGGGCGCTCTGTGCTGGTGCGGATGCACACGGCGGGGAACGGCAATCCGATGGAATTGAAAAAGTTGCTTTCCTCCGGCAGGGTACCGCTGTCGGATACCACCGCAAAGGCATTCATCTGCAAGTTGTTGTAGTCGGAAAAACTAAACGGTTTGAAGCTGCGGACATTTTTTTTAAACGTAATGTTCCGCTTCTCAATGAATTTGGCTGAGTGCGGGTGCGTGCTGTAAATGATAGGCATATTGTACTTTTCGGCCATGGCGTTGACCGCGTTCACAAGCTCAAAGAAGTTTTTTTCCGTGTCGATGTTCTCCTCGCGGTGGGCGGAGAGAAGGATGTATTTCTTACGCTCAAGACCGAGTTCACCAAGAACTTTGCTTGACTTTATTTTTTCAATATTGGCATTCAACACCTCGGCCATTGGTGAACCGATTACAAAGGTGCGCTCCTTCGCCGTGCCCTCGGCATTCAGATACCGACGTGCGTGCTCCGAATAGCACAGGTTCACGTCTGCGATGTGATCGACGATTCGGCGGTTCGTCTCCTCTGGCAGGCACTCGTCAAAGCAGCGGTTACCGGCCTCCATGTGGAAGATGGGGATGTGCAGCCGCTTAGCAGAGATGGCTGAAAGGCAGGAGTTGGTGTCGCCGAGAATCAGGAGCGCGTCTGGCTTTTGCTCCGATAGCAGTTTATAGCTTTTGGCGATGATATTGCCGATTGTCTCGCCCAAATCTGCGCCCACGGCATTGAGAAAAAAATCCGGCTGACGCAAACAGAGGTCTTCAAAGAAAATCTGGTTAAGTTCGTAATCGTAGTTCTGCCCCGTGTGGACGAGTATATGTTCAAAATACCTGTCAGCGCATCGGATAAATTCAGATAGTCGGATAATTTCCGGCCTGGTACCTACAATCGTCACTAGTTTTAGTTTTCGCATGATACACCTCAAATTTCGTAATGTGGATAGAGTGCCCTGTGGTTTTTAATCCATTGTGACATCTCGGATACCATTGTATCGTATTCCGGAATTTCGTATTTTAATTGGTGCTTTGTTCGTATCAAGGATTTATCAGCTATCGGAGTATCTACAGCGTTAATGTTGACTGAATCACTCCGCAGGTGGTGATTTAACAGCATAAGCAGGTCATATTTGCTTATCGGCTGTGAATAGACCATGTTATAAAGTCCGGTAGCCCTTTCTGCGGCAGCCGCCTCCATTGCCTTCGCCAATTCCAGTGTGGTCAAGCCGGTCCACATCACATTTTTGTAGCCATTAATCTTCGAGTTTTGTTTCATGAACCAGTTTAGAAGGCCGATTCCGTTGGGGTTTATATCTGGGCCGATTATCGAATTTCGTAGCGTGATGCTTTGGTCATCATCTAACTCGCCAAGTGCCTTTGTGCGATCATAAAAGGTGTTGCCGTCACGCAAATCGCCCTCAGTGTATCCACCGCGCTGACCGGAAAAAACGCAGTCCGTACTCATGTGGATTATTTGAGTATCCGTACCAGTTGTCAGTTTTGACAGAAGATGGGGGAGATAGGCGTTCAAATATACTGACTGTTCCTTATCCTGTTCAGCAAATTGGTTTAGAATTCCGACGCAGTTCACGACCGAATCAAATTTTCCGTCGCTTATTAGAGCGGACAAGCTTTCTGCATTTCTGACATCACCAACAACTGTGCTGCAAAAGGGCAGCTTCCTCCGGGCAAAACCAACGACCTCATGACCCCGCTCCTGTAAAAATATCGCTATGGTGTGCCCGGCCATTCCCGAGGCACCCAACACTAAAAACTTCATTTACATTTTCTCCTGTCAGTCAATACAGTTTGCTGAGAACCACTGAAGGTATTCTTTTAACCCGTCCTCCAGAGAAATTAACGCGGTGAAACCAAGCTCGGCGTTTGCTTTGTGAGTAGCAGCTCTGCAGTGCTTTATATCTGCGGGGCGTTCCGGGACATATTTTATCTCGGAGTCTCGTTTTGATATCGTCATCATCATTTTCGCCAGTAGCTCTATCGTAATACTACTGCCGCTTCCCAGATTGTAGACCCCTGTTCCATTCGTACTTGTTCCGGCAAGATAATTCGCACGCGCTACGTCGCGTACGTTTACGAAATCGCGAGTCTGCGTCCCGTCACCGTATATTGCGATTGGTTCGCCTGCATACAACCGCTTTGCAAAAATCGGTATCACGTTCCCGTAAAGATCAAAACGTTGGTTGACACCGTAAATGTTGAAATATCTCAGGCATACAGCTGTGATACTGTATATTTCGCTAAAAGCCAAGATCATCTTCTCGGCCGCAAGTTTACTGACACCGTACGGTGAGTCGGCATTTTGCGGATGGTTTTCGTCGATTGCCGACGTGAATGGCTCTCCAAAGATTGCGGCTGATGACGAAAATACGATGCGCTTGATTCCGTGCTTGCGCATCCCTTCGAGAATGTTTACCGTTCCCAACAGGTTAGTCTTAGAATCCAGTATAGGGTTATCCAATGATTTTTGCCTACCGACGCACGCTGCCAGATGGAACACTACATCTACGTCCCTACAAGCGGCATCAACATCAGAAGGATTGCATATATCTCCCTGAATAAACTTGATTTTATTACTAAGTACATAGTTCTCTATGTTGCATATATATCCGGTTGAAAGGTTGTCGAGCACCGTTATCTGCCAGCCTTTTTCAATTAGTAGTTCTACGACATTTGAACCAATAAAGCCTGCTCCGCCTGTAACTAAAGCTCTCATTAATTTGCCTCCTTCCAGCCCACTAGCTCATCGCGAATATATTGTAATGACAGCAGCTTGCTTTTTACATTGCTGACGTCCAAACGTTCAGTGTTATTACTGTTGAACTCAGTCAGCGTGCTGCGCGCTGAGTCACCTTTGGTGAAGTATTTGTCGTAGTTGAGGTCGCGGTTGTCAGCAGATACTCGATAGAAATTGCCCATATCCGTTGCTCGGCTGCATTCTTCATTTGTCAGAAGAGTCTCATACATCTTCTCGCCGTGTCGGATACCTATTGTCTGTGTTTCGTACGCACCACCAAACAGCTCATTAACAGCCTTCGCCAAATCGCTGATAGTGCAGGCCGGAGCCTTTTGCACCAGTATGTCACCGGCGTGTGCGTTTTCAAAAGCAAAAAGAACGAGATCGACGGCTTCGTCCAAGCTCATAATAAAGCGGGTCATTGTCGGGTCTGTGACCGTCAGCGGCTGTCCAGCCTTGATTTTATCTATAAAAAGCGGGATGACTGAACCTCGGCTGCACATGACATTGCCATAGCGGGTGCAACAGATAAGCGTTTTTTCAGGCGACACAGTACGCGATTTGGCGATAATGACTTTTTCCATCATGGCTTTGCTTGTCCCCATGGCGTTGATTGGGTATGCGGCCTTGTCGGTGGATAGACAGATTACCTTTTTCACACCCGCATCGATGGCCGCGGTCAACACATTGTCTGTGCCAAGAACATTGGTTTTGACTGCCTCCAATGGGAAAAACTCACAAGATGGTACCTGCTTGAGCGCGGCGGCGTGGAATATGTAGTCCACATTGTGCATAGCGGATTTCACAGATGCCAAGTCTCGGACGTCGCCTATATAATATTTAATTTTGTCAGCATATTGTGGGTGTTTATCTTGATACTCATGCCGCATATCGTCTTGCTTTTTCTCGTCGCGGGAAAAAATACGGATCTCGGCAATATCAGTTGTAAGGAAGCGGCCTAATACCGCTCTGCCGAAAGACCCTGTTCCACCGGTGATAAGAAGGGTTTTATTTGTGAACATTTTTTCGCTTAACCCCCTTGACTTCTTGTTGCAGGCTTTAAGAAAACATCTTTTTTATATCCCGAACGAATTCCAAATCGAGTTGTTCCACAAGCTGCTGCGGTTTGATTATAAAGTCGTCGTTACGGATTCTTTTAACGCATAGTTCAATCGCTTTTGAAATACTTTCAGGTTCGTTTTTGGAATAGAAAGTTATACAGTCCTTAAACGGTGATTCGAAAATCACAGGCAGGTCAGGCGAAACGACATAAAGGCCTGCAGCCATATTTAAAGGAATTTTTGATGGAAATGATAATTCTGACAGCCACTCTTTTCCGTTTGGGTATGTATGACAATTAAGCGCAATATCGCACTTAAGCATCAGGTCGGTAAGAGCGTCGCCAGATAGCATACCGTGGAATATGATTGCCTGATAGCCTTTTTTCCCGTTGATGCTGTCACACAGCTTAATAAAATCATTTACATCGTTTTCAGAACCGAACCCGGCAATATGTAAAACATATGTGTCGTCAAGAAACATCATCGCTTTTGCTGCATATTCAGCGGAATTTCGCCTTGGTTCAATGACACCGGAATAAATTATTTGTACTGGAATGGATGATGTGTTTTCACTTCTGGAATAATTGCCGGGCTTTGCATAGCTTCCGTAATTTACAATTGACGCTTTGCTATTTCCCGCTATTTTTTGCATAAACGGAGATGCAAATATGAAGGAGTCGCAAGCTGAAATCATTTTCAATTCACGCCTGTCAATTTTTACAGCTTTAGCTTTATCGGCAGTATAGTAAGAGAATTTATCATTAAATTCCAAACACAGCGAGAAGCCTTTTATGCATTTTGCAAATAGCACCGGAAGAATATATTCAAGTGTGTGGTAAGCTATCACGGTATCACTTTTTTTAACATTAAAAACTAAATACGCGAACAACTGTAGAAGCATAAATGCTTTGACAACTCGACCGTATAGCCTTGATCGTAGACCTATGGATGGCAGAAATATTATGCCGTTCTTTGACCGTCTCTTCAAATAACCGCGTCCTCGCTTTGCCATGGCCGTTGATACTAAGGTAACTTCAACACCGGATTGTTTCAGTGCTGAATAGATATATGATATTTTTGCTTGTGACGCCACTATTTTTACTCTGTTGTCATCATCCACGTAATAGTTTATGTAATGAAGCATTTGAAGGTTACCTCACTGTGTTGAATATTCTTTTCGGAGCACGATTGCCTGTATGATGCAATAAGGAAGGAAAATGATGATGTTCGTAATTATTAGACCGATCCACGAGCACCCTATGCGTCCGGCGATTATTACATATAGAATTTTTACGACAACGCCTACCGAATAACAAATTGCCTGAAGCTTAAGCTTACCGGAACCGCAAACCAATGTGGAGAGCACCGTATGGTAAATAAAGACGCTGCCAAACCCTGCAAACGCTACGGCATATCCATAGTTGATTGCTATTGCGTTGTCTCCCAGCCACACATTGACCACAAATTGCAAAAACGGAATTATCATAAACTGACCGAATGCGGCGACCAGAACAAGAAGGTTAAGCCGTTTATACCACTTTCGCAGCCAGATGAAGTCGTTTTCGCTGATTGCCTTTGTTACAGCCGACCACATGGGCGTAATCGCAAGTGAAAAGAACGAGCCTACAAGTAAAAACAGCTTGTTGTAAATTTGATATTCAACCACACAGGCTGCACCATTGATTTGGGTAATAATGAATTCATTTGTTGCAACCAAAGCCATATACAGCATCTGATTGAAAAAGAACACGCCGCCAAGCGTGACTAGTTCTTTAGCGACTGAGCTGTCATAATTTTTGGGGCTTGGGGTGCAATTCCGCAACTGCTTTTTAAATACAATTATGGTTGTAACAATGAGCGGCAATGCAGTAGAAACTATGTATATGCAGGAAAGGACTATGAGGTTCTTTTCGTTACCATAGGATGGCGCGAGCAATACATAGCACAATTGCAATACGCTGGTAATTACGGCAATCAGATTTGTAGCTGCAGATTTTTGAAGGGCATACAGGATTGCGGTGATAAGCCGCAGGACAAATTGAAATATGACCCCAACAAATACGCAGGTAACCGCCGTACGCATGGTGCTTAAGCTAATAATATCTTCCGTGATATTGAATACTGAATTCCAATTGATAAATTGAAAGGCAACTATCCCAAAGACGGCAAACAGGCCGGCTATGGCGGTGAATATGATATATGCTGAGGATAACAGCTTTTTTGAACGCATCTCGTCGCCGTGAACCAAACTGTCCACTAGCTTGTTCCGAAGGCCGTTTCCGACTCCGAAATCAAATATAAACAGCCATGTCATGATAGACAGTAGTGTAAACCACACGCCTAGGACGGTTTGATTCGGAAAATACCGCATATAAGCGGGCATCGTAACCAAACCCAAGAACATGGAACCGCCCTTGATTAGGAATGCGGCAAACATATTTTTGACTATGATACGATCCTTTTCCCCTGCTACAAGGAACTTGCTTTGTATTTTTTTAAAAATCTTCATTCAAATTCCAATTCAATATTTAAAAATAATGAACAGATAGCTCAAAACTAATAGTCCATTACCAATAACAACCGCCCTCAACATTCTGCGCACCAGCTGGCTTTTCATCTATAGACGGCCTTACCCAATACTCATTGAAAAAATCACTGGCTCCCGGCTCATGCTCCCAGCGGTTTCCGATGATACCGAAAAGAACCTGTGTAACTCCGCCCATATGTATGGCACACTTTCCAGCTTTTTTTAGCTTCGCCGCAAGCGGATACCCGTAAGCCCCGCAGCCAATCAGTGCCACATCAAAATCGATCTTCATAGACTCGTTATACATATAATCCAGAGCCTCAAACCAGTCGGCAAAACGCTCATCCTTTTGCCCGGCTATCGTCTGTACTGCTTTTAATGTGTATAGTTGAAACTC
Source organism: uncultured Oscillospiraceae bacterium (assembly GCA_964560435.1). Lineage (GTDB taxonomy): Bacteria > Bacillota > Clostridia > Oscillospirales > Oscillospiraceae > UBA2658. Next base: position 26,385 of record CAZLLK010000006.1, read on the forward strand.
AGGTAACATTTCGGGATTACTGAACAAATACCTGCGTTTTTGATACTGGCTGCGTATAGTGTCTTCGAACGGGTGTATTACCAAAACTTTTTTCCCTTCAAGAGCTTTGGTCCAGGGATGCTCAAACCTCCAAAAGTCAAACACTCTGACATGACTTATAATTGCACCATTATGCAGATGCTTTTTTAAATGGTATTCCTCTAAAATCCAGTAAACTGCGCCAATTAAATCGCATTTTTCAGTAGCTGCATTCATAATATTATTAAACCTATCAAAAGTACTTTGACATAATGGAAACAGACCATTTGCATGATTACCTTTCGCATAGGCGTTAAAATCAATCGGCTTAACGTATCCCTTTTGTTGAAGTATTGTGTTCGTTACGCAGCCCATTTCTGTTCCACCGATTCTTCCAGCCATAAAAGAACTGCCTTCACATATTTTTTTAGATAGATATTCATTTGCGCTTTCAAGGGATGCAATTTCCCTTTTTGCATATTTTGTAAGGTTCATTATGGCAGTTGTCGGATGAAATTTTTTATAAGCTGTAATTTTGCCCGACTTAATTACAAAATGCCAAAAAAGCTCAGGGTCATTGAACAGCATTTTGACAAGATTTACATTGCTAAAATACATAGTCAGAGTCTCCATTCATAGTTGTTGCTGTCGAGCAACTTTGACGGTTCTTGCTCTATCTGTAAATGCGCTCTGTGCAACATCACATAAGAGCATGAAAATCGAAAATATCTGCTATATTCTATAGCCTTTCAGATAATTCCACAGGCGCTGACACCTTTGCGTGGTCAATGTATTCGGATAACAATGGAATGACCGCAAAAATGACCATGAGTATTTGGGACGAAAAGACTGGATCAAAAACGCCGACAAAAACAAATGCGGCTATGGATAGTTTTATTGCTTCCTGACTGAATGAAGGAGCGCTTCTGACAATCTCTTTCCACGCCGAGTATAAAAATATAACAATTGGGGTTGCGCGGATAATGCCGTAGTCACTTATCAGGTCGAATATGCCACTGTGACCGCGGATATAGAGGTTGCTTACATCAAAGTTATATACGCCAAGCAGTGGATGCTCGAGAAATGCTTTTATTGACGTAACAACCAGCCCGATGCGTGAGGTCGAAGAAAAGTCGCTAAGGGAATCAGTGGTTAAGTATTTCGCGATTTCTGCCAGCTTATTTGCTGTGAATTCATTTGAAATTGAATGTGCGATATTGAGTATTAGTTCAGCTAAGGGGTTCTTCAAAAAGTACATTACAACAACCAAGGCTACGGTTATCGTGATCTTCCTCTTCGACTTAATGGGTAACAACGCGTAAATTAAGCAAGCAATGGCAGTGATTATCGCAATGTAGTACATGGAACGCAATATCAGAACAAATTGCACTATGCACAAGCAAATCAACAAAATAGGTGGCTTCCGCCAAATTGATTTTTTTACTACAACACCGATCAAATAGCTGAAAAACAATGTCGTTGCATAGATAAAGATATATCCGCCCACACCCGCAGTTCTTCCGTGATTACCGGGTGAGTACGTCCGCACGTATGTTGGGTCGATTGAAAGTAATCTAAAATAGCTGAAAAAGGTATAGCAATAATCAGCCAGAAGAAGGATCAAAATTACTTTTATAAATGCTTGATGACCTTTACGATAGGCGAGCATAATGGAATATGCCATAAACAATAAAATAAAGGTTTTTGTCTGAGTCGATAAGCTTCCGACAAGAATGAAATCGAATATCGCTATTATTAAGATAAAAGCAATCAGATATTTTCCTTTGGAGAGTAATACCCCGATATACCTTCTGTCTTCCGCTGATCTAATCAGCAACCAAATAAAAAACAGCAGAATTTGAATGTTGGAGGAATATTGGCTAACAAATGTAACGGTGCAAAATGCGCACCGCCAGAGTATCAGCGCTGCAAACAGATATGAGAAACAGAAAGACGAACGATGCTTTTGGGGAAGTAAATAGTTTCGGGGCATATTCTATCCTCATTCCTACGATCAAGCCTATCTGCTGCTTTTGGTGACGTCGGGTTCAACCAATAAGCTTTCAAGCTCTGCTCTTAGTGTGGCCGTACTGTGATCCCTGACAGTGTTAAAATAATTGTTTTCCAGTACCTGGCGCAGTGTGTCGGTGCCTTTGTTGGCATAGACATACATGATACGTTTCATAAGAGCTTTTGCGTCTCTGGGTTTAAAGGTGAAACCGGTAACGCCATCCGTAACGAATTCGGCGGTGTGTGGAAAGTCGGAAATTATCACGGGTATCATGGCTGCACCGGCCTCGTAAACCGGTCGCGCCTGATGTGGCGCATAAGATGGAAATACGATAACGTCACAAGTGGCGAAATATTCCTGTATTGTCGCGGTACCTGGCTTGAAAATGATGTTCTGTTTGTTGCGACAGCTTGCGTAGCAACGGGCGACTTTTGCGGCATAATCCAAGCCCAACAACAATTTTAATATAGCCTTTGGCGACATATAATCTTTAAGCGTTTTCTTTTTTGGCGGCTTAGGACACTGGAGAAATACCAGTTTTATATTGGAGTCATCGATGTAATTCATGGCGTCAATTATCGTATGAGCACCCTTCAGCTTTGCCACGCCACCAATATACAGTACTAAATACGCATCGCTGGGTAGCCCGAGCTTTTCTCTCACTACGTTTCTGTCGATTCCGTGAAATTTATCTAAATCTACCTTGTCACAGATTACGCAGGTGCGTGCATGAGTGGCGGCGGTTTCAATTTGTTCGTGATGGGATATGAAGGCAATATCCGAAAACCAACGATCGAGTCCGTATTTTATCAGCTTTGTTCGCAATCCGAAAAGTCCTTTCGGATATACCTCGCGATGAAGACAAATTGCTCTAATTCCACGCTTGTAGGCAAGCCGACCTATCCAAAACAACGTCATGCTATTTACAATAATGATATCTGGCTTTTCTTCATCAATCGACCTGGCAACCCTGCGGGAGTCTCGCAGAATGGAAAAATAATTGAGCACCTTTATAGGCGAAAACGAAGCTCCATTCGAGCCGCTAAAGTGCGAAAAAACAACGGGTGAATTATTCGCCCTTATTGTTCGGATTCCCGTGCCTTCTATGATGTCTGCGATGTCAGGATAATTTGCGTTATTATAAACAACAACCTCGTATTTCGCCCGGTCAATGTTTTCAAGGTATTGCAAAAAACTAATTCCTGCCCCACCAATGGTAGCTGACATATTAAATAACAATAGCTTTTGCATTGCTCACCCCAAATTATTGCGACACGGCGCATTATGTATCATTATATGCGGCGCGTCTGATTTGCTCCATTATGGCATTCCACATATGCTCCGGATAGAGTGAATTTATTTCTTCCATACAAAGCCTTTTGCTGCGATTTTCAAGGCAAAAGCTTTTAATCATGTCAGCAGTTTCTTCTGCCGAATGCACGCTTTGCATGATAATTAGGGAAAGGGGATAACGCTCCAGGGCTTCACTTTTATATCCGTCAGGTGCGAATAAGATTATAGGACGTCCTGTCGCAATATACTGAAATGTCTTGCTGGGAGTGGCACTGTTGTTTTTGTTGCCGATGTCAATTAAGCAATCGACCTGACGCATTATCCGCTGTATCTCGTCTGGTGAAACATAGGCGTGTCGGACGAATTTTCCTTGTGACTGCGCTATTGCACTATCAACAATTTTCTCGCATGAAGCGTCAATATATAAATCAAGTCGAAAATCGACATTTTGGAGCGCCAACAAAGCATCCAGCAAATATTGCGGATTTCGGATTTTTTTGTAAAAGCTCCCGCAATACATTAAGCTAATTGTTTCTGACTCGCGTGGCATGACATCCTGACTTTGGCATTCGATCAGATTTGGCAATACTTGAGTTTTTCCTTTAGGGTAACATTGGTAGCTCGCGGTGTCGGCTTTGACACCAATCGTAATGAAATTAAAGTCGGCACATGAAAACACCGCTTTTTCCAAGTCTACCGACTTCTTTTCCCAAAGGAGACGAATGAGAAAATTTCTGTTTCTCACAAAGCTTGTGGCATATGTATCAAGTGTGAATGTGATGAATCTTGTATCAGGATGTGATTTTTTCCACTTTAGCCCGGTCAGAAATGCCGCAAACGGGGAGCTGACCGCACAAATACAATCAACAGAATGCTCGCTATCAATCATTTCAAGCTGCTTATATGCTTTGTTGATATACCAGCGCAGGCCGCTGGGGAAAAGCAGCAGGCTTCTTAAACCACGTATCGGTTTATAGAATACTTTAATGACCTTGTGAAGCCACCGCGAAAATGAGGATTCGTTATTTTGCGGCTTTGAGTCAACTTTTTGCTGAAGTTTATTACCAAAGGAGTTCACGGAGTATAGGAGCGTCCCGTCAATCTCTGCACCTTTCAATACTTCACTGCCGTTCTGAAAACAAATAACAGAAATATTATTTCCGTTACAGAGCATATCGCAATATTGTTTTTCAAGTATTCCGTTGGGCGAAGGCGTGGGGTAGTAATTGCTTGTTAAAAAAACAATGTGCATTTATAATCACCAGTCCGGATTATTAATATTTTACCGTATGAGAATACGCAAAAATGCATTGTCTATTTTAGGAACATACGTATAAAGTGCTTTATTCGCACGGTTAGTGCGTGTTCTTCTGGGTTGGAATATGTTTCCATAAGCCACTCAAGGTCTGGGAATATTATGTTTTTGATTCCGTTTCTCACGCTTTTGTCATCACAGAAAGCCTCTATTTTGACCAGTTCAACTCGTCCGGAAGGAACTGTTAGAAAATTGTTTTCTGCGTTATATACAAGTTTTAGTATGCGCGACACAGAACGGCTCCGTTTTTGTATGGCGAGTTCAACAGAAGGCGGTAAGCTTACGTCCAACAAAAGACTTGCCAGTTTAGTGGCGGTAAGCGTTCGAATAAGCGTTCTATCCGATTGTGCAAAATTGAGCACCGCCTCCCAGTCGGGGTCTGTATTTGAGCAATTTGCGATATCCTCATATAATCTAATATCCGGCGCGCGCGAAAAGCTATGGATTGAGATGTGCAGTAAGCAAATATACAGTAATGCTTCAGGCGGTGGCAGGACTATATTAGTATGTTTGTATTTTCGCAGCGCACTCCAATCAATAAAATCATCCGCATTTATTAGGCAAGGTAGCTTCAACCGGCTAAGAGGTTCCCAGTTAATATCGAACATAAAGCCTTCGGGAAGCACTGATGTGTTTCTGAACATAGTGGTAGTCAACTTACGGCCTGCATATCTCTCGGTAACTTCATATCCAAGGTTTTTGAATGCCGATGTGATTTTGCTTTTCTCCGTGATGTCCGCATAAATATCAACATCCCCCGACGCAAATCGGGCAATATTTCCGTCAGTGGAAAGCAGAGCACCAAAGTTTTCAGACAAGAAGATTTTTCTTACCCCTAATTTTTCAATCTCAGAAAAAGCCTTATCCAGCTGCTCCAAAACGATGCTGTTTCTCTCCGCGTATTGGAGCACAATCTCTGACCAAAACGCTTGATCAATATAAAGCTCTGTCAACAATGTGGCCACAAAGGGAAGAATTTTTCTCTCCTTTGCGTATTCGTAGAGCACACTTTTTCCGCTTTCAGAATACTCCATATTAATTTTCGTAATGGTGTCAGGGGACAAGCCCCCTTTCCAAAATGCAGCTGAAGTGATTGTCGGGAATGCGTACAAATCCATCTGTTTACCACCCTTAATTCATCAGAGCAATCAGTTTTTTTGTATAATTATTAAAAATATTACTTCCAAAGTCCTGTGGCAGCTCCAGCATATCCTCAAGATGAAACGCAATGTCCTCCAAAACCACAACTGATACTATCTGACTAAGCTCGGTGTCGGAATAATTCTTACGGTTGTCGTTTGCCAGCACTTTTTCTGAAATCTTGCGGTAATCTGTGCTTTGCCATATTCTTTCAATACCACCCTCACGCCTAAGCGACAAAAGCAGCGTGGCAGCGTCATACCACACACTTCGGTATCCGACAGTCTCCCAGTCGTAAACCCAGGTTTTGCCTTTAATATCGACCCAGATGTTTCCTGTCTGGAGGTCACCGTGAGATAGAACCACGGGGATTTGAAATGTGCAATCCTTTAGGCTCCCAACTAAGCGATTTATAATGGTTTCAAGAGCGTCCGCACTTTCAATGTGCTTTTTTTCACTTGCTTCGGCAACACCTTTGTGAAGTGTCGTTGAAACCGCCTTGACATACTCGTCGCAGCTTTGGTATTCCAATGTGTCCTTTGCAATTATGGCAATATTCGCCGTCGCCTCAACTATGCTCTGCTTATACTGTACCTCATCGGTTACTCTTGCGAGCGGGTGCCCATACATAATAGGTTCTCTGAACCAGCTGTCTCCGTAATCTGTTAACGGGGGAACAAAATAATACTTATGCTCAAGCCTGAACTTCAACTGGTTGATAAAATACTTGTTTGTAAAGCCTTGTTTGATAATGCATCCCACAAGCCCAGACTTATAATCAAAAACCCTGATTGAACGATTATTAGGTGCAATTACTATGTTTTTGCTCAGTGTTTTTGCGGGTTCCAAATGAAAGCGATATTGGGCAAGCAGGCCAAGGGAATGCGTCATTACCCAAACATACAGCTTTGCTGAAAGACGCTTTATCCAACTGCCACGCACATTCCATTCGCTGTAAAAGAAGCTGCGTGCATTTTTTGAGATATTCCTAACAACGGCGGCTGAAAGACGCGGATAAATAAACAAGTTCGCTTTCTTTTCACCTGAAGAGGCAAAATACAGATGGACATCTTCCCGATAAACTTCTTTGAAGTACCTTTCCACGGTAGGGAAAAATATTTCAAAAAAGCTCTCTCGTTTAAGCATTGAGGCCAAGTCCATGGTCATTACTCCCTATTCTTCAAAACCCAGAAGTGTAATAATATCTTTATGAATGTCATCAATTTGCCTTGTGCCATCAATGACATTCGTCCATTTGTTTTCCTTCATTAGCTTAAAATAAGTGTCGACTTTTTCGGTTTTTCTCTCAACACTGTCAATGACTGCAGGGTTGTTCTCTATCGCACTTGTTTTTCTGATATCTCGGGACAGTGAAACTTCAAGCGGTACAGCAAACAGTATTGAAAACTGTGGCTTCGTTGCGACCTTCGATAATATTTTCCACATAAGCTGGCTTTCAAAGTTAATACCGTAAAAATCCGCCTTAATTTCCGCATATGTATCCCACAAATACCGGTCCAATATCAGGCACTTGTTAGTGGCTGATAGTATTCGGAAGTAAATGCCCCAATAAAAGCATAGCTCAGACAGTGAAGCAAATAACAACAGCTTTTTTTTCTTGCCGTTTGAAAATATTTCTTCCCGGTGCTTCAGCTTTTCCTCATGGCTCAGCTTTCGGTCTTTACGTACTATCTTCTTTATGAACTCAACAACGGGTGTCGCCCTCGCCTTGCTCCATATCACCTTGCTTTTTATGCTATGTTCATCACAGTATTTTTTCAGCAACTCAATCTGGGTAGACTTTCCGCTGCTGTCGATTCCGCTGAAGCTTACTACCATACCGTTACTCTCCAGACTAATACCTACGCATTATTTTATAGCACATCTGCTTGCTCAATCTCCAAGCAATGCAAAGGAGAGTTGTCCTTATATCTCCAAAGCACATTAGCTTTTTGCATATGGAATTGAAATTCATCTTTTCCGCAGTTGTAAGATAGTCCTGATATGTAAGCATTTTGGCACCGCTATGAAGTGCGCCGAATACCCATCTTGCTTTTATTTGCCGCCTTATCAGCGTGTGGTAGCGGCCGTTGATTATTGATGAATTGTATAACTTGTTCATCCCGAGATATCCGGTTAGTATTTTATTCACGCTCGAAGACGTCATCGTGGAATTACAACGAAACACATAGTTGTATATCGGTTTGTCAATATACAGCACTTTGTCAATGCAGCCAAGAATCATCCATAAAAATTGAATATCCTCGGAATATTGGCAGTCTTCATCAAACTTAATATTGTTCTTTATCAGCAATTCCTTACTTACTATCATTGCCGGCAGAATTATTCTGATTTTCCTAAGTAAGAAGAGTTTTTGAATTTCTTTTCTGTTAAATGAAGTGATTTTTGACGCCGCTTTTATTTGCGCTTCATCAAAACGGCAAGCGCTCTCCGCATCAACCACAGAATAACCAGAAAACGCCACACATTCGATGTTTTGAGATATAACGCTGTCCACAAGGTACTTAATAAAATTTCTGTGTATTACATCATCCGCGTCAAGAAACACGATCCATTTTCCGGTCGCGATACTTGCACCAATATTTCTCGCAGCGGAAACCCCCATGTTTTTTTGTTGTACAATATGATGGTCAATCTTTGATTTTGATAATATGTCAGCGGCAATACTGTGCGAATTATCGGTAGCCCCATCATCTACTAGCACTATCTCAATATCATCGTAGGTTTGTTCTATTACCGACTCAAGGCACGGCCGGATGTAAGGCTCAACATTATACATAGGTATAACAATAGAAACTGTCTTGTATTCTTTCATAACAGTTTCACCTATTCATTGTGGGCTTGGTTATTGCAACTGTTTTGGATAAGGTTATATGTTTGTTCAACACTGTAATACTTTAATAAATACTCATAAGCTAGTGCGCCCATATGGGGGAGGCTATCTTCAATAATTGATATTTGTCCAACCAGCTTCGCAAACGCTTCGGCGTCGTCGCTTTCGCACCACCAACCAAAACCTCCGTCCGCAATGACCTTGCCAATGTCCGTGTTCGGGTCTGTGCAGGCCAGAATCGGCATGTGCTGCTCCATATAGGACAGCATTCTTGATGGAAAATTCGGTATTGTGAAGCGATGGTCGAGGAACAGTAACCCAATGTCGCAGGCTTGCAGCAGTGCGTCGTATTCCGTCTTTGGCAGACCATTGATTATCAGGACGTTGCTGGGATCGCGTTCTTTTGCGTAGCGTTCTAAAATGCTATAGCTGTCTCCCGTCCCACACATAATGAAATAGCAGTCACTGCGGTTTCCTACGTTTTTTAAGCAGCGTACTACAAACGGGATGTCCTGAGGCGCACCCATATTTCCGCCGTAGATGAAGACAACTGCGTCCAGCGGGATTCCGTACTTTTCGCGCTGTTCCTGCCTATTGCTTTCAGTTCTGATAATCTGCTTAGGAATAATGCTGTTTGGAGCAACGCTGACTTTTTCCGACTCGACCTCTGGATTGTGCTTCAGCAGATAATCCACATTTGCTGGAGACATACAGCCTATATTGTCGGACAGTGCGTAAAGCTGCTTTTCTTTCCGAAGGAAATAGCGATGCAGGAGTCCTCCTTCGCGCATCATACCGAGATCGACTGCGTTCTGAGGAAAAATATCTTTTAGTAATAGGTAGGTAGGTGCGTGCTGACGTGCCTTTTGCTTTTTTACAACACCTGCAAGCGTGATTGGAGGAGTTGAATACAAGATTAAATCAAATTTGACCTTGGAAAAGTATTTGTTGATTGCTGCGTTGAATTGATGCCCCAGCCTAAGCGTAGACAATCCTTTTTCGATTAGCGATACGTTGCTCATATTCCCGACTTTTACCTTCAAATTGGTATAATCAGAAAATTCAAAAAACTCAGTTTCTTGAGCGAAACGCTTTTCAAATGGCGACACGATATAGGGGCGATGCCCATTTTTGATGGAAGTCAGCATCAAATCAGCATAAATATTATGAATATCAATGCTATCGAATTGACTCATAGTTAGAAATAGAATGTTCATTTTCAGCTCCTATACAAAGGGAAAAATTGAGATTCTGCATCGAACGCTGGCTTCTGCGCACGTATAGTAATCAGCTGATTGTAGACTTCGTTTTGATAGACCATTCGGCCAATGTAAAACGGCACGTCGTTACCCGGCGCAAATGCTTTTTTATAGCGGTAAATCCCATCGTCCGGATGATAGCCTCCGCCTAAAATAAATACCTTCCGCCCAGTTTCTTTGCACCACCTGATTATCTCGTGTTTAAGCAGGTCGTTGGGACGCATTGGGTAAAAATCCTCCAGTGTTCCGCCGAGGAAGGAATAGGCATAATCCTGCGAGCATAGCACTAGCTCCGTCGAAATGATCTGCTCATTATGCCAGACGTGGAAATAGATATATTGTCCGTTCAGAGTACGGTTAATGTTTTCAAAATAGGATGGTTCGAAGTAGTAGTAAGTTTTTGCACTATTTCGTTTCATGGTATTGTAATAAATATCCAGAAATGCGGGAAGCTGTTCCCCAGTCACGTCTGTCGTTACCGTCAAGCCGTTGCTTTGAGCTCTTTTAACGTTTTTTCTTACCTTATGTTCAAACTCCATCCAAATTTCATCCATGGTAGGGGCAAGGCTGCGAACCACATTATTGGAGAAGTGAATGACTTTTCCCGGATAGTGCAGCCGCAAGTCGGTGTTGTCATACAGGTGGAATCTTACGAACTCCGATACGATTTTGTTGTCATGGCAGTAATCCGCCCATGCTGCATAATACTCGGAAATTAGCGCCTCAGATGGCTCTCCCGCAGTTACCACTGGGCCACCGTAGCCGTAAGGAGTGGTCACGTCATAATACTGCACGCCATCAACGAGCCAGGGGACGGGCCGTTTTATATACAGGTTGCATATCGTGCCATCCCTGCCAGCGTGTTCAAAGGTTTCACAAGTGCCGCCCTCAATCTGCTCGTAGAGCTTTCCATATGAAGGATTAAAAAATATATCAAGCATGGCCTAAAGCTGCTTTCTCAATTGAACCCGCTCCATTACATATCCTTCGCGTTCATAGAGCTTGATTGCACCTTGGTTATTTGCTTCGGTGTGTATGTAAAGCGCAGGCAAGCTCGCTTTCCGAGCTTCGTTTTCAACCTCGTTCAGCAATTTGGTTCCCAGCCCACGGCCTCTGAAGGCATTATCAATCTGTACAACGCTTACATACATTCGATTTTCTTCTCTGAAAACTACGCTGTATGCCCAGATAAAGCCGACAAGTTTATCCTTATCATCAACGCATCCAAACACTACGGCTGAATTATTTCCGACGTGTTCAATCAATTCAACGATTTTACTATCAGCATCACTAAATGAGAATGATGTGGTAAATGAACAAGTTTTAACATTGTCAAAGTACAAGAATGCAAGAGCTTGCTTGTACTGGACGCACTGTTCCTTAGATAATTTGACAATGCTTACTGTTTCAGACATGGAATTACCCCCTATATGCTGGGAAATAATTTGGGTTGCTATTATTGCGCATTTTGGCTAAAGCGTTATACACACCTTCGTTGCGTACTTTCGTTCCAACATAAAATGGAAAGCCTTCGTTGTGGGTAAATGACATTTTGAAGTCCATCAATGATTTGTCGGCAACACCGACTCCTCCGAGATGAAGATGTTTGAAGCCGTTTTGTTTGCCCCATAACGCAACCTCGTAAAGTAGAAGACTATTTCCTTGATGCTTCATCGCTGAATAATCATTTGCGGAAAGATGATAATGAACATTGTCGCCTTGGTGGATAAAGATACTAGACGAAATTATCTGCCCATTAATTTCCGCATTTGCTATGAACACATTATTCGTTATCGCCGAGAAATGTTCTTGTATAAATGAATCCGGAAACTGATAGTAGGAACCAATATCGTTCTTTTTTATCGTGTTTTGGTATAGTCTGCAAAATCCCTCTGTGCTTTTTCCGGAAAAATCAAAGCTGATAGACACACCCTCTTTTTGTGCTTTACGTATTTCATTACGACGCTTGGATTTAATTTCATCCATCAAAATATCCGATACAGTCAAGTCAATCGCTATTGTCTTGTTGTTGTCGCGAATACTGTAAAGCTCAAAAAAATCCGCATGGTTTTTTAGCCATGGAGAAAAGCGTACATATTCAGCGATAATGTGGTTTTGCTCGCAATAGACTGAGAAATCGTCGTCAAATGTTTGCAGTAATTTGTCTTTGCTTGAGCACTCCACGATATAAGGACCGTTAAAGCCATATGGCGTGATTATGTCGTAATATTGTTTGCCCTCAACCAAAGGCGGCGCTTTTCGCTTAACAAAGGGATAGATGACTGTTCCGTGTTCACATTGCAGAGTGTAGTAGCCATAATCCTCGCCGTCTCTTCGCACATATAAAGACAGCCATTCCGGAAGGTAGTAGATATCTGGATAGTTCATAATCAAGTACCTTTCGAAAAGAAACTCTTGATTGACATTGCTATTCGTTCCATATCAGATATTTCGTATCGCTGATCGCATGGAATGGCAATGATATGTGAATAGATGAATTCAACGCTGCTGGAGCATTTTCCAAACACCTGCGGCGGCATAGGCCAAATTATTGGAAGATACATATTACGTTCTGCCATGTGTTTTTGCAGGGCGGCGCGACAGTCATCGACATACATCAAAAAGTATAGCGGGGCGTTTGATTGATTGCTCAACGCCTCTGGGATACTTATCTGCGGGATATCAGTAAGCGAATTAAATAAGTAATTATAATTGGCTGTTCTCCGCTCTTTGAGTTGCTCATAATCTATGCCCGTAATCGAATTTCGCGTTGTAGACGACATCGTGAATATCTCGGTCTGCTCGTCTAAGTACCCCTCTGACGCTGCAAACAATGAGCGGTATTTGTCTTTGGTGCTTGTATCAAGTGATTTTGCGTACTCTCGCTTAAGCTCCTGCGCCGCACAGCGGCTTTCGAGATACCTGGTATTCTCGATTTCGGGCGCTTCAATGGGGTGTGTGCCCATGCATACCGTAAGAAAACCTCCGTCTGGAACGCCATTCCATTTACGAAGACTGCCAACCCAAAAATCAGAACAAATAAGGAGATTCGATAAAAAAAGGCTGTGTGTCAAATCCTCAATTACAACAATTCCACTAGTGCTCAAATGTGCTAGGTATTCCCTGATGTTTTGTATTGTGTCGAATCCAAAATACGCGTGAACCAACACCACGGACGGTGTTGTCTGTTCTATCAGCTGACGAAATTCATCATAATTAACGAGAAGATTTCGCTTCACATTGTAGTACTCAATAGAGTACCCGGCCTCGATAAAAGGAAGTATGACTGTCTCACAAGTATAGGCGGGAAGAATGGCTCGCTTCTCAGACGTTTCTATGTGCTTGAGTGCGAGACGAATTGCGCTGCGTCCCGAATCGAGATAAAACGTAGAAGGGGAGTCTGACAATGTGTTTTGAGTCGAATTTAATTCTTCAAAGAAGTCGCTGCCTATTTCGTCAAACACTTGCGATTTTCTTTCGATATTCAATGGTTTTGCCACGTAGTCGCCTATCACAACAGTGTCCCCAGTGACAACATCCTTGCGCCGAATAACTTTATGTACTGTTTGAAGGACAATTTTCACGTCTAACGCGCAACAGCAGGTTTTTACATATTCCAAATCATACGCAAACTTTTCTTCCCAACGGAGGTTGTTGCGGCCGTTTATCTGTGCCAGACCGGACAATCCGGGTTTAATATCGTGACGGTGCTTTTCGGCCTTCGTGTAATAGCGCAAATATTCCGGCGGCAGTGGCCTTGGACCGATTACACTTAGGTCACCACAAAGGATGTTCCATACTTCCGGCAACTCATCGAGGCTATAATTGCGGAGAAAACGACCAAGCCCAACAACACGTTGTTCATCGGGTAATAAGTTGCCATCCTCGTCACGTTCATCGGTCATGGTTCGGAACTTATATAGAGTAAACGGTTTCTCGTCTTTACCAATACGCTGCGATTTGAAAATTGAAGGACTCCCAAGCTTTACTCGGATGAGAAGCGCAATGATAGCGTATAGCCAACAAAACACAAGCATCGCGGCCAAAGCACAAATAACATCCATCATCCGCTTGATGTATCGGCTGTAGAAGTCACCTTTAAATTTCTTCAAAGCAGTTTCACTCCCAAAGCCCTTTTATTACTTTACATACTCTTTCCAATTCTTTGTCGGTAAGTTTTGTGTCACTTGGCAGGCATACACCACGGGCGAAAAGCCTCTCGGCGACTCCGCCGTTGTCGATGTAATCGCAATTTTTGTAAAACGGCTGTAGGTGCATTGGCTTCCATACAGGGCGTGACTCAATATCGTCTGCCAACAGCGCATCCATGACGTTTGTTGACGATGTTTTTCCGTTAAGCTGAATACAAGACAGCCAACAGTTTTGGCCGTCGATTCTAGGCATCATTTCAAGCCCATCAAGACCACCCAACTCATGACTGTAATAGTCATATATGTACCGCTTCTTTGCAAGACGCTCATTCAGAACAAGCATTTGTCCGCGTCCGATACCGGCGACAATGTTGCTCATGCGATAGTTAAATCCAAGCTCGCTATGCTGGTAATAGCGTACTGGGTCACGGCTTTGCGATGCCCAAAAGCGTACCTTGGCTATACGTTCATCTGCGCCCGGCAAATTGCAGAGGAGCATCCCTCCTCCGGATGTCGTGATGATTTTGTTGCCGTTAAAGCTCAAAATCCCGTAGTCGCCGAAAGTCCCGCACTTTTTATTTCCATATGTAGCGCCAAGTGCCTCCGCTGCATCTTCCAGTAATACAGCACCATGATTTTCGCAAATTGCAATGATTTCATCAAGCTTTGCCGGCGTGCCATATAGGTGAACCAAAATGACAGCTTTTGCTTTCGGGTATTTTACGAATGCTCGTTCAAGAGCTTCGGGCGACATATTCCATGTGTCACTCTCACTGTCAATGAAGACAGGGGTGGCGTTTTCATATACGACAGGATTTACAGATGCGGAAAAGGTAAGAGATTGGCAAAGCACGATATCGCCTTTGCCAATCCCCGCAGCTCGAATAGCAAGGTGCATGGCAGAGGTTCCGGAAACCAAGGCGGCCGCAGCCTTTGCACCTATATATGTACACATCTCATCTTCAAATCCGGTAACATTGGCTCCGAGCGGAGCAACCCAGTTTGTAACAAACGCTTCCTTAATGAATTTTTGTTCGTACCCTTC
The DNA here is from genome assembly GCA_964560435.1 of uncultured Oscillospiraceae bacterium. Lineage (GTDB taxonomy): Bacteria > Bacillota > Clostridia > Oscillospirales > Oscillospiraceae > UBA2658. The sequence continues at coordinate 41,471 of CAZLLK010000006.1, forward strand.
GTCACTCATATGGGGAGTGACAAGTGATATGTGCTGCTTACCAGTACTCATATAAGCCTCCAATTATTGTTGGTCATGTCAAGAGGATATGCTCATCTTCCTTAGCGACATTTCAGTTATATAAGGATATGGCACTTATACGATTTGTATTCTTACTGTAAGGTTGTGGTTGGCAAAAAAAGAGGGGGAATAGCGAAAAGCTATTCCCCCTGAATGTGAAATTTGTTGAGATGAGTTTGCAAGAACATTAACTTTACACAAAATTTGCTGAGTTGCCAGAGCATCGGGTGTCGAATCCGAGCGATGCAAGTGCCAATCTCACCAGCCGTACGGAGCATTACCCTAAAAAAGTGTTGGCATGCTCACAATATACCCGCCTTAAATACGTGGGATACATTGTGAGCAGGCCAACAACGGAACAGCACTTTGGAAGCTAAGAACGCTTGACGTTTTGTTTGTCTGTAAAACTTAGCAAGGTAGCAATACCATTGCAGACTATTATGTAACAAATCCCATAAGCTTTTTAAGCAATTCATCCGGCTCTCTGTGGAGCATTTCTTGCATAGCTCGCCTATGGGTTCGATAATAGCTAACCGCCAACGAATAGTTCCCTTCTTGTAGCAATGCCGCGATAAAAATATATGTAATTTCTCTGTCAAGCGGTGCTACAGAAAATCCAGCTTTCATTAGCTCGATTAACTTGGTGGTATCTTTGCCAGTATTTTCATAATACCTTGCTAGGAGCAAGAGAAGGTGAAGATACTTGTCCTTCAAATATATTCTTTGCTTTTCCGCCCAAGCATAGTCATTAGATGCAAATAAATCACCTGTGTATAGAACTAATAATTTTTCGTAGTATTCGATGTTATCATCGTCTAAGTGTTTTTCATTAATATTGCATTGTAAAAACGAAATGTAATCGCAATCAATCTCATTTAGGTCTATTCTATAAAGGCCTCTTTCATAGAAAACAGGAAGCATAATGCCGTGCAATAAAAGAGCTTTTTTGGCATAGCTAAGAGTAGTGTTAAAGTTTATTACAGCTTTATCTCCGTCAAAGTCTGGCCACAAATTATCAATAATTTCACTTCTGGTACTACATTTTCCTTGTTTGTAAATTAAAAATGCAATTAATTCTTGTGCCTTCTTTGTCCTGAATTTAACTTCATTTTCGCCAATAAATAACCTAAAATCATCGAAGCATCTTGCTGTTAACCTGATTGTCGATGATGTTATTTCTTTATTTAGTGGAAGCCTTCCAATTGTCTTTGCTAATCTATTTAGGCTAATGGGCTTAACGAGGTAATCCAAAGCACATATTTCGAAAGCCTCAACTGCATATTCGTTGTATCCAGTTGCGAATACAATAGAACAATTCTTGTTAATATCACTCTCAAATAAAATAAAGTTTGCTAGTTCAAAGCCGGATATTTCAGGCATTTCAATGTCTAGGATGGCTAAGTGGACGCTATTATAAGTTAGGTATTCTTTCGCTTTTCGAGCACTCTGAAAACATATTGCATCAATATCGGAGACTTCGTGAAGCAGCCTCTCGGTTATCTCTAGTGCTGCACATTCGTCATCAACGACTATTGCTTTTATCATCCGAATCCACCTCTTTTTTAGCGTAGCTTTTCAATTGCTCAGGGTAGTTATTTTGCCTAAAACACACAGAAAAAATATCAACGCGGGATATTCGAATCGAGCTATATTTGGTCCGTATAAATAAAGGAACGCACATGACTTAACAAAATGCCATTTTCATAGATAATGCACTTCAAGCATCCTGCCAGCAGTTGTTTGGAACAACCTGTTTTTATGGGAATTGAGCCTTTCCCGAACTGATAATAAATGATATTTTTGTTCCTTTTCCGTATTCACTCTCAATTATTAGTTCGTTGTTATATATTTTTTTTAGTCTTTGCTTAACATTGCGCAATCCAATCCCCATTAAGTAAGATTTCTCGCCGGTTAAGATGCAGTTTAATATTTCTTCCGAAATGCCTATCCCATCATCTTCAACAGAAATCAAATAGTCCTCACCTGTGTTTTGACCGGATATTTTTATATGCCCACCATCCGCTTTTTTTGATATGCCATGACGAATAGCATTTTCTACCAATGGTTGAATCATAAACAATGGAAGGACAACCGTATCGATATTTTCCATATTTATCTCATATCGCAGCCTGTCACCATACCGCAATGCTTCCACCTTCAAATATTTTTCTACCATTTGAATCGATTTGGAAAGCGGAATATCATTTCTTTCAGAAGAGAAATTATAAGAATCTCTTAAATAATCTGATAAATCGGTAACTGCTTCATACGCAATATCTGCATCCTTATAAATGTAAGAAGCTATAGCATTCATAGCGTTGTGTAGAAAATGAGGGTTAATCTGTGCCTGAAGCTTGTCGGTCTCGGCATCAAGCGTCTTCTCTTCCAATAATTTCAGCTTCATAAAGGTATTAACTTTTGCCAAAAGCAATTCAGGCGCAAATGGTTTAAGTAGAATATCGTTGGCTCCAGAATTTATTACTTTTATAGTTTCATCAATGTCGATTATTTCTGTTAAAACAATTATCGGCAGTTCGGACATAGAATATCGCTCACGAATCCTTTTGCAGAGGTCACTTGATAAGCTAGGTAACATTAAATCAACAATTACAATATCAGCGTTTCGATAAAGAAGGATTTCATCTACACCTTCTTCTGGCGCATCAAATTCTTTGACCATAAAGCCGTGGTCATTAAGGATGGTTGATATTCCAACAATGTCGGAATATGGATTAACAACCAACGTAATACACAAATCGCCGGCACCCCCCATTGTTATTTTTCTCTTTATACTTTGGGTATCTAATTGCCTGTTTTTAAACGGCCCTCCATCTCCGCTGAAGTAGTCATTGTTGATTTTATCTGTAAAAAGTACCAAAGGAAATCTGAAACCTCTGTTTGCTCAGCTTCGGGTAACACTATTCCCGCTATGAGCATAAGCGAAATTTAGAGTCAAACCATGTTCTTCATATCGATTAAAGCCAATGAGCAGTACTTTGGCTTCATTTATAATGCGTAGTACTACTTTTCTGTGGGCTTAAAACGAATATAGAAAGCGCATTACGCGACACTAAATGACAATATACGACATTGGAAGCATAAAAAAATATCCAATGCCTACCTAGCGTAAAAGACACTACTAGGCTAACGCCTGGTCAAAGATAATCATACAACGCTAATTGCAATTGAATATTGGCTGAAATTGTGATCGCACGGAGGGGTTTTTCTGGATGTATCCATTTATTTAAGCATAACGCAGCCTCTCGCGTCGCAGAAATTAATCCAGATAGGAATAATCAATTTATTATACCATAATTTTCGTGGAAGACAACCCAGCGTAATCCACTAGATAAAATAATGTTTTCGAGAGCACTGCTTTTTTGGTAAAAATCACCATAACCCAGTCGTTTTCTTACTCATTATCATGTTATTCGTGATAATGAGTAAGTATTTTGTGTTATTTAAAAGTTAAGTGAGGGTTAAGCGGGGGTTAAGGCGCTTGGATTATAATATACACAGTAGGTTAATATATTTGAGATTTTGTAAAGTATTCCTCGCGGAGGACTCTCCGAGGTTGCCACAGGTTTTCTGCATAAGGAGGTGGTCACGAAGTGCCCCCCCGTGTAACTGCAAAGAACTTGGGCAAAGTTTAAATTCACCTATAAACAGGGACGAAAAGAGGCATTAGAAATGGCACATCAAGATGAACCCTGCAAGTTGATTGACAGAACACAGCTCTATGCCAGGATAAATCATGCAATTCTTGACGCCAAACATAATAATAGTGCGCTTGCGGTGCTCCTTTTAGATTTGGATGGATTTAGCAAAATCGATAAAGTGATTGGATGTGCCGATGCAGATACTATTCTAACAGAGCTGGGTTCACGCTTGATACACGCGTTAGGACCAAATAATGAAGTGGCTCGCACAGGTGGAGCTGAGTTTATGATTTTGATCCATCAGCTTCAAGTTGAGGAAACCCTAAATACTGTCGTTGACAGAATTATAGATGTATTTAAATGGCCATTTAGAGTAAAAGAATACGACCGCTTTATTTCGGGCAGTTTTGGATGCGCAATCTATCCTTACGATGGCGAGGACTTGGAATCGCTGATTATTAATGCCGATACAGCGATGTACCAAGCGAAGGAAAAGGGCAAGGAGCAGGTAGTGTTTTTTAATAACGGCGACTTGTCAAGCCAAGCACGGCAATTTGTATAGAGAAATTTGAAACGATGGTTTCTATCCAAAGCGGTTTCACGGACTTTCATCGTATCACCCCCGGGCGCGGCTTCGTGCCATGGAATTATCCAAAAAAGGCAACTGAGATGTTTCTTCTCAGTTGCCTTTTTGCGTGCCTTTGCTCGGATAATTCGAAATTTATTAGAAGTTCGTTTGCAGGACAAAATGGCGTTTATTGCCCTTATCCAATCTTGTTAAAAATCACTGTCTGTTCTTTAAGAGAAATCTTCCCAACTTGATAACCATATTGGGTTAGTTCCTTTTTGTAATTTAAAAAAGAATGGTCTATCTCAATTCCTGCGATATTATGTATTTCATCAAAAGATAGTTTCATTGATGGACTGCCTTTCTGCTGAACATATTCCCATAGTGAATTATATTTGCTCATAACGTCGTTCTCCTTGTTGTTCTCTGTACTCTCGTTATTATTAATGCGACGGAAGCTGGTGAAATTGTTATCCCAACTAGAATAATATTACCGGCTACTACTTTGTGAACTTGCATTTGATGACGTGCGCATAGTCGCATTCTGAAAAGTAATCAGTTTTCACGAAGCTCTGTAAATCATCATAAGTTCTATATTTACCATCTTGCCTAAACATTGCCGCATACAAAATGATTTCCTTCCCGTCCTCAATCTCAACTGGTTGGTCAAGTGTGCACGGGGCATTTCCGGCCATAAGATAATTCGAATTGGGCTGACTAATAGTGCTTGTTCCACCACCATTTTCTCCATAGGATAATGTCCATTGAAAATCAGGTGTTTGAGTAATCATGACGCCTAATTCTCCGTCCATCGCTTTCTCCTTTTCAAACTCTGAAGCGATACCTGCGGCGCGAGAATCAACAAGCATTCCGCCCTTATATGTTTCCACCCAAAAATCCATGCTTTTATATGCTTCTTCAGTATGCAAATCGAATATCAAGACTTTATGATAGGCAGATATCAAATTGACAATTTGTTTTTGATCTTTCGAAAGAGTCTTGACTGCTATTTGGTTTTTCATTTGAGCTTTGCCACAACCTGCAAAGCTTGTCAGAATAATGCAGAACATCAATAGAATAGAGCCCATTCTTTTCAAGTATATAACCTCCTCGAATTTAATGCGGTGTGGGTAAGAAGTCAATCAAAATGAATACATAAGCTGGGTTTGAAAAGCAAGAATGCCCAACGGCAATTCAGATACTGCCACTATTCTGGCGGGGCATGAAATGAGAAAACTTTAATATGCGATTATTCATTACTAATCTTGTCTTGATACAATTCCTTAATAGCCTCAACGTGGTCGCGCATCTGTGCGACAACGCTCTCCGGCGCGATTACCCGAACGCCGTTTCCGAAGCCGCAGAGCCAGCCAAAGAACTGAGGCGAAATCGCAACTTCCGTATTAACGCGAAAATGCTCGTCGCCGTAGGGAATAAGGTTCACGTCTTTTCCAAAGCGGTCGATTACCGCTCCTGCAAGGCTGTTGGAGAATTCCAAAGTTACTCGCTCCTCCTTGCCAGTGAACATTCCGAAGTGTGTTCTCGAATAGGAGGCGAGATCTAGATTATCAAATTGCTCGCGGCCATCTCTCTTTTCCTTAGATACGGAAATCTCCATCATTTTATCAACGCGGAAATGCTTGATGATTCCAGCTTCACTGTCAAATCCAATCATATAGTAGTTTTCGTCGTCCCAGCTCAGGGCGAAGGGACTGACGCAATACTGAGCGCCGCCGTGCTTGCAGGTTCGCTCTTTGCTTACGGAATACTCGAAGTACTTGAAGCAGATTTTGCAGTTCGTGGCTATGCCGTTATGTATTTCGTCCACGTTGTAGTAAATGGATTCGTTCATGTTCTTGATTCGGTTTTTTACGAAGACCTGTCGGTGTAGAAGCTGCGCCTCATAAACGCTGGCGAGATTCTCAATTTTCTTGATGAGCGCGATGGTCTTCTTTTCTGTGATGAATTTGGAAGACTGTACGCTGTCTACCAGCAGCTTGAGCTCCGGTAGTTCAAAGTCGCGGCTGGCAACGAAATAGCCGCCGTTTGCTCCGCGCTGCTGATTTATATCCAGTCCGAAAAGCCGCAGGGACTCGAGGTCGTCATAAATGCTTTTGCGCTCGGCGGAGATGGCATTTGCCTCAAGATGCGATATTATTTCGCTCATTGTTACGGGGTGACGCTCGTCAGATTTTTCAAGCAGAAGCTGCATGATGTAAAGAAGCTTAAGCTTCTGGTTAGGACTCTTTGGCATGAGCTATCCCTCCAAAATCGTTTATACACAAAAGCTGAGTTCTATTTAACGGACAATCTTAGTATACGGTAATCGGTAAAATTTTCAAGAGATTTCCATTAAATAAGCCCGATTACCACAGTAAATTATTGCTCAAGTTACTTTCTTCCAGTCTTTCGCATTATCAGCCACACCGAATATCCTATCTCGGAAAATGTGATTAGCCAAAAATACCACAGCCCATCGTGATGAAGCTTGATAAACAAACTGCCGAAACATAGTATCGGAGAAATAATGGCAATAAAAGCTAATGCTAAAACGAAAATTAGCAAACAGAGTTTTTCTGAATTGAAAGTCGACTTGCTTGCTCCTGAAACATATGGACTTGCTGTAAATGAATCCTCCAATTGTGGCGCGATGTAGCCCATAAATGGGTCGACAATATTTCCAACTAAACTGACATAATGACTTTTCATAATAATTCCCACCTCAAAATTTCTTTATGGTGAGATTATATCTGTGCCTTTGTCCCATATAACGGACTTAAATGAATGCATATAACGGACTTAAATGAATATTTAAAAGCAAGTTTTTTTCAACATTAACTTTTACAAACGTGCAATTAGATTTACAAAGATTTGTATAATTATTTCGGACTGCCAGTCAGAAAGGAGTAATATGGCAAGCATCTTTCATTATCTGAGCGCTCATTAATGGAGAGCACTGTTGCTCAAGGCAAATCTTTTGCCGAAATAGGGCGGACGCTTGACTGTCCTGCCAGCACAATTTCTCGGAAAGTTAAAAACCGAAGGATTTTCACTGAACGCTGTGGCGGTTTACATACCTAAATTAAGTCAAAACCATTAGATTAAGAAATAAAAATTGACAATAAATGTTAATTGTTTTAGAATTATACTATTATTGTAAAGTAAGTAACTATCTGTTAATATTTACGATTATGATTATAAGATTGAGTGATCTAGAAATTTGACCAGCTTTTGCGTTATATAATTTAAGCATGAATACTAAAATTAAACTAGGTTATCAAAATGATTTATCTAGTGAAAATCGAAAACCATCCAGCATTTACATATACCATTCATCAAAAATGAAAGCTTGTTAATGGTTTGGGTTGCGTTTAGATATATTCAAACTTACTGTAATCGGTAAAGTGGAAAGGGTTAATCATATCTATGAAAATGAAAAAACAAGGCTTTTTGCTTGGCGCAGTTTTCCTGGCATCATCTACAATTATAGTAAAGCTGTTAGGATTTCTATTTACTATTCCATTAACTAAAATGATAGGCACAGAAGGTATGGGGTATTTTTATACTTCATATGAACTATATAATCTTCTAGCAACAATTTATTCGGCGGGTTTGCCTGTTGCCTTATCAAAAATGATAAGTGAAGCTGATAGTAGACACGATATACAAGGGGTTAAGAAAACAAACAAAGTTGCTACAATTGTTCTTCTGACTTTTGGTTTTACATTAGGATTTGTTATGTTCTTTGGAGCAGGTGTTTTTGCGGATTGGCTAAAAAATCCATATGCATCATACTCAATCAAGGCATTATCTCCACTAATCCTTTTCTCTTCTATTATGTGTGTTGGCAGAGGATATTTTCAGGGTCTTTCGAACATGATACCAACTGCTGTTTCATCAGTTGTTGAAGCCATGTCAAAGCTTTTTTTAGGTGTTGGATTAGCGTGGTTCATTCTAAAAACTACGAATCAACCTGAATTAGCTTCAGCTGGCGCAATTACAGGTGTTACTGTTGGCTCTTTATTAGGAGCAATCTATATTTATTCTTATAAGAAAATCAACCATTTACCAAAAAAAGATGCGTCTGACCATACTAAAAAACTAAGTAATAAAACAATTTTTAAACGTATGATATGGCTTGCAATACCAATTACTATTGGTGCATCTGTTTTTAGCATAGTAAATTTCCTAGATACAGCAATTGTACTAAGACAGCTTCAAGATGGAGCTGGATTTTCTAATAGCGAAGCTAATCAACTATATGGAATTTTCGGAAATACTAAAAAGCTATTTAATCTTCCAATAGCTTTTATAATTCCTTTAACCACTAGTGTTCTTCCCGCTTTGGCCAGTGCTAATGTTAATCATGACATAAAAAGGATTAATGAAAATGCAAGTCTTGCAATTAAACTTACATCGTTAATAGCATTTTCAACGGGTATTGGCTTTATTGCATTGTCTAAGCCGATATTTACTCTTATTTACCCTAGTAGTACTCAATATGAAACGGAAGTTGGATCTGAATTACTGTTTATCTTTGGAATAGCAGTAGTTTTATGTAGTTTCGTAATGATTACAAATTCAATACTACAAGCACTTGGCAAAGTACAAGCTCCAGTTTTTACTATGATAATAGGCGGGGTTTTTAAGGTAATAACTAGCTTGTATCTTGTAAGTAACGTGAATATCAATATTTATGGAGCAGCAATTAGTACATGTATTTGTTATTTTATTATTGTTATTTTTAACTTTATATTTTTGTTGAAAATAATTCCGTCGCTGATTTCAAGTCTTAAGCAATTGTTCAAACCTCTCTTATCTGCGTGTGTTATGGGCACATTAGCTAGAGCCTCATATTGTCTTGTAATAACTACTTTCGGAACAAAATTATCATGTGTTTTTTCTATTTTGATAGGAGCTTGCGCATTTTTGATAATGTTGATAATAACAAATTCCATTACTAAGTCTGATTTGAAGTCGGTACCGAATGGAGAAAAAATCGCATCTTTATTGCATATCAAGTAAGGGCTTTATCAGTAAAAACCCACAGATAAATGGGATGGAACTGATTGAATGTTAATATGTCTGCATTCAGTACGATAAGGACATACCGGTGCTTGAAGATGTCAGCTATTCGGTCTACAACATGGTGCTTTGGGGACGTGCATCGCACATTTCATATATGCCGAAGACAAGAGACTATCAGATTGTTGGTGAAATAATAAAAAGGTTTAGAATAGAGCGCTTGAAGAACAAGCCTTTCATGAGCATATCCGGCGGAGAAAGACAGCTGGTTTTGGTAGCGAGGGCTATCGCTCAGAAAACGCCTATTATCCTTATGGATGGGCTGACTACATACCTGGACATAAAAATCAGATACGTATATTGAAAGCTATTAAGAAAAAAACAAGTCCGACGGTGTTAACTTTGCTATTACGCTTCACGACCCAAACCACGCTCTTTGTCTTGCGGATAATGTTGCTATGGTCAGCGGCTGCAACGCTGTCAAGGGAAAAACCGATGAACCGCCTACACTTCAGACTAAAGTGAAGGCGGTTCAAAATTTTTTACGGTTTAGTTGAAGCAGCGCAGGAAAAACGGTTTAGATTACAGAGGACATCAGCTTTCGCGTATACGGATGTTTTGGTGAATCAAACACCTCTTCCACGCTTCCTGTTTCAATTATCTCACCTTGATTCATCACCGCTACACGTTGGCATACAGAGCGGATAACGTCCAAGTCGTGCGAGACATAAAGAATTGAAATTCCCTTTTTACTCTGTTTTTCCTTTATCAACGCGATTACTTGTGCTTGGACGGAAACATCTAGCATTGAGGTCGGCTCGTCGCAAATCAGGAGCTTTGGATTCGATGATAATGCACGGATAATTGATATACGCTGTGCCTGTCCTCCGCTGATTTCGTGGGGATACTTATTGATTTGATCTCTGGAGACACCGACGCTGTCCAGCATCTCATACACCAAAACACGTTCTTCTTCGCGGTTCTTGGCAAGATGGAACAGCCGTATTGGTTCGGCACAGCAATTATAGATAGTGGCGCGTGGATTAAATGTCATCTGTGGATTTTGAAAAACAATTTGAATCTCCTGCCGCATTTTCAACCATTCTTTTTTCTTAAGCGTTGTCAACTCACAGCCGTTATATCGAATACTTCCGGAATCGGGCTTCAGAAAGCCCATTATCATTCTAGACGTTGTAGTTTTACCGCAACCGCTGCCGCCAATCAGTCCAAATATTTCGCCGTCATGAATTTGAAAGCTAACATTATTTACTGCGTTGATCTTTTTATTGCGGCAAAACCCCGACTCGAAGCTCTTGCACAAATTGGAAACCTCCAACATACTCAACACCTCCTTCGGCTATTCGTTTTGCTTGATGCGCACACCTTATAAAATGATTATCACCGACTAACGCAAATTCGGGCGTTCCTTGCCCACACGAGTCGCAAGCATAGGGACACCTGTCTCTGAACCTGCACCCATCCGGTAAATCGGTAAAAGCTGGCATAAAGCCTTTCATCGTTTTAAAGCCATGTGCCGGCGCTGAGGCAATTAAGCCCTGCGTATATGGATGGGCAGGATGCTCCAGCACATTGGCTGAAGCGCCAATTTCCACTATTTCTCCGGCATACATAACCGCAACGCGATTGGCAAGGCGGCTTGCCAGCGGTATATCGTGGGTAATCAGCATCATGGCGCAGTTCATTTCTCGCCTTAATTCCGAAAGGATTTCTAAAACGTCTTTTCGCAAGGCCCAGTCGATTGCCTTTGTCGGTTCGTCTATTACAAGCAAATCTGGATGCGTAAGAACACCCATGGATATCAGAACCCGCTGACACATCCCACCGGACAGCTCACAAGGAAAACTGTCATATAATGAAGCCCCTCTGGGAAGTTTTAGCTTTTTGAAAATATCCGACACTTTTGACTTCACTAGTGCTTTTGTATCAGCTTTATTATGCTTTTTTCCAAGGACACACTCGGAAACCTGTTTTCCGACCTTCATCAATGGATCAAGAGAAGTTGAAGGGCTCTGAGGGATACACATAATTTCGTCACCGCGAAGACAACGGAATTCCGAATCCTTCATTTGCAAGGTCTCCTGTCCTTTGTACATTATGCTTCCCGAAGCAATGGCATTATCCGGCAGTAAATGCAAAATGGCGCTTCCCGTAACGGATTTACCGCAGCCGGTCTCTCCGATAACCGCCAAAATTTCATTTTTATATATGTCCAAATTCAACTGATTGATAATGTTTATGGGCTTCTTCTTAACTAGAAATCCTACATTAAGATTTCGAATCTGTAATAGCTCGTCCATAATGCACTCCTATTCTGGACTGACAGATTCACGCATTCGTGGATCAATCAAATCGCGAAGACCGTCTCCCAACATATTAAACGACAATGCAGAAAATGCGATGGCAAGTCCGGGGAACAAGGACATCCACGGAGAAAAGCGCAAATAGTCCTTACCGTCGCTTATCATAGTTCCCCAATCCGGAGATGGCGGTTGTGCGCCAAGACCGAGAAAGCTGAGCGATGCGCAATACAAAATGATACTCCCAATATCAAGTGACATGAGAATTAAAATCTTTGATGCCACATTCGGCAACAGGTATTTGGAAATAATTTGAAATTTGTTGTTGCCCATTGCTTTTGCGGCTTCAATGTACTCGGCGTTCTTCAGCAAAACAACCTCGCCGCGAGCCATTCTCGCATATCTCGTCCATTGAATGCAACATATTGCAATAACCAAGTTAATTTGCCCTTTTCCAAGAACAGCCGAAACAGCAAGCGCAAACACGATAGTTGGAAAAGCGAGAAATACATCAACAATGCGCATAACCACAGCATCCGTTTTCCCGCCGCTATAGCCTGAAATCAGACCAATCAGCGTGCCTAAAACCGCGCTTAGAATTACAACTATGCTTGCGGTTATCAGCGATATTCTGGAGCCCTCTATAATTCGACTATAAATACAGCGTCCAAGGTTATCTGTTCCAAAGGGGTAATCGGCACTTGGAGCCATAAACGAAGCCGTAACTTTCATATCAGTTGGATCGTGCAGTTCCAGTAATGGTGCCAGTAGTGTTACAACGACAAGAATTGCACAGCAGACGCCGCCTATGAACAGCATTACGTTTTTTCTGTTTAGAAAATCGATTACATTATTCAGGTGTTTTTTCATCATCAGTTACCCCCATTTATATATTTAACCCGGGGGTCAATACAGGCATATATAATGTCAACAATCAGATTGATAAACGCATAGCCAAAGGAAATTAAAATCACGCAGCCCTCTATCATTGGAGTGTCCTTTGAATTTACGGCATTTATAAATAGGTCTCCAATTCCCGGCCACGCAAAGATGCTTTCAATAATAACAGCGCCGCCAAGAATATGTCCTATTTGCAGTCCGACGATTGTAATAATCGGAGGTATTGAGTTACGAAAGCCATGGCTGACAATCGTTCTGCTTTTGCTCAGACCCTTAGAGCGCGCTACGACCATGTAATCCTGATTTAGTACGTCAAGCATACTTGAACGCAACATTCTTGTTGTAGCGGCAGTCATTCCAACAGAAAGCGTCAAGGCAGGCAGTATAATACTGCTCGGTGTATTCATACCGCTTGTGGGAAGCCAGTTCAGCTTTATTGAAAACAAAACAATTCCCATAATGGCAAGCCAAAAGCCCGGGAAAGATGACAATACAAGCGTTATAATACGGCTCAGGTGGTCTAGCAGTTTGTTATGCTTCAGTGCGCTTAAAACACCCAAAGGGAGTGCTATAAGCAAAGAAATCAAGCACGCGGTGCCGCCCAGTCTGAGCGTGTTCGGCAAACGAATACTCAGCATTTCTTTAACCGGCATATTATACCGATATGAAACGCCGAAATCCCCTTGTATCACATTACCAAGCCATTCCAGATACTGCACGCTTATTGGTCGTGTTAAATCAAATTTCGTTCTTATAAAGTTGAGAGTCTCCTCGTTTACAGCTTCCGCTCCATCTCGCTCTATTATTATTGCCGTCGCAGTATCACCCGGAGTAACGTGTACTGTGAAATATGTCAGCGTGGCAACCGCCCACAGGACCACAAGGATTGCCAAAACTCTTTTTAATACGTACTTGCCCACGGCAGTTCTCCTGACGGTATTTTTATTATAGACGCTATACGAAGCCTACTTTTTGTGACTCCGTATAGCGTCTGCATTTGTAGTGCTAGATACCGGCCCTTTTTGTCAGCTTAAATCTGTGGAGTATGGAACGATAAAGTCGTGAACCGCCGCGCTGTATTCGAATCCTGTCGCCTTAGAATTCATTGCGAATACGGCTCCATAAAGCGCAACTGTGTATATCGCAGCATCATCCTGTGCAAGAGCCTGTGCCTGGCGGCTCAGTTCGTTCTTTTCTTCAGAACTAGCGGTATTCTTGCACTCTTCGAGCAGTTTATCAAGCGCAGGATTGCTATAGCCTGCCAGCTTTGCGTTTTTTGAACCGGAGTAATAATACTGATAGAGGAAATAGGAAGCGGACGGAATGTATCCGGTTGCTGCAGAGCTGAGATACAGGTCATATGCTCCGTTTGTTTGCGCATCGGAAAGGGCGGTTCCTTCAAGCACCTGTACTGTGGCGTCAACGCCTAAGGCTTTAAAATAGCCCTGAGTCGCCTGAACAATCAGCGGATTGCCAGGACGACGTGAACCAGTTACAATATTCAAGGTGACTTTCTGTCCCTTGTATTCTCGAATTCCATCATTATCCGAATCGACAAAGCCTGCGTCATCAAGCAGTTTCTTTGCCGTTTCTACATTATAGTCGTATGTATCGACATCGGAATTGTTCCATGGAACACTATCCATAAAAATGCCGTTCGGAACTCCGCCGACACCCAAGAGGACATTGTTCACGAGTTCTTCTCTGTTAATGGCATAGATTAGAGCCTTGCGAATATTTACGTCTGTCAGATATGCCTTATTGAGGTTATACGTGTAGAAATAGATGCGAGCAGTATTAAATTGCTGCACATTGAGGTTGGCATCGCCCTTAAGGGAAACGAGATCAGTGAAAGGAACATCGGTTACAATGTCCACCTCACCGTTTTGAACGGCAAGAGATCGTGTGCTGGAGTCGGAGATTGATCTAATTTCTCGTTCTTTAATCTTGCTGGACTGGACGCCACCCCAGTAACCATCAAAAACATCGCAGATAAATTCTCCGGTTGAAACATCAAAGCTCTTATACTTAAAGTAGCCTGTTCCAACAGGCTTAACGAAATTGCCGCTGGCATCCACAGAAGACGGAGCCACGATAGCGGCGGCTACGTTTGTAAGAGCTTCGGGGATTTCCCCTGTTTTGATATTTGTGTTCAGTTGAACAGTATAATCATCTATAACATCCACGGACTCAATAGCAGTGTATGAGGTGAAACTGCTGCTCTCTTTCGACGCACGCTCAAAGCACCATTTGACTGCAGCGGCATTGAAATCCGAGCCGTCGTGGAATTTGACGCCTTCACGAAGTTTAATCACCCAAGTGAAATCTCCGGTGCGTTCCCATGAGAGTGCAAGAGATGGGGTGAGGTTAAATTCGGAATCAACATTAACAAGCGTTTCCACAACTTGTGACACTTCCTTGAGCATAGTAGCACCATCGCCATTGCTGATATCAAGAGTGGTCAAGGTGGACGGAAACACTAATCTCAATGTTGTGCTGGCGGTAATAGGGGATGAAGCGGGAGATTCGTCTACCGTGTCGGCACCTTTGCCGCATCCTGCCATTGCCGCAAGAAAGAAGGCGCTGCAAAGCGCTAAGGAAACCCATTTTTTTGCATTTTTCATTTTCTTTTTCCTCCAAAGTGATTTTCTGTGAATTAAGGTACATTGTGTACCTAACCGCAAAGCTGTTTCGTTCCGATAAACGCAAACCAGTTTTCCCTGTCGCTGGTTACCATATGGCATCCGGGCATTGGATTAACCGACACATTGCTTAAGCCGGCTTTTCTGAATACATCCAAAATTTGCTCACGGCAGGCGTTCGCAAACGGAAATTCGCTTACTTGGGTTTTAGCTTGATAGTTTTCTATTGAGGAGCATTGAATACCACCCTCCTCCAGCTCGTTAATTGCGATAACCTTGCCACCCGGTTTAAGAACACGATACCATTCTTTTATAGCGCTTTCCGGCTCGCTGAGGGTCCAAAGCAGGCGGCTGTTGATTATTATGTCGAACGTGTCTTCTGCAAAAGGCAATTCAATGGCGTTGCCATATATGAAACCGGCCTTTGTGTTCTGTTCTCTTGCGTGGTCGATTGCAATTCTCATCATGCCCTCGGAGATGTCCGCACCCGTAACATTAACATAGCCATAAGCACCCAGCATATTGGCAATCATGCCGGTGCCTGTAGCCACATCTAATATGTACTGCTCTTTATCTGAGCCGATTAACGCAGCCAGCACTTTCTGCCAGATGGGCTTATCTGCCAGCTCATGGGCAGCCTCATATTCTGCGGCGGCTTTATCCCAAAAGTTCGAAATTCCGACTTCTTCGGTGTATCTCCTTGACACAGGTTTTTTCCCTATGAGTACATGCCACGTCTGATAATCAAATTCGGGGCGTGTGAGACCCGGGAGCTTTCTTATTTCAACATCTTCGAATCCGTTGCGCAGCAGCAGATCCGTCAGTTCCTGCATACTGGCATTCTTAACCACAAGCCCAGCATCCACATCAGCAGCATCGTAAATGAATGGCTTGTCGGAAGATGATTTCAAGCCGACGCCATCCTCCATGCGATTGAAGCAAAATATAGTCCCACCGGGTTTAAGTACGCGAAACCACTCCGAAATCATCTCGTCGGGGCTGATAAGCGTCCAAATCAAACGGGCATTAACAATGCTGTCAACAGTGTTTTCCATTAGCGGCAAGTCCAAGGCGTTGCCTACCATATAAATTGCGCTTGAACCGCTGGCTGCGGCATGCCTGACACCGTAACGCATCATTTCCTGAGACAAGTCCATTCCCACGGTTGGATAGCCCAATTTCGCTGTCATGTTTGCAAGAAAGCCAGTGCCAGTACCTAAATCAAGTACGTTTTTGCTTTTGTCACTTCCAAGCAAGGTTTCGAGTATGTTCATCCACGCCGGGATGTTTTCTGTGTCATGCTCCTTGTCAAATGTTGAGGACTGCTTGTCCCAGTAATCGCCGATTGCTTTAATAATTGAATTCTTTTCCATATTTCCCTCCGGTTTCACATGTAATAATTGAAGCATTAATCAAAGTTTCAAAAAAGACAAAAAAGGTCCTGAATACTGCGTGCAAATTACGCAATACTCAGAACCTGCTGTTGTTCAGTCGGCCCTCTTTATTAAAACTTTACGCTTTTCTTGATTTCTTCAGCCCTGACTGGCTGCCCATCCGCCACATGGATTACAATTTCTCCGAAGCCAAGGCCACGAATCATCTTTAGCAAGTTGTCCTCACGCTCGGTAACGCCCACCGGCTTTTTTTCTTCTTTTTCGCCCATATGTTTTCCTCCGTAACGGTATGAATTAACTACAGAAAAGAGTATTGCTGTATCTCGAAATATGACATTTTAGCTCAGCTTTCGACATATTTCACTCAGCACTTCATTATAGTAAAGGAGCATCTGTTGTTCCGCAAGCCTACTGGGGGGATAATATTTTCAATTTTTATATAAATTTATTAAAGTTTTTTATGCCTATTTCCAATTGTAATATCAATTGCGGAAATAGTTCTTTCGCATGGTATATTGTGAGTTTTGCTGTCGGCGGATATTCGCCACATTCTTCAGAGAAAAATGATTTTCATAGGTGCGATAAGTATGTCGATAAAGCTAAGGAACTTGTGCAAATCTTGATTGAAGCAACAAGATTATCTCATAACATGAGTATTACGCTCTTTGAGAGGTTCTTCCGCAAATGTGAGTATTATTATTGATTAATTTGATAAAATTTGGTATAATATATGCATTCGAAGAAGGAGATTATTGTGTTATGGATGCTGAAAGAATTGAACTAACTGAGTTTTTCCCTGATTATATTCGCGTAACTGGAACTATTGTATCAGATGACTGCGTCTCAATAAGTATTAAATCGCAGACACATACCTGTGCATGCCCATTGTGCGGACAAATATCGCATCGCTATCACAGTACATATGTCCGTTCTATACAGGATTTGCCTATTCTCGGTAAGCAAACACGCTTAAAAATTACTGCCTACAGATATTACTGTGAAAACGACAAGTGTGAACAAAAGGTATTTGCCGAAGAGCTTGGGGGTTTTGCCGGCTCTTACCGAAGAATGACAGAGCGCCTTGAAGCTTTGGTGTCAGCAGTAGCCTTGAACACGAGCTGTGAGGGTGCATCTATGATTTGCAAGCAGATGGGCATAGCTATCAGCGGTGATACATTAATAAAGATATTACTGAGGAATGCTGAAAAGGTCACACCTGTTTGCGTCAGCCTTGTAGGCGTAGATGATTGGGCATACCGAAAGGGGCACACTTACGGTACAATTATCTGTGACGGAGCAACTCATAAGCCGGTTGCTTTGGTAGATGGCCGAGATGGCAGGGAGTTGAAGGAATGGCTGAAAGAAAACAAGCACATCAAAATGGTAACTCGAGACAGAGCCGGCACATATGCAAAGGCGATAACTGAGGTTTTGCCGGATTGTATACAGATTGCGGATAGATTTCATCTGTTTCAGAACTTAGCCGATGCGGTCAGGAAAGCAGTAACCAGTATTACTCCCTCAAGGATTGAAATGCCCGTAAAAGCAGAGGAAATGGCAATGGGAATTACTCTAAAAAAACGCCAAAAACGAGTTGACACCATACGAATTATCGGGTAAGGAAATGATTATTCGTATCAGGCTGTTATTGGTTCAGGGATATAGCAACAGGGCAATCAGTCGGCAATTGGGTGTTGGTCGGAAAACTGTGCAAAGATACGCAGATATTGACGATGACCCGGACATTCTATGCAGGAGCAGATGTTCCGGAAAACATTCTATCGAAGCAATATGGGCAGACAGCCGCGACTAAATAATCAATAATTTGAATGCCTGTGTTGAAAAGGAAAAGATTTACAAGCAGCTCATTGCAGCAGGACATAGTGGTGGAACGACAGGGTTTTATACATATTGCAAAAGCCTTTGTGAAGAAATGAATATCATTTATAAACGAGACTTAAATGCTATGGGTATTCCAATAGATGAGAAAAAATCTGCTTCGTACAAAAAAAGGTATATTAAGAGGAAGATGGTTCTGGACTACATCTGGACAGGAACAGGTTTAACAAAAGAAGAATGGGAATATATTTCAAACAAATATCCCAATCTCCATTACCTAAAAGCCACTGTAAAAGAATTCTGCACGGTATTTGATAAAGGCAGCATTGCATGGCTTGATATATTCCTATATCATTGCGCAGAATCTCCCATTAAGCAGCCACATTCGTTTTCGAAGAGTCTACAGAGTGATTATGAAGCAGTAGCCAATGCGGTTTCACTGCCATACAGCAACGGATTTATTGAAGGAAACAATAATAGGTTAAAGATGATAAAACGCACTATGTATGGCAGAGCAAATTTTCCACTTCTTCTCGCAAAAGTCATACTGTGAATTGTTTTTTGACCGTTCATACTCACATATGCGGAAGAACCTCTCAAACGCCGTATTATTCATAACACAAAAGCCACAATCGTTTTCTTTACTCAATAACACGACTTGTTATTCTCTATAGTACGAATATGCTCACTTTGACACAATATGATAAAAGAATGCAAAAAATTCCATTGACGGATTATAAGAAACAAAACAACGTTATAATCCAGTTGAGGTCAAAAATGGGGTCAAAAGTAAAAAAAGGAAATAATAAAACCCTGTAACCATTGAGGATACAGGGTTTTATCTGGCAGCGGGAGAAGGATTCGAATTATTCATCAGGAAAACAAGCTAGTATAATCCAGTATTAACCAGTATGTAAAACCTAGCGTTTTCAGTACTTTAAGGACTTACAAAATCAATCTGGTATAATTGTCTGCAAGCGTCTAAAGGGAAAAATAAAGGGAAAACTTTTTTCTAAAGGGAAAAAATAAGGGAAAATTTTAACATCTATTTTTTAGCCTTTTGTTGTCATTAATTCTAGTGCTCTGCGCCTTGAACGGGTAAGCATCATTCTAACACTCGAGGGATTAATCCCCAACATTTGACCTAATTCCGCATTACTCTTCATCAGTATGTATTTGCCTTCAAGTAGGCTTTGGCTCGTTCCATCGAGCCTGTTCCAAACAGAAGATAATTCTTTTAATTGTTCCTTAACTATGATAGTCTGGTCAATATCGGTGCCGTCACTTATAGTATCAGACAAATTCAGATTATCATCATCAAAAGAGCAAATTGAAACAGTGTGGTTATCTCGAATATGATTCTTTGCCAAATTTCTCACTGTGGTAATGATATAACTTATTCTTCTTCGCTCATCTAAATCCCGGAGAAGTGAAACTTTATCGCAAAGTTTAATGAGGGCGTTCTGCAGGATGTCCTCGGTATCGCAAGGGTCGTTAATTAGTTTGCTGATTTCCGAATACATAATTCTTCGGTATTGCAAAAAAAGCCGCGTCATAAACTCACGGTCGTCTTCATCAACAATCAACGTTATTACAGACGGTAACATATTTTACCCCTAATTGAATTTATTTTTATAAACAATTAATTAAAGTATAATATGCAAACTATTATTTCGCAAGGATTTATTTTACCACATTTTACTATACACAAGAAAATTCGAATAATTCTGTTGCACTTTTGGAAATCATGTGTCTATCATTAGATAGAGAAAAATTTAGTCTGCTAGGAGGGCTTCTGTGAAAAAAGATATACCGAACAAAGACTCGCTTAGAGAGCAATATGAAGACTCTCTATTTAAACTGCTTATGGATGAGTTTTCAGTAAATGAGGGACAGAGGCTACTTGAGGAAAACGAGTGTCTTAAGAGCATTATCCATTTCGAGCTGCCTGATGGCTTTGAAGCAAGATGTGAAAACACAATTAGCGATGTGTTCGCGGCGAAAAAACGAAAGAAATCTCTTCAGAATGCAAAGAAGGCTCTTAGTCGAGTGGCTGTAATTGTACTTGTTAGTGGAATCGTATTTGGCGCGCTGTTTTCCACCGTGTCAGCTTTTCGTGTAACTGTTTCAAAGCTACTTATTCAAAATAATCCAACAAGTACAAGTATTACCATCAATGATTCTGGTGAACAGTCAATTCGTGATGAGAGTGTTACTATACCTTCGGGTAGTTATTTACCGACTTGGTTGCCAAGCGGTTATAATTTATCATACTACAATAGCACAAAAGAAATAACAAAAGCTACTTTTTCAAATAGTGCAGACAACGTAATATTATATTTGGAATTTGGAAATAATGAGGTGTTAGGTGTTAATTCACAAGGCGCAGACAATACGGAGAGTATTAAAATAAATGGGTTTGACGGCTTGCTGGTTGCTATAGATGATGCAATAAGCCTTACATGGGCAGACGTTGATAGAGGGCTGCTGCGTAGAGTGCGAGCAACAGGTATAGACAAAGAAACAGTTATTAAGATAGCGGAAAGTGTAAAGGAAAACTAATTGTTGTTTCATTTTTAGCTTTTCCGTGTCTATTTGTTAGGAACACCTAAATGTTGGGTGGCCAAAATATAGACGTGGAGGAAACGATATGAAAAGAACAGCAAAGAAAGTACTTAGCATTATCCTAGTTATCAGCATGCTTACAGCAGGTTATGGTGCATTCGCTCAAGAGAATTCACCCCAAATTGTACAGTCTGCAATGGGGGATAGTATTAGTTGCATTGGGGCAGGCCTCACTATTGGCAATTTGGGCTATGCAACTTGCACTTCTTCACTAGAATTTACTTATTCGAGCGACACGGGAACAACCTATATGTACCTTCAGCGTTTAGAAAATGGTTGTTGGACAAACGTGGACTCATGGACAAATTCCGGGAGCATATTTATAAGCCAAACGGCCCACGCTTATGTTGCGTCTGGATACTATAGGGTACATGTCGTGGGTTTTGTTTACAGTTCGGGAGGAACGCTGAAGGATTCAGCTACTCAGGATTCTAATACTGTATATTATAATTAATTTTTTAAGAGTCACCTGCGCACCTAATAAGTGGGCGGGTGACTCTTCATTTTTATTGAGGAGAACAGCGCGATGCAGAGAACTACTACTATTTACGCGACAAACATTTGCTTTAAGAATCTAGTAGCATCAATAGAACAAATAATATATTTGTATGGAGTACCTCCTATGCTGAGGGGTTATCAATACATAATGAAGGCTGAATTGATGTTATTTGAAAATAGTGATTGCATAAGTAGGTTAAGGGAAGAAGTGTATCCTAAAATTGCGGTTCAGTGTGACACGTCCGCTGAAAGAGTCGAACGAGCAATAAGACACGCAATTGAAATTTCTTGGTCAATGGAAGGCGAAAAATCCCTAAAAAACAATTATGCAAATAATCTTGTAATGCCAACCAATGAAGAGTATTTAGAGTTCATACGAAAATTGATATGTTCATCATTTGAAAATCTATGAATGAGGCTTGTTCGTTATTTTGCCCCAAACATTTCGGTATATTTTTTTTCCGCTTTAATTACTTCGGAACTGTGTCTGGACAGTTCTTGTTTAACTGCAGCATCTTTGAAGATGATAAGGGGTATCCTGCCGCTATTAATGAATTCCCTTTTTTTCGTTCTTTCCGGATGAACGACCAATGCCACTCAATTTTGACAGCCGTCAATAAAATCGATAATTTTTTCATCACAATATACCCCCGAGCAATATAATAGGCCGAATTATGTCGTACACGGACTATTATCGATTCAATGTCAACCGAAAAATGTCCAATGGTGTCGAAAACGAGCTGTTTATCCAAGCTACGGAAGTTACTGTAGTTCGGATGTTAACTATCCCCCTTAAGAGCTTCCGTTTTAATGAAGGGGAATTTCCCCAACTTATTAGGGACTAAGCAAATTCATTAATTCCACAAATCCTTTATAAGCCGTGAAATTCCTTCTTGCCGCTTAGCTGTCTCATCTTGATTGATGGCAATGGTTATTACTGTTCCCTCCTCAGCACCAACTGGGATAAGCTGCTTTGGCATTTTTGCAATTCTTCTATCTTCTAGTTGAATGACTGCAAAATCGCCTTCAAATCTATCAATAATTACGTTCATTATGCAACTCCTCTTTTCACTTTTCTCACAAACGTTTCAATATACATACCAATCAAATTTTATAAAATAGATGATTTTACCATACTACTTCAAAGCGGAATAGTCAAATACTGTCGCAACGTATCTGCTTTGCGGTTGCTGCGTTAACAATGGAATATTACTACCATTGACATCGGCGGTATTAGAATGTATACTAAAAAAGTATTCAAGATAATGTCTATGTTCTCACATGTTTGCAGATCATTTTTGTTTGATGGTTTGTTTGGCGTGTGTTTTTTGTTTTTCTGGGTACAAATAATAATTATGGAGGTACCCAATGAATAACGGTACAGTAAAATGGTTCAACTCGGAAAAGGGCTTCGGCTTTATTTCCAATGACAACGGCGGAGA
>CAZLLK010000007.1:0-61641 GCA_964560435.1 uncultured Oscillospiraceae bacterium
ACCGTAAGAACATGGAATACAGCTATGCCGACGGCGACCTCTATTACTTCATGGATGCTGAGAGCTACGAGCTTGTCCCCATCGACAAGAGCGTTCTTTCAGACGGTTTCAAGTTTGTTAAAGAAAACATGGTTTGCATCGTTTCTTCCTTCAAGGGCAAGCCTTTTTCAGTTGAGCCCCCCAACTTTGTTGAGCTAGTGATTACGGAAACCGATCCCGGCTTTGCAGGCAACACCGCAACAAACGCAACGAAGCCCGCAACTGTAGAAACCGGTGCCGAAATCAAAGTCCCCCTGTTCATCGAGCCGGGTGAGCGCATTAAAATCGATACCCGCACAGGCGATTATCTTGAACGTGCAAAGGGTTGAGAACAAAGCGTATATTTCCCAAGAAATACAGGTAGAATAAACCAATGAAGCGCCGGACATATCGCAAAATGATTGTTCGGTGTTTCGCGCGAATACCAAGGAGGGTATCATAATGACAACATTCGAAAAAGTAGCATATCTCAAAGGACTCGCAGATGGTTTGGGACTCGACAAGGATTCCAAGCAAGATAAGCTTATTGGCGCTATCATTGACGTCCTTGACACCATTGCTCAGGACATTGAAAACCTCGAAGAAAACTCACTCGACCTCGGCGAAGAAATCGATGCAATATCCGATGACCTTGCTGCAGTCGAAGCAATCGTATATGACGAAGACGAGTGCTGCTGTGGCGACTATGACGACGAATGCTGCTGCGGCGACTACGATGACGAGTGCTGCTGCGGTGGCGACCACCACCACGAAAGTGAGCACGAATGCTGCTGTGGCGGCGACAACCACCACGAAAGTGAGCATGAGTGCTGCGGCGGTCATCATCACAGTGAGCACGAATGTGGCTGCGGACATCACCACGGTGAGCCCATTTTCTACGAAGTAACCTGCCCCGCTTGCAGCAAAACTATCACTGTTGACGAGGATGTTCTTGCACTCGGAAAAATTCAGTGCCCCAGTTGCGGCGAAATGCTTGAGTTCGATATGGACAGCATTGAATACGATGAGGAAACTCCAGAATAATAACCGTTCATAATACTTCAACGCCTTTAAAGGGCTGTTCCCTTGTGAGCAGCCCTTGCTTCATTAGCTCAAGCTTTTCGAATTTCTGTGTCTGCTCGAAAAGTCACTCACACGGTAAATAATTTTATTTACCGTTCTTTCGCTTTAATCTATTCATAATCAGTGATATAATAATTGCAAGCGATTATTATACTGCGCTTTTGTCGCCTTTGTCGGCACGCGCACATTTAAAACCCATATATCATTTCGCCGCGTTGCGGCTATGACATAACAAAAAATGCTGGAGGTGAGCTTTATGCTATTTTTACAAGCTTGTGACAAGTCCGATATACCAAACGCAGCGCAGATGCTGTGCAGGGTATACGCAGAGGCACCGTATAACGAAAACTGGTCGCTTGAACGTGCCGAAAGCCGCATTTCATCATATCTTTCGGGATCGAATTCGAAAGGATATGCACTCATTGTTGAAACGCAAGTAATCGGATATCTTTTCGGCAGAGTAATGATTGCAGCGAAGTGCAGCAATTTCTATGTGGACGAAATTTTCGTTCATCCTCATTATCAGCGAAAAGGCTGTGGCAGCATGGCTCTTAATGCTCTCCGTGATGAACTAAAAAAGGACTGCATCAACAAAATAGAGCTGCACACCTTAACCGAGGACGTAAGCTTTTACGAGAAAAACGGATTTACCAAATCGCCCTTTGCCAACATGGAAAAGGCATTATAGTTTTTTTCAGATAACCATTTTCAATAATTATTTAGACAGCAAGAGGACTTAACTGTACATAGTTAGGTCCTCTTGCTGTATATTTATTCCCGCTCATACGTTCAAAGCTTTCCGTCAACAATTCAGAAAATATAGGAGAATGCTTTGTACCCTGAAGGCAATATAAGGATATTATCTGCTACTAAATATTTTCCAAAATATTAACATCTATAAAATCTGAATAATTGAGTGCAGAAACTCAGAAAATTACCAAAGCAGTAAAACTCATTTGATTGATTATTGAACTTCATGGTTAAAGGTCTTTTTACGTATTTGGTCAAAAGACGGAAATATGAGCAGTGACGAATAAGGAGCAAATAATAAAATGGATATTATTTTATTAGCACCAATCAGTGCTATTGTGGCACTTCTTTTTGCCTACTATCTTGCACGTAAAGTATTAAGTTTCCCGGAAGGGACAGCCCCGATGAAAGCAATTTCAGCAGCTGTTAGGAAGGGTGCAAAAGCTTATCTGAAGCGCCAATACACGATTGTTGGAATCTTCTTCGCCATCATGTTCGTCATACTCGGCGTCCTCAGCATCTTAGGTTTTTTAACTCCATTTGTACCGTTTGCATTCCTAACCGGCGGATTTTTCTCTGGTCTTTCGGGTTTTATCGGCATGAGCATTGCAACCTCTGCCAACGCCCGTACTGCAAACGCAGCATCAGAAAGCCTCAACAGCGGATTGAGGGTAGCTTTTTCTTCCGGTGCTGTAATGGGATTTGTGGTTGTCGGACTTGGCCTGCTGGATCTTTCGATATGGTTCTATTTCCTCAAATACTGGTATTCCGTCGTTGATGTTGTGACCGACAATTCAGTTTTAATAGAAAAGATTACCTCCGCAATGTTGACATTCGGCATGGGAGCCTCTTCCATGGCTCTATTTGCTCGTGTTGGCGGCGGTATTTTCACCAAGGCTGCCGATGTCGGAGCTGACCTTGTGGGAAAGGTTGAATCAGGCATTCCTGAGGATGATCCCCGCAATCCCGCCGTAATTGCTGACAACGTGGGAGATAACGTTGGTGATGTCGCCGGCATGGGTGCCGACCTATATGAATCCTATGTCGGGTCCATTGTTTCCACTGCCGCTCTTGCCGTAGCAGCGGGTTATGGCTTTTCCGGCGTTACTATTCCCATGATAATGGCTGCTATCGGGATGCTCGCGTCTATCATCGGAACCTTCTTTGTAAGATCAGGCGAGAAGGCAGAGCAGAAGGTACTTCTAAATGCGCTCCGAAAAGGAACTTATGTTGCCGCCGGATTGATTGCAGTTGTTGCCTTCCCGCTGATTTATTTCATTCTTGGTCCAGATAAGATTGGTGTCTATGCAGCTGTTATCTCTGGGCTACTGGCAGGTGTTCTAATAGGCTTCTTTACCGAATACTTTACGTCGGACACCTACAAGCCGACTAAGAACCTTGCAAGCACTACTGTTACCGGACCAGCAACCGTTATTATTGGCGGTCTTTCGCTTGGTATGCTCTCAACATTTGCGCCCATCATCATCGTCAGCATTTCTATTGTTATCAGCTTTTATGCGTCAGGCGGTGCCACAAGCTTCAATTCTGGGCTGTACGGAATTGGACTCTCGGCGGTCGGTATGCTATCAACGCTTGGCATAACCCTTGCTACCGACGCTTACGGGCCTGTTGCCGACAACGCGGGCGGTATTGCTGAAATGTGTCATTTGGATTCGGAGGTCAGAGAACGAACAGACGCACTGGATTCCTTGGGCAACACCACCGCAGCAACCGGCAAGGGCTTTGCCATTGGCTCGGCCGCACTAACCGCGCTTGCTCTAATTGCGGCATATATCGACGAAATAAAACGTATTGCGCCTGATTTAAAGATTAGTATCGAGCTAACCAATCCTCAGGTTCTTATCGGATTGTTCATCGGTGGTATGCTGCCCTTCCTATTCTCTTCCTACACTATGCAAGCCGTTGGGCGTGCGGCACAGAGCATTGTTATTGAGGTTCGTAGGCAGTTTAAGGAAATTACAGGTTTGATGGAGGGCAAAGCCGAGCCGGATTATGCCACCTGCGTCGATATATGCACGCGCGCCGCCCAGAAAGAAATGGTTAAGCCCACTCTGCTCGCCATTATTTTCCCAATATTGACCGGAGTTTTCCTCGGAGTGAACGGCGTAATCGGAATGCTGGCCGGCGCGACTGTAACAGGCTTTATTCTGGCTGTAATGATGGCTAACGCAGGCGGTGCATGGGACAATGCAAAAAAGTATATTGAAGCAGGCAATTACGGTGGCAAGCATTCGGCGGCGCACAATGCGGCCATTGTGGGTGATACCGTCGGTGACCCCTTCAAGGACACTTCTGGGCCATCCATCAATATTCTCATCAAGTTGCTATCTATGGTTTCCATTGTTTTCGGCTCTCTGATTGTATCCATATCCTTCTTCTAGAAAGCCTTAATCATGTATTAATATCCAGCGGGATATTTTGCCTTCCCATTGCCAGCCGTCCAGTGAAGAACCGCACGCTCAAACAAAAATGTCCACTGAACAATCTTCAAGCTATTGTTCAGTGGACATTTATCATCTATACATAATTCGCATTTTGGAGAGCTTGCAACATCAGGCGTTTTTCGTCACTTCAGAAGAAAATATCCAATTACAGCGCAACCCAGAACTATCCTATACCAACCAAACACCTTGAAATCATGCTGCTTAATATAAGCAACAAGGAACTTGATTGCGAGAATTGACACAACAAACGCAACAATCATTCCCGTGAGCAGAAGCACAAGCTCAGAGCTTGAATAGTCGGCTCCAAACTTGAGAAGCTTCATGGCACTTGCCCCGAACATCACCGGAACGGCTAGGAAAAAGGTGTATTCCGCCGCAACCGTTCTTGAAACGCCGAGCAGGAGCGCACCCACTATCGTCGCGCCGGAGCGCGAGGTGCCGGGAAAAACAGCCGCAATCAGCTGGAAAAGTCCTATCATAAGCGCCGTCTGATAGCTGATTTCCGATATAGCGTTCACCTTCGGGCTATTGCCCTTGTTGAAATTCTCAACAAGGATGAACATAACACCGAACAGAATTAACATGATTGAAACAGTCTGATAATTGTAAAACAGCTCGTTAAATCTGTCGTCCCAAAGTATGCCCACTATTGCGGCGGGCAAGCAAGATACGACGATTTTAAGCCACATCGACCAGGTATTCTTCTTTTCTTCAAGGGTTTTGCTCCTAGAAAACGGCCAAAGCTTGTTCCAGAAGAGGACTACAACCGCCATAATTGCGCCAAGCTGGATAACGACAAAGAACATTTCCTTGAAGGCGTCCGACACATTCAGGTGCAGGAACTCATCAACCAGTATCATATGTCCCGTACTGCTGATTGGCAGCCATTCGGTAAGTCCCTCGACGATTCCAAGAATTATTACTTTGATTATTTCAAATAAATCCATTTTTTATTTCCCTCTTCAATCGTTAAACTTCTGCCGAAACTATACCATATTTTACATCACTCTTCAATCGAAAATGCTTACATTAGACTTACATTTTTGTAAGTCCGGCAAGTACTTTGTCCAAAAAGATTCATAATTGTCTCGAATCATCTTCCCGCGATACAGCAAATGCTTCCGCGGAAGATTTGCACAAACTGCATTTTTATATCTATATGCCCGAAAATCCCAATTATCAATAGCTCTTCCGCATTATATTGGGCTACATTAATTTAAAGTCACGTCTTTCTTGGCGTATCAAACGAAAACCTCTTGCATTGTTTTTTCTTACGTTATTCGCAAGTTTTTTGCACTCAGAAAAATGTTTCCGATGTCGCGTTTATCAGCTCCGTAAATACAGCGAAGAACCTCTGTTCTTCCCGAACCCACAACGCTGTCCAGATTCAGGACTATTTTTATGTGTATCGGTTTCGTAAATATACATTGTTTCACAACAAACCAAGTGATAATATTAGTTAAACGCATTGTTTACCGATTGCATAAAATCTCGAAAGGAAGTATACTAATGAAAACAATTTCACAGCAAATCTATGAATACGGAATAGTGCCCGTGGTAAAGTTGGACGACCCTAAGCACGCAGTTCCTCTGGCAAAAGCACTATTGGCCGGAGGTATTTGCTGTATTGAAGTGACTTTCCGTACGGATGCCGCTGAAGAAAGCATCAAAAGTATTGCGGAAGAATGCCCCGAAATGCTTGTAGGGGCTGGGACAGTTCTTACAATTGATCAAATTAATCGTGCAACTGCCGCAGGTGCTAAGTTTATAGTTTCACCTGGATTTAATATCACAACTGCAAAATATTGCGTTGAAAATAACATCCCAATTTATCCAGGCTGCAACAATCCCGCTTCAATTGAAAGCGCATTGGAGCTTGGCATTACTGATTTAAAGTTCTTTCCCGCAGAGCAAAGCGGCGGTCTTCCAATGATAAAAGCGCTTTGCGCCCCCTATGTCAATGTGCGCTTTATGCCAACCGGCGGGATAAACGAAAACAACTTGAACGACTATCTTTCCTTCAACAAAATCATTGCTTGCGGCGGAACATGGATGGTCAAATCCGAGCTGATGAACGAAGGTCGCTTCGACGAAATCGAAGCCTTATCTCGTGAAGCCATTCACAAAATGTTAGGCTTTGAGCTTCGCCATATTGGTATAAACTGTGAAAATGAGGCTGAGGCGACGACCTCCGCAAAAATGCTTTGCGACCTTTTCGGACTGCCCTTTAATGACGGCAGTGTCTCAATTTTCGTGGGCAAAGAATTTGAACTGATGAAGTCCCCTTATCTTGGCAAAAACGGGCACATCTGCTTGGCTGTCAACAACCTCGACAGAGCCTTTTCGCATCTCACTGCGAGAGGGTATGAGTTTAACGGCGAAACCATTAAGTATGATGAAAAGGGCAAAATGAAGCTGGCATATTTCAAAAACGAGATTGCGGGCTTTGCTCTTCACCTTATCAACAAATAGGAGAAACTGCTATGAAATTTTTAACCTTCGGAGAAATTATGCTCCGTTTAAAATCTCCCGGAAATCAACGCTTTTTCCAGAGTCCAATGCTTGAGGCCAGCTTTGGCGGAGGAGAGGCTAACGTTGCCGTTTCTCTTTCAAACTTCGGTCTTGATGCCGCTTTTCTCACCGTGCTCCCTGACAACTCCATCGGCGACGAATGCGTCAAGGAACTGAGGAAATTTAGTGTTGATGTTAGCCGAATTCAGCGAGGCAAGGGACGCATGGGAATTTACTATCTTGAGTCAGGTGCAAACCAACGCCCCAGCAAGGTTGTCTATGACCGCGAATATTCTTCAATCGCAATGGCAAAACCCGGTGATATCGATTGGGAAAAGGCATTTGAAGGCGTTGACTGGTTCCATATAACCGGTATTACTCCTGCAATATCCGAAAGCGCAATGGAGCTTTCTTTATGTAGCGTTAAGGAAGCAAAAAAGCGTGGAATTACCGTTTCATGTGACTTAAATTATCGTAAAAACCTGTGGAAATACGGAAAGAGCGCCGCAGAGGTCATGCGTGATCTTGCCAACTATATTGATGTCGCCATCGCAAACGAGGAAGACGTTCAGAAGTCTCTGGAAATAAACATTGAAGTTAATGTCGAATCTGGCGAGCTTGACCGCGAAAAATACAAAATGCTGGGCGACAAGGTTCTTGCAGAGTATCCAAATATGAAGCTGATTGCAATTACCCTTCGCGAGAGCAAGAGCGCCGATACAAACGGCTGGGCTGCGTGCCTAAACGACAGAGAAACGTTCTATGTAAGCAAGCATTATATGATAAATGACATAATCGACCGTGTCGGCGGTGGCGACAGCTTTGCCGGAGGACTAATTTATGGTCTAACTTCATACGAGGACAAGCAGAAGGCTCTCGAATTTGCAGTTGCCGCCTCTTGCTTAAAGCACAGCATAATGGGAGACTTCAACCGCGTTGACGTTTCTGAAGTGCTGAAGCTAGCCGGTGGTGACGGCACCGGCAGAGTGCAGAGATAAAAGCTCTCTCCCGCTCATATTCAAGCATACAGGAACGAAACTTTATTATATTAGGTGAAAAAATGGATGGAAGACGAAAAAAGCCAACAATCAGCGATGTTGCAAAGGCTGCCGGAGTTTCAAAAACCACAGTTTCTCGCTACATTAACGGTAAGTACGAGCTAATGGGACAGGATACTTGCGAAAGATTACGTATGGTTATCGAAATGACCGGTTACCGCCCCAGTGATGTCGCAAGAAGTCTTAAATCACATCATTCGAAAATGATTGGCGTAATCATTTCCGACATTTCAACACCATTTTCCTCTGCTCTTATTTCGGGTATCAACCAGGTGTTAGTCGAGGCAGATTATATTCCCATTTTTGTAAACTGTGAGAACAACTCCAAAAAAGAGCTTGAATATGCCAAAAGCCTTCTTGCAAAGGATGTTGACGGCTTGCTTGTAAATTCGTGCTCATTTGATAACCCGTACCTCGTTAAGCTCGATTGTAACGGTTTTCCTGTTGTATTGTTGGACAGGCCAATAAAAGACCACAATTTTGATATCGTGGCAAGTAATATCAAACGACCCATTGCCGAGCTTATGTATCATTTAAAGCAGCAGGGCTTTTGCGCTCCTTATATGTTTACGCAAGAGCTGAGTGCCAGCTCCACTCGAGCACTGCGTCATGACGCTTTTCTCGAAAGTGCAACGGAGATTTTCGAGCTTGAAGACCCTGTTCAAAATATAAGAAACATCAATATTTCGAAACCCGAAGTAACTGAAAAGTACATTAAAGATATTCTTGAAACCGAGAATGGAACCCCTGCGTTTATTGGGGTAAATACTATGACCACATTAAACACAGTAAATGTTCTAAAGCATATGGGCGCAAGAATTCCGAAGGATGTGGGGGTTTGCGGGCCTGATGACTGGAGCTGGGGACAAAAGCTTGAGTGGGCTGGTCTAATTGAGCCAGGTATAACTACCTATGTAATAAAAGCTGAGGAAATCGGTGCAAAAGCCGCTGAATTGCTGCTATCGCGTCTTAACGGCACAGCAACTGAAAAGCGCCAGGTAATACTTGACAGCGAGATAGTTGTAAGAGGCTCTACTCAGATAAAATAGCGGCTTTTGTCTCTTCGCTCAGCAGATTGCAGCTAAAACTGGCACAGATACAACTCATTTTTCCAGTTCCGACCATTCGTGTTCTTGGGCAGGTGTCTCCCCAGAAAACAGTAAAAGGGCCGGGAGTCGAAGAAGCGACAAGACTAACAAAGGCAACAAAATGCGAAGTCAACATTGATTCAATGTGCAATGGTTGCTGTTAAGAATTAGAGCTGTAGTCCGGCTCCGATTGGATTGAGTGGCAGGCGACACAGGCTCTCCCCTGCAATTCCGATGCCTAAAAGTATGGTCAGGCTATACCCTAAACGATCGCAAAGAACTACACGATAGCAAAAACGGGTGCATTTCAATAAATGCCATGCATAGCAAAAAACAACGACGACAGCCTGTGACCAAAAATCACAGGCTGTCGCTATTTTCATATGAATGAAAAATTCCTGATTCCAAGGGCTTTTCTGGTATTGGCGCAAAAAACAAGGACTCAACAATTGTATCAACAGTCAATTCCTTATATGTCTTATGGTACGACTGTTGGTGCAATCGAACGATCGCTTGTCGAGAGGGTGCAAACGGGTGCATTTACGTAAAATGCACCCGTTTGTGCTATCCACCGCAGGCCAATATGGTTGTATCATTTCAAGACGAATTAGCCGTCTCCTCGTCCCTCTTCTTTGAAGGTAAATAATAGCAAATGAATCATGACGTTTTATAACTTTTTTCTACTCTATGGTATTTGCCGCTTTGTCCCAAACGGGAAATTTATTACTTAAATTTATATTTACAAATAATTTAAATGCACTTATAATGTTTTTATGAATCATAATTCATAAAAGAGGTGAAATTATGCCAAAGGTTATTAATGATGTTAGCAGAATAATTAAAAATTGCGCAATGGATCTGTTTGTGAAATATGGTTACCTTAGTGTCGACATGAAAATGATTTCTGATAAATCAGGAATCGCCGTTGGAACAATATACCACTACTACAAAAACAAAAAACAGCTCTATTTATGTGTGTTGAATGAAAGTTGGGAAATAACTTTTTCAAAATTAAATGAGATTAATGCGCTTGCCTGTACCTCGGAAGAAAAGTTGTATAGATTGATTACCACTCTCTACTATGATATTAAGGACAGAAACGGTCTGGGAAAAGTGCTTTTCGACAATTCGGTTGAAGAATTGAAAAAAGGCGACTATTTGACCGAGCTAAAAAACAAGCTGCTCGAAAAAGTGATTACCATAATATCAAGTTTTAAAAAAGAAGAAATTGAAATTTCACCTATTAAAAGCACAATCAGACTGGCAGAGACTTTATTAATTTCAATCAACGCTATGGTCGAATTGCATTCAGATGATGACATCGAAAATACAGATTTCTTAAAACATCTTTTTAGTTTAGTAATATAAATTTTCCTAATATAATCGTAGACTGGGAGGTCTAGTACAATGAATTTTGCATTATATTTGGCGGCTATTGGTATTGGAATTATTACTGGCGGAATCACCAGTTTAATCGGTGCCAGTGGAGTAATGGTGGTTGTCCCAGTTTTAACGATGCTTTTCCATGTTAGTACGCATTCTGCCATTGGGACAAGTCTCTTTGTTGATGTAATTGCCTCATTAACAGTATCATATGGCTACTTTAAAAACGGAAACATCGATATCAAATCAAGTATTTGGATTGCAATCTCGTCAATTGCCGGAGCACAGTTGGGCTCACTATTTGCCAGTCAGATGAAGGAAGGCCCATTATCGACGCTTTTTGGAATTGTGCTGGTTGTTGCAGGAGCTGCAATGCTTATAAAGAGTAATAAGAAAGAAAGCGATTCGCAGGAATCACCTAAGAGAACAATTCGTTTTAAAAAAGAATGGCAAAAAGTTGTCGCATCTATTGTTCTAGGAATTGGAATTGGAATTATTAGTGGACTATTTGGAGCTGGTGGCGGTGTCATGGTACTTTTGGCATTAATCGTGTTAATGTCATTCCCGTTGCACAAGGCCATCGGTACATCAACACTTATAATGGCAGTGACCGCTCTGTCATCAACGATTGGCTATGCATCTAGAGGAAATATCGACTTGCCGTTAGGGTGCTTTTTATCTGTTGGTGCTGTTATTGGTGGTTTACTTGGCTCTCAATATGCAAATAAAGTCAATGAAAAAACCTTGAAAAAAGTTGTAGGTGTATGCTTTATGTGTTTAGGCGTGGTAATGACTATTATGGAAATCGTTAAATAAAATTAACGCGCCTTCTTATCCGATTTGCATGGACATATCCGGCTAATTCCGCGAGAAAATAGTCAACAGAAAGGCAATTGGATGGTTCATTTGTCTTCTCGAAAATCACGTACCGCTTTTTTATAATTTATCAAAAGACTACGTAATCAAGTTCGTTCCCAGCACTCCGGCAAAAAAACGAAGCCCTCAAGTATCGTATCAATACTTGAGGGCTTTGTGACTAATGGTATGACTGTTGATACAATCGAACGATTGTTTTCGCAGCGGGTGCAAACGGGTGCATATTTGAACTCTGCACCCGTTATATCCATTTCTATGTCCAAATGAAACATCCACACCTACAAGAAGTTCACACGCAGAATAACAACCTTTTCCTAATGTCATTACTTCATCTCAAACGAATGGGTCTCATATCTATTTTTATCCCAGCAATTGAATCCGCGAAGGATTATTTCGCTCGGTAATACTTCCGAAGCCTGCAAAGAGACCTTCTGAACAAAGTGGGTGTTATCGACGTCCTCGATGCCCCCGTTTGAACCTGCTCCATCCGGTAGGCGCTCACCGTTGCTGTATAAGAATTCAAAGCAAAGGCCGCCGTCGGTTTCAGCAAATTTGTCTTTGTCTATTACAGTAAATTCGATTTCAGCATAAATCGCCATAGCTGAACTCGTGAGCGTGACTTTATCCACCTGAACGCCGCAATCGCTGTAGGTGACAGGCTCTGTGCTGGTTACGATATCTTTCGTCGCCGTATTTTCAATTGCGACGGACAGTGACGTACGTTTTATATTGAGCTCATCAACAATGCTCTCGCCTTCCTTGTTGGCAAATGGTGCAGCTACGCAGTTTAGCTTCAAGTCTAGCTTGGAAGGAGCATCAGTAATACTGTCATTAATCATATAGGCAAGGGTTTTGTCATCCTCAAGGAGAAAATCCATAGATTGGTTAACGCCTTCAATACCCACAGATGTCCTGATCATTTTCTTGTTGTTTTCCCGTGCATAATCTGTAATCGTCCCTGTTTTGTCAGTGAAAAGCGGGCCAAGATTGCCAATGGGATCGAGCGGATTTGCGTCCGGCCCCAGGAGTAAATATTCATCGCTGGAGGGCTTCACAGCCACGACGATGTACGTGTTTTGCCCATCGAATATGGCTTGGCGCACCGTGAAAGTCGCAAAGTCTGTCTGTCCGCCTTTTTGAGGCACATCCGTTTGTACAATACCGGCAGCTTCGGGTAAAACCTCCACATCATTCATTCTTCCGCTCAAAAAATCAAGTATTCCCCAAGTATTAGTTAAAGCCAAAGCGGTGCCGGCGCATAGCACACAAATTACCGCAATAGTAGCCACAAGGCGAGAGCTTGTTCTTTTCACAGTTTTTATGTCCTTTCTTTCATCGTTAATTTGGATAGTTTCTAGTGTATGATATACATTGTTGACAAAATCATCATCGGCTTTACCGAATGCACTACTCCAGTCAATCATATTTCGCACGGCAACTGAACCTCCCCATATAATGATTTTTTCAGTTCTTGCCTTCCGCGCATCATACGCGTCTTTACTGTGCCTTCAGGACAGCGTAAAATACGAGCAATCTCGCTTATCGAGAAGCCGTCAATGTAATGTAGTTGAATAGGCAGGCGGAGTGTTTCATCCAAATTCATCAGCGCATCGTGCAGTTCATAATCGGCATCCTTAGGTGCAACACGTATGGGCAATTCCTCCAGCGGTAATTCGCGTATTCTTTTCCTTTGGATATTATGGCATTCGTTGATAAGAATACGAATTACCCAAGTTTGCATAAAGCGCTCATCCTTAAGTTGGCTGCGCTTCTGCCAAGCCTTGCACAAGCATTCCTGAACCGCTTCATCTCTGTCACAGCTTTGCGATAGCTGCGCATAGCTGACGCGATACAGCGTTTGCATCATTGAGACGATTCGGTTTGAAAACTCGTCACTTGTCACCCGCAAATCCCCCTCGTTTGTTTTTTTGACCGGTCAACTATTAGACTGTTGAGAACAACATTTGGCTTTAATTGAGATTAATTTTCTTTTATCCGGTTGGAAACGACTTAAAGATACGCTCCTTCCTTTTTTACACGCAAAACCAAATTTAACAATCTCCAACCAATTTTCTCGAGACGCACAGCATTTATGTTAATAAAATCTATCGTTTCCATATGCATTTTTATTAAATTGTTGTATCGGTTGCATTGCCTGTGCTTGCTTAATTATATATCATACATATGTGCTCATATATGGTTTCTATCGAAATATAGTAAAATGTCCCAGTAATCCAGGAAATTTACACTGTTGTAAAAAAGAATCCTCCAAGTATTTTATCAATACTTGAGGGCTTTTTGTGTTTTCTTTCCAAAATCGATATCTTTTGTTTTGCAGTTGTAAAAAAATTGGATTCGAACTCTCATTATTATCTGTTAAGACGACATTTTGTGATCTGACTATGAATCGTTTTTAGGGAATGTATAAATGGGAGAAAAGCCCGGAAAATATTAACCCATGTGCACGCTGTCCTCTGTGTACACATGGGTTAAGTGAGTTAACAGATGGGATTCATCAGATCAATCCAGATTTTTGCAGCAGCCGTTGCAAAATAACAGCTACCTCCGCTCGGGTCATATTGTCCTTTGGTGCCAGCATTTCGTTTCCTTTGCCGGAAATGATTCCTGTTTCAAGACATGCTGCGACGCTTTCCCATGCATATTCCGAAACGTTGGCAGCGTCCATATAGTATCCAAGCAGTGTGGTGATACACGGTCTTAAAGCACCACATCCAACTTTGAAATTTCTATGCCTCTTACAACAATCGTCATTGCCAGTTCACGAGTTATTTTATCGTTCGGACCAAATGTCCCATCTGCAAATCCTGCGATGATTCCATAGACCGATGCTGTTTCAATATATCTGCAGTACCAGTCTTCTTTGGAAATGTCGCTAAAGGTATTTTCGCCCATTCCTTCCGCAAGGCCCATTGCGAGTTCGACGATTGAGGCGAACTCGGCGCGCGTTATATTTCCGCCCTGATTGAAGGTTGCGTTGGTATAGCCGATTATGATTTTTCGTGAGGCTATGACATATCCTTGGAGGCCAACTTTATTTTGCAACTGACCTATGGACTACTTTACTGTATTCTCAATAAATCTTTGCAGAATAGCCGCAACCTCGTCTCTTGTCGCTGTGCCCTGCGGAACAAATTTACCGCCGTCGCGTCCTGTGATGATGCCAGTTTTCTGACAATACAGGGCTGCTTCTCTTGCCCAGATTTCGATATCTGTCGAGTCCGGATAGGCAAGCGCAACGTCTGCGACGCCGTTAGGCAGCGCTTTAAGGGA
The DNA here is from genome assembly GCA_964560435.1 of uncultured Oscillospiraceae bacterium. Lineage (GTDB taxonomy): Bacteria > Bacillota > Clostridia > Oscillospirales > Oscillospiraceae > UBA2658. The sequence goes on from CAZLLK010000007.1 coordinate 14,524, forward strand.
CTTTGCAAAGCGGTAGAGTATCGATGCCATCTCCTGACGGGTTATTTCGCGCTCAGGCTCAAACAGTCCGCCGCCTACGCCTGTGATGATGTTGTTTTCGGCTGCCCAATCAATGTAGGCTCCGTAATAGTCGCCATAGTTCACATCTGTAAAGGCGTGACCGTTCTTGGCGGCAAGCTCACCGTAGGACCGCTCATAAAGCCTGCCGATAACCGTTGCGAACATGGCACGAGTCATGCCGGACAGCGGCGAAAACTCGCTACCCCCTGTGCCTAAGAACAACTCGCGTTCGGTTACGAAATCTATGTTGTTCTTCGCCCAGTGGCCTGCAATATCCGTAAAGCTTTTGGCATTCTCTTTGAACAGCACCGTCACACCCTTGGGCACTATGTAATTCATCGTTCCGTTTTTATCAGTGGAAAAACCGATAAAGACGTATTTGCCGTTCGCGATAAAGTAAGGCAGAGCTGTAGCTTTCGTGCGTTCAAACGTTGCCGCAATGGTATGTGTGCTGATGACATTGGAGAAGGTATAGCCGCCCACCGCACCGACGCTTTTTCCATCGACTTTGACATCGGAAATTTTATAGCCCTTGTTTGCTGTGATAGTGAAGGTCTTGCTTTCTCCACCTGTGACACTTCCGCTGCCGCTCGGACTGATGCTGCCGCCTTCGCCTGCCGATGAGGTGATAGTATAGCTCGAGCTGACGCTACCACCGCCGGAGGAAGGATTAGTATAGCCGATTGCATAGGTGGAAAACTTTTTCGTATAAAGGGTAATGGTGTGATTGGTGCGGTCAATTACGATTTTCTCGTGGTCCGCATTCTCCCTTTCAGCAATCGCATCAACTCCAGTGCCATGATAGCGATAGACGGCATATGTAGACTTGCTTTGCAGTTCAGCCGGAATTGGGATAATGACCTCTATCAGATTTGATGCTTCCAGTACGGGTGCCGGATCCGAGCGGTTTACGGACTTACTTAAATTGATTTCAAGTATCATGCCGACCTGCTGGCCTGCGGATGTCACCTTACTGGAGACATTGCTGCCATGCTCCGCAGTTTTGGCATCCTTTTTTTCAACTGTCAGCGTCATTTCAACGCTTGTATTTGTGCTAAGCTGGCTATTGGCTTCGGTATTCAGCCCGCCTATGACAACATCCGGCGTATCGGTTCCGTTAATGACAAGAACGCTGTTTGCGTCGCCCGAAGGCAGTGCAACATTGCCGATAGCAATATTTCTGCTCGACACTTCAACCTTGATGACCGCTGACCTATTACCTTTTGTAATGACCAAGTTGTAGGTTCCGGAAGGAACATTGCCAATCTTAAAATCACCGTTTTTGTCTGTTACACCCGTGGTGCCAAACTGCACGGTACCCTGCATAATTTTCACGGTTGCGGCTTCAACTGCTGAAGATGTGCCGTCTACGGCTTTACCCGTTACTGTGTACGTTGGGATGGCACTCCATTTGGCAAAAAGCGTCATGTTGTCGGTCAGTTTGTCAAGCGCGAATGTCCACACATTCTCACAAGTGGCTTCTTTGTACCATCCCGCAAAGTAGAACCCCTTGCGTGTGGGGTCAGCGGGTGCTGCGATGCTGTCACCGTAAGCCTTGTCCTTGATACTTGCAACATCGCTTCCGCCCTTGCTATCAAAGGTAACGGTGATGGTGTGGCCGGACGCAATTGTAATTTCCTGCTCCACACTCTTAAAGCTGGTGTCGTCAACTGCCTTGATGCGCACATTATAGGTACCATCGGACAACCCTGTGATGCCATTTAAAGCCTGTTCGACAGTGACGGCACCATATGTTCCACCGGCGACGCTCCATTCCATGGCGGTTGTCACACCGGTTATCTTTCCGTCGTTTTTGTTTGAAACGGTTTCATTTGAACCTACCGCGACAGGTGTTTGCGGTCTTGCGGGAATGGTGACAGGCGTGCAAAGGCTTGCAGGCGCGCCGATCGTGATTGCCTTGACACGGACATAGAAGTTCTTTGCTCCTGTGCCATTGTCAGAAATATAAGCTGTGATGCTACTACCGCTAGTAACCGCTGTTCCGGTAAAGTCACTAGTGGTACTGACTTCATAAACGCTGTCGAAAGTGATGGTTTCGGCGTCATAATTGATGGACACAACACTTGCCGCCGGAGTAGCCGCCGCAGTGTATGCGCTTGCGCTGCTTGCCTTGGAGGTCATTGCAGTTTCAGTTTCCGCCTGGCGCACCCAAATATAGTACTGTGTGGCGGCGGTGAGGGACGGGAACGTCTTCACTCCGTCTGTTGTTTCCGCAGCGTCCCATGTTGTCGGTTCGGTGCTGTTCGTTGTAATGACGTACTGATTACCTTTAACTATGTTGATGGTGATGGACTCACACGTCTGCGATTTTATCGAAGGCGAAGAAGGAGCCGTTGCCGCGGAAGTCTTTGTCTTCACGGTCACGCTGGTAAGAGCTGCGCTGGCAAACGCCTTATCGGTTGCCGCATAGCGGATAGTTATGCTGTAATCCGTATTCGCAGTAAGACCGGTGAATTCGTTGCTAGGTTGCCACGTGGTTCTACCGTCCTTGCTGTACTCAGCTCCGTCGATTGCGGTCACAGTGATAGTCGTGTCGGTTTTGCTTGTAGTGATGGATAGACCTGCCGCTTCCGGACGCGCGGGAATGGAGATTGCTGTAAAGTCACTAGCCGAAGCGGACGAAGTCGCTTTCACTCGGATGTATAAATTGCTACCCGGTGTTATTGTCGTGGTATCGCTCGCGACTGGACTGCCGCTTCCGGCATTAGCGGTATATACTTCATAAGTATTTGAAAATATGATCTGCTCATCATGGTAGTCAAAGGAATACGCGCTGTCGGATGGAGCAACCGGTTTGGAGGCAACTGTGAAGTTTGCAGCCGCGCTGGCGGGGGTATTTGGTGTAGTCGCCGTATTGACAGCTTTGCGCACATAATAGGTTGTGCCGGGGGTTAAGGTGAATTTACGTTCACCATTAAGTGCGATAGGCATTCCAAAATTGCTGGTGCTAATCTCGTAGCCACTTAATACCGTGATGGTTTCGTAACTATAGTCGATTGTGTACCCTTCACCAGCCGTCGGAGTAGTCGCGGCGGTATATTGTTCCACTGGTTCGGAAGTTGCGGAGGGCATTGCGGCTTCGGTTCCTTTTCTGCGCACGGCAAAGGTGTACTTAGTTGCTGCGGTAAGTCCGGCGAATTTATTGCCGTCCTGCCAAGTACTGCCACCGTCCTTGCTATATTCTCCGACGTTTACACTAGTCACGGTGATGCTGTTCGACGTAACGGAAGAAATCGCGGCAGTCGGCGTGGCAAGCGCCCCGTGTTTGGTAGTCGCTCTAAACAATTGGCTTATTTCGCTGGCAAGGCTTGTTCCTGACGCCGCCACTCGTTGATAGAAATTGTAATCTTTGCTGGCGGTCAGCCCTGAAAACACGTTGTTTCCCACCCATTTTTTTGCGTCCTGACTGTATTCGTATCCGCTTGTGGGAGACAGTGTTATGGTAGTATCGGTTTTACTGCTCAACGAAGGTGCTTTTGGAGCATCAGCCTTCCAGACCGGATAGAAACCCGTCTGCTTGCTTACGTAATAGTCGTAATGCTTCGCGTCGCCCGCACCGCTGTTGTCGGTTGACCAACCAGTATGGGAATAGCCAGAACGGGTTATTGGCAGCGAGGAATCAATCGTTACGGTGCTGCCGGAGAGGACTGTCGTTTCAGATGGAACGGTGCCGGAGCCATACGAACCGAGCTGATATGTGACGGTGTAATAATCCAGCGTTGCGGATGTTCTGCTGTCCGAAACACTCTCATGGGTGTATGTATCAGTTGTATCATCCACCCACACATAATATTCCAAATCTTTTATGCCTTTAGTCAGTCCAGTGAAGGTATATATACCGCCTGAGTTCGTTCCTGTAACCGTGTACATGAGGGATGAACTTGATGCGCTGAGCTTGATTACTGGCGTGCCGTCTTTCCAAGCGCTGTCGTTCTTGTTCACCGTTACAGTGGCAGTGTAAGTGTTCGCCGTCGCACTGGCTGTCAGCTTAATGGCCGATGACGGCATAGTGAAGCTATATTTCTTAATCGTACTGCCAGCTGGAGTGCTTTCGGTGCCGCTTGTCCACTTCTCCCATGTGTAGCCGTTTGCCACGACTGCGTCCACAGAAACGCTTGCGCCACCAAGGTAGGCACCGTCGCCGGTGACAGAAGTGACCCCGGTACCCGCCGTGGCGGTAAGCGTGTAGTAATTAAGCGTTGCGGTTGCGGCCGACGTGCCAACCGTGACATCAGCATTGGTGTCTATGCCATCGGCGTAAATGTTGTAGGTTCCTTTGACAAACGAACTGCCGTTGGCGGTAGCCGTGTCGGAGCTTGTGCCAATGGTGATAATCGGTGCGTCGGTCGTCCAGTTGCGGCCATCCCTTTTCACCGTTACAGAAGCGGAATAGCTGTCCGACCATGGTACATCATGGACAACACAACCGTTTTCTATTTTCCAAGTGTATAGAGTTGTATTTTTTTGTTCGGCTACCCATGCATTTAAATTATTCACAAGAGTATTGTTATCTGTATACCTTGAGGAATTGATTAAACCATGACCAGAACCTATTGCTTCTAGACTATTTGAATACCAGTAACAGCTACAGCTGTCGTTAAGACGTAAAGATCGATTTCGCCCAACAATAGCGCCAATGTTCTTCGTCCCGCAAGCATAACTATTGCTATAGCATCCATAGACTCCGCCATTTCCAATTCCCCCCGTTATTCCTCCTGCTCCAGCAGCCAATATATCGTTGCCAACAAAACTCGAAGTTATTACCTCTACTTTTGCTTCTGGAGTCGTGTTAGGTGTGCTGTACGTATAGCAATTTTCAATTTTTTCCATAATAAAGCCTGCAATACCTCCAGCATAACACGAAGTGGTATTCTTGTCAGCATTAACGGAGGCGTAACTATTGATATCTATTACGCCCAAATTTTTAATATAATCAGCGCTACCAAATAAGCCTACGTAAAAACAACTTATTCCGTCTTCTACTCGTGCATTTACATTGCTAATGATATGACCCTGACCATCAAATGTACCCCCAAAAAAACACGCGTTATCGCTAGCATTCTTTTTACCGATTGGAACCCAGACTTTTCCGTTTTTTGCGCCGAGATCAATATCGGCTGTTAAGTATATGGTTATACCCCTAAAGGTAATTGATTTATCGTTAACAAGAATGGCAAGTCCTGCAAGCTCTTCGGCACTTTTAATATAAAAAGCGGAATTATTTTTATTATACCAACTGGTGTCTGAGCTACCGTCCCATACATTGTCCGCCGCGGTTGCGGGCTGAGCAAAGCTTGGCAATAGCCCAATCACCATTGCCATAGTTAGCAGTATGCTTAAAATTCGTTTTTTCATTTTTTCTCTCTCCCTAATAAAATATAATCAAAATACAAGCAGCAGCACGATTGCCGCCAAAAGCGAAACGACAATAAGCCCTATTATAACGATGTGCCATTTTGCGCGGTCATTGGATACCAGCCGGTGGCAGACGGGGCACTCGGTCGCGCTCCACTGAACCTTCGCACCGCAGTTATGGCAGTGAAAAATATCCAAACTCACAATTACCCCCTTAAGTTTGATTTAATCATCGGTTCATTTATTTAAGGGGTAAGCACAGCTTCGTCCCTCCCAAATCTAATTCATACCCTACTCCAAAAACACGCCCAGTGACCGTGCTCGACATAATTAACCGTTTTCACGACGTAATTAGACATTGCGGGTCTGTCCTGTGCGTGTTTTTTGTTGTATAATAGAAAAACACGAAAAAGGAGGCGACGCGACATGGCACTAAAATTTGCGGTCTGCGACGATGTTTCCGACGACAGGCAGAGGCTTATCTCGCTCATCAAAACTGCGGCCCCCTATTGCGAGATTGCCGAATATGAAAGCGGTGAGACGCTGCTGTGGGATTTAGAAAGCGGCGCCCGTTTTGATATAATTTTCTTAGATATCTTCATGGATGGCATAAGCGGCGTTGAGACAGCGGAACGCATACGCAAATCCGACTCAGATGTGCTTTTGGTTTTCGTCAGTAGCAGTAACGATTTTTACCGTGAGTCCTACGACCTCTACGCCTTCAACTATCTTATCAAGCCACTGGCAGAGGACAAGCTTGCTGAGGTGCTGAGCCGTGCCACTGCTCACCTGAACAAGGACAAAGAGCAGGTTGTACGAGTTTCATTTATGGGAAATGTGCAACCTGTGCGCTGTAGCCAGCTACTGTATCTTTCGAGCGAACAGCACGCCGTAAATTTCTGCTTAAAAAACGGAGAAACAGTAAAATCCTATGTCAAACTGGACGACTTTGCCTCGCAGTTACCTGCTGAAAACTTCGTGCGTTGCCACCAGAGTTATATTGTGAATTTGAATCATGTGACCGACATGACTGCGGTCGAATTTGCGCTTGGCGATATGAAAATTCCAATTTCGAGAAGCTATTCTGGGCAGGCACGGGACAAATATCGCACGCTTATGTTCGGCGACTTTTAAGGAGGCGGCATGATGACCTATCTAGCTTATGTCTGGGAAGTTCTGTCGCACAGTCCCAGCACCGTTATCGTCGCAATTGGCGGTATGCTGTTGTATGCTTGCTTCCTGCGTCCACGCTGGAAGTGGTGGCTCTACCCTGCTCTGGTGGTGTTAACTTTCCTTGCCCTACCCGCGCTGTTTGGGCTGTTTACAGCAGTGTTTGGCGAGTCCAACAGCTACAGCATTTTGGTGACGCTACTCGGGTACTGGGTAGATATTCTGGTGCTTATTTGTTTTCGCGAGCGTTTTGGCGCGATTATAGCGCTTCTTTTCACGCAGGGGGTTCTCAACCGTTTATTCACATTCTTTGGCTATATACTGCACATTCCGCTCAATGCCATGCTTGGCGGCGATTTACAGGTTGCAGTGTCTATTGAGCTGATGTTCGTGGTTATGTACACGGTAATTCTACTCGTTTGCTGGCTTGTCCTGCTCAAAAAGGGGCGCCAGCTGATCCAAACGCAGTTGAGCCGTTACAATTGGGCCGCACTGGCAGGCTTTGCGGTTTCCGCCAAGCTTATTATCGATTTTTGCTCTGACTACGCTTTTGAGCTGAACCCATATTCCGATGCCAAGATTATCTGGGCAATGATTGCGCTCTGTGTTTTTTCCACCGCGGTGCTCAGCTTGTACCTTCACAGTGTTTTGACCACGGAGAAAAGCTTGGAGATGAAGGCTGCCTCCGACCGTCTGGCCTTTGAAAAGGAAGCGCAAAAAAGGTATTATGAAGCGCAGCTCCAAAATCAAGAGGAGCTGCGCCGTATGAAGCACGATATGAACGGACACCTTACCACAGTGTCGCAACTGCTCGCGGAGGAAAACAAAGACGAGGCTGTCCGCTATCTTGCCAGTCTTAGCGATTACGCCGAGAGCCATCATAAAGAACTGTATTCCGGAGACCCTTATCTAAACGCTGTGGTATCGAACTATTCCGTGCTCTTCGCGGAGAACGACACGACCTTCGAACATGAAATACAGCCAGTCATAATGGAACTGCACCATGTCGAAATGTGCATGGCACTGAATAACGCTCTGCAAAACGCCTTGGACGCATCACTGAAATTGCCGTCCGAGCAACGTTACGTCAAATTACAGATTAAAACAAAGCAGAATCGCTTTTTATTCCGTATCACCAATCGCTTTGGAGGCGAACTGATTATGGACGACGGCCTGCCACGTTCCACGAAAAAAGACACGGGTCACGGCTATGGCCTCTGGAGCATACGCGACGCGGCAGAATCTATCGGCGGCTTTGCTGTCTGCAAAACCGAGGGCGATATGTTCACGCTGGACGTAGCATTGTAGGAAACGTTCCAAAAAAGAGCACTGACGTTTTCTGTTGGCCTGAACTTTGACACTTACGAAAAAGCGCATCAATTGGCTATAATTTTTTCACTATAATTACACGAGAATTAAGCTATATTCTTCGTAAACACAGTCTGTATCCGCATTTGTGCTATATTTTCCGCTGGGGCATTATATCTTCAGGCTGAACGGCCCATGCTTTGCATGAGACGCTTTTTGTCTGACGTCAAACAGGACGTAGTTGACTTAATCAACCACATCCTTTATAAGGGATAATTATTTTCAAGCAGTTGCACTATCATCTTTCCGTGTTTCGCAAATTAAAGGAAATGCGCATTTTGATTTTATTTCGCAATTGTATTATAATGAGCGACGAAACCTTGCATCCTCTTTAATAGAAGGAAACAAAAAAGGAGTTACCACATGCAACTAGAACTAAAAGATATAAAGAAATCTTTTGGCAGCAAAAGTGTGCTGGAAGATATAAGTTTTACATTTGAACAGGGAAAAATTTACGGACTTCTGGGGCGAAACGGTGCAGGCAAAACCACTTTGTTCAACTGTCTGAGCGGTGAAATGAATCCTGATGAAGGCGAAGCATTTCTCGTTTGCGATGAGCAGCAATCCAAGCTCAAACCAACAAATATCGGCTATGCTTTTTCTACCCCGATATTGCCGGAGTTCTTGACAGGATATGAATTTCTAAAATTCTATATGGATATAAATAAGGATCACATTCCGTCAGGCCAGACTATCGAAGATTATTTTGACTTGATTCAAATTGGAGCAGAAGACAGACATCTCCTGATAAAAGGCTATTCACATGGCATGAAAAACAAAATGCAGATGCTTTGCTTTATTATTTCAAAGCCGCCTGTTATTCTGCTTGATGAGCCTCTTACCTCTCTCGATGTCGTTGTCGCACTTGAAATCAAAAAATTACTGCGTGAAATGAAGCACGAACATATCATTTTGTTTTCTACTCATATTTTGCAGCTAGCCACAGACCTGTGTGATGAAATTGTTGTACTCAACGACGGCAGACTTGAGCAGGTTGATAATTCGATTATTGGCAGCCCTCTTTTTGAAGAGAAAATAATCAATATGCTGAAAGATGAGAAAGAAGCATGATTATTCAAAAGCAAAAGCAAATTTTAAATATTATGGCATCAACTAATGCAAACTGGTTTATCTACTATTTTAAGTGCATTCCGTTGATTGGAAAAGTATTACCAGACAGCATTTACGGGAATATTCCACTTAAAAAGAAAGCGGCTATTGTTGCATTAATTTTGAGGATATTCGGCAAATTAATTGGGAAAGCCATTTTTGTCTGCCTTCTGACGGTTCTTCCGGTATTTTTAGTTAATCCGTCAATGCGCTTTAATTCATATACCCATGTTTTTTTCATAATTAATTTTATTGGTTCGTTTTTATCATCCTCCATTTTTAACGCTGACAGAAACAAGTACATTTGCATTCGTCTTATGCGTATGGACGCGAAGAGCTACACTGTGTCAACAGTGTTATTCCAAGTGTTCACCGATTTCTTTTACCTTTTACCGGTTGTGACACTTTCAACTTTATTGATAGGAGGCTCCCTGACACAAGGACTTCTGCTGACATTTTCGTCAACGGCATTTAACTTGATTGGCGAAGCCTTTTTCCTGCTTATCTATACTGGCAGCGGAATTATGCTGAGTAAAAAAGTTTCATTTCTCATTCTTGTCGCTGTCTTTACCCTCGCTGGCGCTTATATTCCGATATATCTTCATAGTCCGTTATTGTTTGATAAACTGCCTTACAATTTGTTATATATTCTTGTCATGTTATTATTGGGCGCGCTATCCACCTATGTGATTTTAAAATCCGAAAAGTACCATGAAATTGCGGCAAGAACCATAAAAGCATCAGAGTTTACAATTGATAAAAATCAAGTGATGGCTGAAGCAAGATTTGCCGACGTAGCTATGAGAGAAAAAGACTTTTCAGATTCCGAACTAAAATCAAATAAATTCGATAACAAAAGTGGCTTTACTTACCTGAATGCCATATTTTTTGAAAGGCACAAGAGACTATTGATAAAGCCTATATTGATTAGGCTGGCTATCATCGCGGTTTTGTTTATCGCCGCTATAATCACGTCAATATTTTTACCAGAGTTTATTAGGCCCCTTAACAATTCCGGCGCAATATTACCAGTTTTCGTGTTCATTATGTATTTTGCATCCATAGGAGAACGGGTTTGCAAGGCCATGTTCTACAACTGTGATGTAAGCCTTTTGAGATACTCGTTCTATCGTGATAAGAAAGCGATAATATCAAATTTCAAAGTGCGTCTTTTTAGGGTTGCCGGTTTAAATCTGATTGTCGCCACAGCAATTTCTGCTGCTGTTGTTGGACTAGCTCTGATTTTCAATCTGAATTGGTCGGCCATAGACATAGCTTCATTTGTGCTTTCAATTTTGTTCCTTTCTTTATTCTTTTCAGTTCATCACTTGTTCCTTTATTATGTATTTCAGCCTTATACGGCGGAAGAGGGTTTAAAGAATCCGTTTTACTCAATCATTAATTGGGGAGTATATTTTCTTTGCTATTTCAGCATGAAAATAAAAAGCCCACCTTCATACTTTACGTTAATTGTTCTAGGTTCGACGATAATTTATATTGTGGCAGCACTAATTTTAGTTTATAAATATGCACCCAAAAACTTCAGGGTAAAATAAAAAGGCACAAACAGGTTTGCCTACACAACTAGTTCAAAGAGTACAAACCAATTAAAGCAAAGAAATGGTTTATTATATCGCAAACAATTACACTTTTTTAATTAACTACTCTCCCCTGCTATCAAACAAATCCCATCTATAAATATATAAGCTTTGATACTCAAATTTCCCGATTTTTAAGGTTTATCCTGAAGTAGCTTTAAAAGATTGTTCCGATTTTTAAAGAGAATCATAGAATTGCGCAATCATTTCTTCGCAAAAGCACACGATTGCAGGAGATATCCAGCGTTCACTAGAGACTAAAATTTGAATATACATTTTAATATGATAATCCGAAACAGGTATATAGACAATACGCTTTTCCAGTAAATCTTTTTTCAGATTAAATTCCGGCAAAACTGATATTCCCAGTCCGCCTGCGACCAAGTCGATGATGGTATGTGTAGATCCGATTTCCAACTTATCCTCAACGCTTAATCCGCGCGCTGAAAGCTCGTCCTCCAACATCTTTCGGTAGTTGCATCCTTTTTCTGTTAGCAGCCAATGCTCCCCAAGTAATTCTTCCAGTTTGCTTGGCCGATTTTGCCCATAGGCACTTTCCGCCGACGCAAAAAACAGCACCTGTGCCGGTGTGCTATACATGGTTTTAAAAACTGCATCAACAATAGGACGGTCAAGCAGTACAATTACATCTATTACGCCCTTTTTTAACATTTCCATCAGTTGCAATGTGGTACCGATGGTCACTTTCAATCGAATATTTTGATACCTGCTCAAAAGCACCTCTATGCAGCGCATATAAGACGAAGCGCTGATTGATTCTAAAACCCCGACGTGCAACTGTCCCTCGGGCTCTCCCTCACCAGTGAAGTGATGATGAACTTTATCATCCAATGCACAAAAACGATACGCATAATGAAGCAAATCCCGGCCTGCAGCGGCTAGGGTAATCCGTTTCCCATTGCGAACGAACAAATCAATGCCCAATTCTTTTTCTAGTGATTCGATCTGCGCCGTGACAGTGGACTGCGCATAGTTCAATTGCTCGGCAGCCCGTGAAAAGCTGTTCATTTCTGCCACTCTTATAAATGTCTTTAGGTTCCGTATCTCCATGTACACACCGCTTATCATAAATTTCTATATGTATTATCTGTTTTTTCGGTTTTTTCTATTTGTGCTTTTATGATAACATGATGTCATGATAATGCAAGACTGGAGCAAATAAAATTGAAAACATTAAAAACTACTTGTAAAATTGCCGTGGTGCAGGCAGCCCCCGTTATGTTTGATAAAGCCGCCTGTACAGAAAAGGCGGTGCACCTAATTCAAAAATGCGCCGAAGCTAACGCGGAGCTTGTTGTATTTCCCGAGCTGTTTATTCCTGGTTATCCCTACGGGATGACCTTCGGATTCACGGTTGGCAGCCGAAGCGCCAACGGGCGTGAGGACTGGATGATCTACTACGAGAATTCCATTCTGGTTCCGGGGCCGGAAACAGAACTACTGGGACAGGCTGCAAAAGCGGCACACGTATGGCTCAGCATCGGCGTCTCAGAGCGGGATGCCGTATCCGCCACGCTGTATAACTCCAACCTGTTTTTCTCCCCGGGTGGCGAACTGGTGGCTTGCCATCGGAAGCTGAAGCCTACTGGTGCAGAGCGAATGATTTGGGGAGACGCGGACAAGGCGTTTTTCCCGATTGCGGAAACCCCGTGGGGTCCCATGGGCAGCATGATTTGCTGGGAAAGCTATATGCCGTTGGCTCGCGCAGCACTGTACCAAAAGGGCGTGACTTTATACATTGCTCCCAACACAAACGATAATGAGGAGTGGCAGTCTACCATCAGGCATATCGCCATTGAAGGGCGCTGTTATGTCATCAACTGTAACATGTTTTTTACAAGAAAAATGTATCCGAACGGACTTTATTGTCCGGACGAAATCGGTAAATTACCTGATGTGGTATGTCGCGGTGGTAGCTGTATTATTGACCCTTACGGTCACTATGAAACACAGCCCGTCTGGGATGAAGAAGGGATTGTATTTGCAACGCTACCTATGAACAAAGTACCTGCAAGCCGTATGGAATTTGATGTATGCGGGCATTACGCTCGGCCGGATGTTTTAAAACTCAGCGTACAAGAAGAATTGGAACAATAAAGCTTGTGATGGGACAGATGCAGATGTCGGAAAACAGACAGTAAAACGCAGACTGCTATGCAATGAAGACAGAGGATAATATTATACAGGAAATGCAGTGTGCAGCCAGGTAAACGAGATATATACTTCGCCCAACCTTTATTTAGAGCCGAAACAGAAACGATACTTCGCTCCCTTTGGATTACACCTGGCGGAGAGATTGAAGGAGTTGCAACCATGGTGCATATCCTGTAGATAGAGCGGTTCAACAAGAGAGACTATCACACACCTTCTGAAACCGATTTTCAGATTTTCGATACCCATTGGGGGAAGGTGGGCATTGTCATTTGCTTTGACGGGCATATACAGGAAAGTATCCGAACCTGCGCTCTGCTCGGTGCGAACTTGGATATTATTCCCACGGCGACGCTTGGAGTTGCTGAAAAAGACGCACAGGAAAGAGTAGTGTGGAAAACGCCCTATACCAGAAGCCGGTTTACACCAACACATTCCCACAGCCACGTCTCGATGCAGATAAGAAGATTGACGCATACTTTGACGGCATAATCAAAAATTTAGCTCCAAAGGATAATGATAAAGAACAATAGGAGGGACTTCAATGCTCCTCCTATTTCGTTAGCATTTTCATTAGTATTATGTTTGCTAATGCTTCATTTTGGCACTATAAATCATCATAGTTTCGCAATATAATTTAGACCTTAATTATTGAGATTTCCATTGATACACCAAGAAAATCACGCAATCTCAACGACTGCGAGATTTCCACAATTTGTCACGCGCGGCCAAAATAGATATCGTTGCATTTTGGGAGATTGCTTTGAGGAATTAGAACGCGCGTAAAATAGACTTTTACTAAATGTGTACGCAAATATACACATTTAGTTTTCATCCTCCTATGGTTGAAAGACTTTTCAGCTATAGGAGGATGAAAATGATGTAACACAGAGCAAAAACAGCGACCCGCAAATTGACTTTTTAACATGGAAGCTACGAGAAGCGGAAAGAGCGGAAGCGGAGGGCTTGGAGCGGCTTAGGCGCAGGTATCTCAAATCGTCGGACAACAGAGCGCCAAACTCGGCAAAAGAAGATCTGACTGTGTTTTGTGAGAAGGTTTTCAATGGGTATACCTCAAAGCTACAAATAAACCCGGCAGTACCAGACGCTATGCAGTCTGCTCTGCGTCGGGACTTGCTCGCCTTTAACCTCACAACAGCGAAGACTCTGGCAGGGGCGGCAGACAGCGACGAAAGCGCAATGGGCAAAGTCGGAGAGAGCTTTGTTTCCAGCGCTAATCGTCTGTCCAACATTCTTCGGTCAACAGACCTGAGCTTTTCTGACTTCATTGTGCTTAGCTCCTACGCAGAATATAGCAAATATCTTTTCGTCAGTGAGAGAACAGCCAGCTCCTGCATGAGGTGCGAAAGCCTTCATGGGCAGATGTTTACGCTGGATGAACTGGCGGAGAAAAACGTCATTCCACCGCTACACCCAAACTGCAAATGCAGGCTGTTTGCAATGGACGCGACGGCGGAATATGTGTATAATCTGAATAGAGATGGCTTCATCCGGCAGCTTGACCGTTATTGCAGCGAGGCAAACCTTGACAACAGCTGAGTATACCTTCTGTCACACGATACGCTTGGCGGCATTTCGGCGCATACACTTAACGCGCTGGCGCAATTTACGCTGCCAGCTATAACGGACTGCGAAAACAGTAAGCCAAAGTGGTACGATGGGATAAAGGCTTGGGAGAGCTCGATGACTCAATGTTTGTCGATGCTTGGCCTGTACAATAGGAGAGGATTAGTACGGACAACGTATCTATAGTTGATGGTGATCTGAATATCGATGGAGATATGCTGAGACTAAATTACAATGTAACAGCATTTGTCGTTGCAAAAGTTGTTGTAGTTGCAAGATTAGAATGTAAGCACCGCGAAGACGATAAAAATAATATCTATGGCATAATTAATGGCAGGGTGGCTTGGCGGGTTCAGGACATGCTGGAATACGACCCTGATTTAAAGCCGTTTATGCCAAACTCATATACATATATCGAAAAGTATGATAAAGATGCAGGCTAATAATTGCGACAACATTTCAAGGCTTTCGCTTTCTAATTAACCCGCACAACGGACGCATAATTGGAACTGAGAGCTGGGTTAAATAAATATTGTCCAAAAATAGCCAGCCGCAGCGAAGCTGCGGCTGGCTTGACGTTATATAAGAAAATAGAAAAAACGACTTGCAGAAACAAGTCGTTTTTTGTGTTTTCTTTCCAAAATCGATATCATTTGTTTTGCCGCCGGAAAATCAGTGTATTCGAACTCTTATGATATAGATTGAGTCCAGCTTTTTTGGGAATTCTTCAGAAACAGCAAAATCTGCAATCTTTTTCTTAATCATTTTTAAACCGGATTTGGTGACCCTCCTGTACATTCTCCGTCTGCCGGATTAGAATACCATTAGGATCTTTTAAAAAAACTCCTTTATGAAACAAAATCGCACAGTACTCTTTAAATCCATGTATTAAAACTATGTATTTATCCTGGAACGTGTAACAAGGATGCACCCACATAAATTCTTCGGTCAGCCCGCAGCCAAGAGCGATCATTCTCAATTTCTCATATTCTTCCTTCACTGTTTGGCTTTGCACAAATATTCATCAACCTTAGGATTCATTTTACTGTCTGTTATCCAGAACACACCTTCAATTCTTCTCATTTAATTATACCAGCATCTGTTTTACCATCTTTCTCGACAACTATTGCATTTGTTTGTTCTCCATCTGTCCTGCCGAAGCCGGAAATTCTGGAAGCAGCAGGGAAACGGCTGATTATATCGGCGAAAAAGCACATGCCCGTAAACTACGGGTGCATCATATCGTATTTAGTAGCGAAAACTGCCATTATTTCAAAGCAGTAAACATCCAGTTGACGCCGAATTTGTCCTGTAAAGGGCTTTTTCAAAAGCTTTAATAGCTTCTCCACAATTTCAATTAAACAACAAATAATGGACTAACATTTAATAACCTCGTTTTTTCTGCGTCATAATTGACATTGCATATATTGTAGCCTGCAAACAAGAAGAAATCCATGCGCAAGTTTATAACAAGCAAAAAATTGTACCCGTTGCCATATAGTTCTAATTCTCCGGATTTCTATATTGCCTTCCAATTTCGGTAAGGTTGCGCTTGCCAACGGCATTTTTCGGAACAGAGTCAACAAAGGTTATGTATTTTGGAACCTTTATACTTGAAAGTTCCTGCCTAACGACGCTACGAATCATTTCACGGGTTGTTTCGACACCGGGAGCCATTACAACGAGTAGTCGCCCTACCTCGCCCCATTTTGCATCGGGGACACCAATTATACAGGCCTCCATTATTCCAGGGATAGTCATAACAACATCCTCGATCTCCTGCGGAAATATGTTCTCTCCTCCGGAGATATACATATTCTTTTTTCTTCCGCTAATATAGCAGAAACCATCTTTATCGAGATATCCCATGTCACCTGTATGTACCCAGCCATCTGTAAACAGCTCCTCACTTGCCTCGGGGTTATTCCAATAACCCGAGAACAGTAGCTTACCCTTAAAGACGAGCTCTCCCCTTTCGCCCTGCGCAACGTCGTTTCCGTTGTCATCAACGATACGCATCTGGTTATAGGGCGCGGGAATTCCGCAGGAATTCCACTTTTCCCTTACCTGCTCAATACTCATGGAGCTTAAAGGCGGGCAGACATTGTTAGGACCGATTTCCGTCATACCGTAAGCGTTGAGAATCTTAACACCTTTTGCCCAATAGGTTTCAAGCAGCTCCCTTCCGGTGGGCGCGGCACCTGTTATAAGGAATCTATAGCAACTGAAATCTGTGTTTGCAAATTGAGGGTGCATAGCCATTGCTTTATACATCGTCTCAACAGAAATTCCAACAGTGGGCTTTTCTTCACGAATTATCTTAAGAGCCTTGCCGGGATCAAAGCCTCTCATAAGTACTATCGTTCCGCCCGCAAACAGAAGCGGTATGTTAAGAACATTCCAGCCCGCCGTGTGGAAGAGTGGCAGCGTTAGTATTGCGCTGTCATGCTCTGTTAGATGGAAAACGTTCTGGTCGGCAAGGACATTATAGATTATCGAGCGGAAGGATATTTTCGCCGCTTTGGGTTGTCCTGTTGTACCTCCGGTGTGGATAAGCATTTGGATATCCTCAATATCACGGCAGGTCGCAAAGGGAAACTTTTCAGTTTTTCGCTCAACAATCTCGCTATATGAATATCTGTCGGTCTCACCCTTATCATCAGTGCAAATAAACTCCTGTTTGAACCCAGCAGTTTTTAGGCTTTCCACAGTATATGAAAACTCCCGTGAGTAAAAAATCACCTTAGGAGACTCATTTTCAATCAGAGAGTAAAGCTCTTTTTCACGAAGAAGGCAATTGTATGTGGTTATGATTATTCCGGTTTTATACGTAGCATAAAAGGCATCATAAAATGCTACGCTGTTTGTCGCGCAGAACCCCATCCGATCGCCTTTTTTCAACCCCAGCGTTTCGGTTAGAAACAGAGAGAGTGCATCGGATCGAGCGTCAAGGTCTGAGTATGTATACCTTTTCCCAGAATCATAGTCGTAAAGAGCCACATTCTTGGCGGAAAGCTTCAACCTATTCTTATAAATATCGGTCAGTATCTCTGTGTCGTTCATTTCAGTACCTCCCTTATAGTAAAAAAGCGGCAAAAGATCCTTTGACCTCCTGCCGCAACTAATTATTAAATTGGGACACTATTAAGGCCGTCGTCCAAATAATCGGCGTATAAGCGGTCCCTTGCCATTAGCCAGCAGTCTTTTCATCCACCCTTGCCATTTCATCTCTAACAAGGTCCCAAAGTGAACATCCTGACATTTTTATAAATTTTTCGGGATCTTTTATATAGTTTTCAAACAAGATCCTTTTTATATCTTCCGTAGTTGCGTTGGGTACATACACGCCTCCATTCCGGAGTGTGCCGGAAGCTGAAAGCTCTGTGGATTTATCATTCATAATATTCACCTTTATTATCTTGCTTAGGGGCTATCGAGGATTGACAGCCCCTAAGCCTTATGTTTTAGTCACACATTTCGTATACGCCGGCAGCACCCATGCCGCCGCCGATGCACATACTGACAACGCCGTACTTCTGCCCGCGGCGCTTAAGCTCTGAAAGCACCTTACAGGTAAGGTAAGAACCTGTGCAGCCAAGGGGGTGGCCGAGGGAAATGCCGCCGCCGTTTACGTTTACCTTGTTGGTGTCAAGTTCCAAATCGCGGATGCAAGCAAGAGCCTGAGACGCAAATGCCTCATTAAGCTCCCAAAGATCAATGTCATCCTTCTTGAGTCCTGCAAATTCAAGTGCCTTGGGAACAGCATAGATTGGGCCAAGACCCATGTATGCCGGTTCGCAGCCCGCAACAGCGAAGCTCAAAAACTTTGAAATAGGTTTAATCCCCATCTTCTCAGCCATGGAGCGCTCCATTAGTATAACATAGGAGGCTGCATCGTTCATTTGAGAGGCGTTACCAGCTGTAACTACACCATTTTTCTTGAAAACCGGCTTGAGCTTTGCAAGGGCTTCCATTGTGAGTCCTCGGCGAACGCCCTCGTCCTTTGTGAATGGAACGGTGTACTGAGTAACAGTACCGTCGGGCATTGTCTTTGTCTTAACAGCGTCAACGGGAACAATTTCATCGTCAAACTTTCCTGAATCCTGAGCTGCTATTGCGCGTCTGTGACTTTCAAGTGCGAATGCGTCAAGCTCTTCACGGGTAAGTCCATAGCGCTCTGCAACGTTTTCGGCGGTGATGCCCATCATTATCATAGCGTCGGGTCTTGATTCACCAAGGTCAGCGTTGGGAACGTTTGTGTTACCGCCCATGGGGATCATGGACATGGTTTCTACGCCACCTGCAAGGATTACATTTGCCTGTCCTGCCATAATGGCGTTTGCACCCATTGCGATGGACTGAAGTCCTGAGGAGCAAAAGCGGTTGACGGTCTGCGCAGGTACGCTGTCGGGCATTCCTGACATAAGCATAACGCTGCGAGCTACGTTGCAGCCCTGCTCTGCTTCTTGGAAAGCGCAGCCCATGATGACGTCGTCAATCATTGCGGGGTTGAGCTGAGGAACCTGTGCCAGAACAGCCTTGATGACTGTGGAACCGATTACCTCGGGTCTTGTATCTTTAAGTATGCCCTTAGGTGCTTTACCTACGGCGCTGCGTCCATAGGCTACAATTACTGCTTCTCTCATTATGATAACCTCCTTAGTTGCGTACGGGTTTGCCGTTCATCAGCATACCGATAATACGATCCTGGGTCTTCTTTTCGCCGGCAAGGGCCAAAAATGCCTCGCGCTCAAGGTCGAGCATCTGCTGTGCGCGGATTTCCGTGCCTTCGGGAAGCTTGCCGCCACAGATGATGTTTGCAATGTGTTTGCCTATCAACACATCGTGGTCGGACATATTTCCGCCGCCGCGCATGAACTCAATGTCAGACAATATAGCACCCTTGCCATAGTCGCCCATGACCATTATGGTTGCGGGTGCTTCGGGATGGTAGCCACGCTCTGCCATGAGCAGAACCTGCTTCTTGGCAGAGTCAATTAGCTTGTCTCTACGCATTTCAACGTGGGTACCCTTTGCAAGGTAACCGCTGTCAATTGCTTCAAAAGCGCTCATGTTGACCTTGGAGGTCATGATGTTCTTCCAAACTTCCTTGATTGCGTCAAAACGGGCCTTCTTCTGAGTGTTGTAGCAGCGCTCCATTGCACGGATGGTAAGCTCTGTGCAGCCTCCGCCCGCAGGGATAAGTCCGACGCCTGTTTCAACAAGTCCCATATAGGTTTCAACAAAGGGAACAGTGCCGCGGCAATGCATGGCAACCTCGCAGCCGCCGCCGTATGCTGCACCGAAAGGAGCTGCTACGACAGGCTTAGGGGCATATTTCAGTGTGGATGTTGCTTTCTGGAGCATACGAATGAGCTTATCCAGTGTTTCAAATTCACCGTCCTGTGCGAGGTTTACAATGGTAACAAGGTCAGCGCCCGCAGAGAAATTCTTACCGTTATTGCCGATGACCATGCCTGTCCACTCGTCGCTGTTTAGCATATCAACGGCTTCAATCATTGTATTGCCGACTGTTTCGTTGATTGCGTTGCCTTTGCTGCGGAATTCAAGACAAAGTACGCCGTCACCGATGTCGCGGATAACTGCATCCTCATTTTCCTTTACAACATTGCAGTTCTTGAGAACGATGAATTTGCTCTTTTCGCCAGAAGCGTCGTAGAAGCTTTCCTTGCCGGAAGCCAGCATATCCAGAACCCACTGAGCAACAACTTCGCCCTCTGCCTGCATCTTCTCAACGGACTTTCTTACGCCGATCTTGTCCCATGTCTGGAAGGGACCAACTTCCCAGTTGAAGCCGGAAAGAATTGCTTTGTCAATTTCACGGAAGTCGTCAGCAATTTCGGGTACGAGCTTTGCACTGTAAAGCAGCGTTGCCTTAGTGCTTTCCCAATAGAACTTGCACTCATCAGTTTCGCCGTATGCCATGGCTGCATACCTGTTGTCTGAAGCTAAAGCTGCGTCAACGCTTTCAAACTTTTGAGCCTTGATTACTTCGTATGCCTTGGTCTTGTAGTTCCAAGTAAGAATACTCTTCTTTCCTTCGATAACGTCCTTTTTGTAGAAGCCGTGCTTTGCCTTGTCGCCGAGAGCTCCGTTTGCAACAAGCTCCTTGACGTATTCAGGCAGGTCATACTTCTGCTTTTCAACCTCATCATTGCTGCTCTCAAGAACATTCTTTGAAACGTTAGCGAGGATGTCCAGACCTACAAGGTCTGCTGTTTTAAAGGTAGCAGACTTGGGGTGTCCCATGACCTTGCCCGTAAGATAGTCTATAGTCTGGAAGTCATAGCCGTAACGCTCTGCCATATGCATGTTCTGGATGGCAGCATAAACGCCGATACGGTTGCCGACAAAGTTGGGTGTGTCCTTTGCGTAAACAACAGTCTTGCCCAGTGCGTTGGCGCCGAAATCAGCCATTTGGTCTATGACTGCCTTGCTTGTCCACTGAGTGGGAATCATCTCGAACAGTCCCATAAAGCGGGGAGGATTGAAGAAGTGGGTTCCAAGGAAGCGTGCCTTGAAATCTTCGGGCATATCTTCTACGATTTTTGTAATTGAAACACCCGAGGTGTTGGAGGTGATGATTGCCGTGGGCTTGCAGTGCTCGCTGATGGTTTTCATGATGCCCTTCTTAACGTCAAGACGCTCGACAACGACCTCAATGATCCAGTCCGCATCCTCGAGATAGTCAAGGTTGTCGGTGAGGTTACCTACGCGGAGGTTCTTTGCCTTATCCTTGCTATAAAGCATATTTGTCTTGGGGCTTAAGATGTTTTTGAGACCAGCGTTTACAAACTTGTTGCGGAATGCAGGGCTTTGCTCAGTAAGTCCCTTTGCTTTTTCCTCCTCGGAAAGTCCCTGAGGTGGAACAATGTCCATCAGTGACACCTGAACGCCTACGCCTGCAAGCACAGCGGCAATACCGGCACCCATAACGCCCGCGCCTAGAACTACGGCCTTGTTTATAACTTTGCTCATTTACATTTTCTCCTTTTATCTTAAAATATTTCCTGCGATGACAACTCTCTGCACCTGATTTGTACCCTCAAAAATCTGGAAAATCTTTGCGTCACGCATGAGCTTTTCAGCAGGGTATTCGCGCATATAGCCATAGCCCGCCAGAATTTGTACAGCGTCGGTTGTAACCTTCATTGCCGCGTCGCCCGCATAGCACTTTGCAATTGCGGCTTCCTTTGAGTGGGGCAGCCCTTTTTCAACAAGCTCGCAGGCATAGCGAACATATCTTCTTGCGATGTCAGTTGCCATTTCCATATCGGCAAGCATAAACTGGATACCCTGAAGCATTGCAATAGGCTTGCCGAAGGTGATGCGCTCCTTTGCATACTTTACACTCAGGTCGAGTGCCGCCTGACATATGCCAACAGCCCCGGCTGCAACAACGGGTCTTGAAAGGTCGAGGGTTTTCATGGAAATTTTAAAGCCGTCTCCTTCTTTACCAATGAGGTGAGTTACGGGAATATGTACGTTTTCGAAGATAACATCACAGGTGTTACAGGTGCGGATACCCATTTTGTCCTCTTCCTTGCCAACGCATACGCCAACACGGTCACGCTCAACCAAGAATGCAGACAGTCCCTTGATGCCCTTGCTACGGTCGGTTGATGCAATTACTGTATATACATTTGCGGTACCACCGTTTGTGATAAAGCACTTGCCACCATTAAGCACATACTCATCCCCCACCTTTTCAGCGGTTGTACTTACTGCGGAGGCATCGGAGCCCGCACCCGGCTCAGTCAGGCAGAAGGCAGCAAAGCCGCCTTCTGCAACGAGCTTGCAAAACAATTTCTTCTGCTCTTCGTTACCGGCTACACTGAGTACTTTGTAGGCAAGACCGTTTGCTCCGATTGCAATTGCGATGCCCGCATCATACTTTGACAGCTCCTCAATTACGATGCTTGCGGTAACCGCATCCATGCCTGCCCCGCCGTACTCCTCGGGGATGTCCATGGTGTTCAGTCCCATTTCGCGCAGCATGTCATATATCTTTTGGGGAAACTCGTCCTTGTGCTCCAGCTCGAGGATAACGGGAGCTATTTCCTTATCCCCAAATTCTTTTATCATTTTCACTAAATCTTGTTGTTCTGGTGTCAATAGATAATCCATGGCTTTGTTAACTCACTTTCTTTTTCCCAATATTATGTTGATTTCAACAAAACAAACTCCCTGTATAATAGCCCTCTGTTTATATACAGCCTATTATCAGGGAGTATTGTTGGATGTTTGCCGGGGCCGTCGGCAGGATACGACCCAGGCGGGTAAAGGAGAGCATTATCTGTACTCAATGGATACAAATAAAGGGGCAATCACGAATAGTAACAATTGAGCCGGATCCACACAACTATCACTTCGCGAGGATGCTCTTGTTCTCAATAAGAGCTTTAATTTGGTCTTCGGAATATCCAATTTTCTTAAGGATTTCGACAGAGTGCTCTCCAAGAAGAGGAGCAACGCCAACATCAGCCAAACCTTGGCTATCATAGCTGACAGGGTTTGTGGGAATAACAAGCTTATTGCCATTGGGAGTTTTGACCTCAGTGAGAAAGTCGTTTGCCCATGCCTGCTTATCCTTGTAAAGGTCTTCGGGGTATGTAACGAACTCATAAACGGTGTCTATTCTGTCGAGCATAACACCAAGATCCTTGGAATCAATCTTTGCAAACTCTTCCTCGAACATTTTGGTGAACTCGTCAAGACGCTGGAAAGCACCTGCAAGAGTGCAGTAATCCGGATTTCCCTTTAGTTCGGGCTTATTCATAATGTCAAAGTAAGCATCACACTTTTGTTCCCAATGCTCTTCGGAGATAAGAATCCACTTGCCATCCTTGGTCTTGAAGAAGTTGTCTGTAGGCAGAATCGGCTGATAACGGCTCTTGGGGAAGCTGTGTCCAAATTCGGGCTGGCCTCTCATAACGCCTGTTACATTGGTCCAAAGTCCAGCAGCGAAGAGAGAAACGTGAACAACATCACCCTTACCGGTCTTATCTCTATTGTAAAGAGCAGAAAGTGCACCGGTCATTAGCTGATAGCTTGTGATAGCATCGCCAAAGCCATAGAAAGGCTTGCAGGGTCTATCCTCGGAGAAGGACCACTCGCCGATAGCTCCGCTGCGGCACCAGAAAGCAGCAGAGTCATAGCCAGGACGATCTTTTTCTTCACCCTTTTCGCCGAAACCATTGAGGTGAACAATGATCAGCTTGGGAAACTTTTCTTTCAGGGTTTCAAAACCCAGACCAAGACTCTCAAGAGCGTTGGGTCGGGTGTTCGTTGCGAAGATGTCTGCATCCTCAAGAAGCTTAAAGAGAATTTCAATACTTTCCTGATTCTTTAGGTTGAGGCAAAGGCTCTTCTTGTTGAGATTGTAAGGGGTAAACATGATGTTGTCACCCTCTTTGAAAGGCATATGAAAGAGTCTACCGATGTGGCGGTAGGACTCGCCTCTGGGAGGCTCAATCTTAATTACTTCTGCGCCCATATCGGAAAGGGCACGAGTGAAATAAGGTATAGCAACGTGGGTACCAAGCTCAACTACTTTTAGTCCTTTAAAAATGTTATTGCTCATAAACTTTCTCCTTATATTTGTTTATTTTTACTCAACCCCAATAACGGAATCACTCATTATGTAGCATCCGTCCAGAACCTGAACG
The DNA here is from genome assembly GCA_964560435.1 of uncultured Oscillospiraceae bacterium. Lineage (GTDB taxonomy): Bacteria > Bacillota > Clostridia > Oscillospirales > Oscillospiraceae > UBA2658. Next base: position 38,654 of record CAZLLK010000007.1, read on the forward strand.
TATTCCTGCCAGAACTTGAGATCCTTTTCCTTGTCAACAACAGGTCCCATGAGTGCAAGCGCCTTGAGGCACTCGTTTTGTGTTTCCGTGTTGTTCTGGTTATTTGCCTGAGTGAGTGCGAATTTGTTTATATCCTTTATAAACAGCGCAAAAATCTGGTCTATGAGTTCATCCTCAACATCGTTGAGCTTTGCACCTTCAAGTACAAGCTGTGCATAAACAATCATAGTGAAAATTTCACCGAAGTTCAGCATGTAGTCCATGTTCTTGATAAGCGCCTCATCAGGAGCATCCTTTGCAATTAGCTCGCGGAACTTCTCAACCATCTTGAAGAAGCGCTTTACGTTGGGCAGGTCAACACCCTCGTATGCTTTTTTGTAGTCGGGGAACTTGACCTTTGCGAGGCCACCCATTGTCTGCTTGAAAATGTTATTGTCGTCCTTCATTTCGCTGGCAATTCCGATTTCGGGATATTCAACGTTGCCGAAGAAGTAGTTCTTCATGAACTTAAGAACCAGCGTCATGTTTACGTGAGCTGTGCCCTCAAGGCGGAAGAGCATATCCATTGTGCTGTATGCGTCTGAAAGGTATGTATCGTTTTCGTAACCCTTTGCGCAAACAACGTCCATAAGCATTCTGATAACATCACCGCCCTGTGTGGTGACTTTCATCTTCTGGATGGGGTTAAACAGGAGGTAACGACGGTCTTCGGGGCTCATCATGCGGAAATAGTCGCGGCTGCGAAGTGCATAGAGCTTCATAGCGTTGGTGCGGCAGAAGGCTTCGGACAAAAATGCGCGAATGTGAGGGAATTCAGTTACGGCCTTGTTGTAAATAACGCGGCGGTTAGCATGGGTTACTGCCTCATAAAGAGCGTGAGCCGCAATACCGGATGCAGAAAATCCCAGCTGGAACTTACCAATATTAACGGTGGACAGCCCGTCTGCAAAAGCAGCGTCGCCCGTTTTAATAATGTCGCGGTCAGTGATGGGGTACTCGATTAACTCAAACTCTCCGACACGAGCCTGACCAAGTCCCGGAGTCTCAATATCCTTAACATAGTCATAATGGCGGTTGCGGCTGTCGACGACCCAGTTTGTCCATTCGCCGGTGGTGGCATTTCTGCCCATGGTGGAAACCTTACTTGCCATGTGGGCGTTTCCAATGTAATACTTGTTGCCGTTTGCAACATAGGTTCCGTCCTCATTCTGAGTGAGGTGAACCTCGTTGGAGTAAAGATCGGCGCCGTGAGTTTTTTCACTCATACCGAAGGCGAATATATGTCCATCCTTTAGCTGCTGAGCCAGTTCTTGCTTCTGCTCCTCGTTATCGCCCATCCAGATAGGGCCGACACCCAGAACGGAAACCTGCAGAGGATACTGGTAAGCCTCGCCGTAGAAGCCTAGAATTTCGCTCATGGGGCACAGGCGATAAAGGTCAAAGCGCGCATCGGGGTCATCCCCATAACCCTGTGCGGTGAGCATGGTTGCAAAAACTCCATGTTCCTTTTGATATTTCATCCAATCTTCTTGCCAAATATAGTACTTGCAATCCTCACGAATAGCCTTTAAACCCTTATGTTCAAAAAACTCTATTGTATCAAGCATTGCTTGACGGCTCTTGGGGTCAAACTCTTCACCCTTGAAAGTAGTCGGATTGAATAATACGCTCTTCTTTTTTGCCATTTTAACTTCCTCCTTAAATTTCTCAGCAATCTGCTACCCACTAACTCATGATCAACATAAAAACGTTGGTCATTTTCCCTAATTTAAGTGTGCGATTTTTTATCAATTTGAGCAAGATTACATCTACTGACTTTACAATACCACCACTATGTGATAATGTAAAATTCGTAATATGTGGGCTATTCATGCGCCACATGTATGAATCGGGTATTGGAGGAAACATGGAATTTAAACATTTGCTTTGCTTCAAGCGAGTTGCTGAGCTTGAGCACATTACAAAGGCAGCAAACGACCTATATATGTCCCAGGCACATTTGAGCAGAATAATTGCTGAGCTTGAATCGGAGCTTGGAGTAAAGCTGTTTGACCGAGATGGGAGAGGAATTAAGCTAAGCCCCTGTGGTTTATCTCTTTATCAGAATGTATTGAAAATAATAATCCAAATGGATGACACAAAAAAACAGGTTCAGACTGTATATCAGCGCCAGCTTTCTCAACTCACCGTTGTAACCAACGCAGGTGCGTATATGCCCGGACTTTTGCTGCGTCTAACAAAGGTTGATCCGACTTTGAAGCTTCGCCAGTATTCTGCGCCGCGCAAGGACATTATTCAGATGCTCAGAGAGGGCAGTGTGGATTTTGCCATTTGCTGCCCACCGATCAAGGACGAGCTTGAATTTAAAAGCACAATCCTTCGAATCGAGCCGGCAGTTGTCATCTATCCCAAGGGTCATTGGCTCGAGGGCATCAAAAACGTATCGCTTTCCCAACTCCAAGGAGAACTGTTTATCGGTGTCGCTCAAGGTTACGGAGCGAGAGATGCGGTCGAAAGCTCTTACTATTCAACCGGCATTTCACCGAATTTCATTATTGAAACCGGTGATACAAGCGCGGTACAGCGCTATGTATATGAGGGCTTGGGTATAGCGCTTGTTGCCAAAGCCTTAATACGGCAGGATGAGTATTTTAAGGATCACTACGCAGACATTGATGAACCCGCCTCAGGAACTCTTGCTATCACTTGGAAGAAAGACAAGGCGTTTGGCGAAAATGATAATTTGTTCTATCAGACAGCCTTAGATTTTTACCGTGAACTTGACATGTTTTCAAATGAATAGAGTTTCTCGTTTTTCTATCCGACATCAATTAAATTGCACTTGTGGGCAAAGGTGTGTACAAATATTTCTCAGTCCTCCTCAACAAATAAGGCGTTCGCAGTCCTCCAACTACGAACGCCCCTAATATATTTTGAATAAATACTAAAAAGCGAATACAAAATCGCTGAATAAATAATATTTGTAAGTATCTCCATCGTAGAAAAACTTATGTTAGTCATAGGCTAATAATACCAGCAATTTAGTCTTATCATTTTTCTATAAATTTTAGTAAAAGATGAAGGCCACTTTTCAGAAAATGAAGATTATAGCTTACTTATCAAAAAAATTCATCACCGCATAGTTTGCCAGGAGGAAATTTAAAAATGTTAGGGAAACCGTTTTCCAACACATAGAGAGCACTTGAATGGCATTCAAGGTCAGCGGTTCGAGCCTGCTTATTTCCACCAAATGCCGATAAACCACAAGGCCAAATGACCTTGTATCTTCTTACCCTGACTTTTTCGAAAAATACTACTTCTTCTATTGTTAAAAATTTTCGGTTGGTGTCAGCATTAGGTGATATCTATACTTTTTCTAAAATTTCATTAAATAACTTTCTATAATTTGGAGGTAAGAAAATTCAAGTAAGTTTGTACCATAATTCTTCACTTATATCAGAATTTTCAACGCACCATATTTTATAGTGTTTCCTGTTCAAAAATCAGCTCGTGTTCATTTTCAGCATGCTCCGCAGGCATCGGTATATTCCCATGAGTTGCTCATCGGTAAACAATCGGTCGCGCGGTATGAGGCCGGAGCGCTCGGCAAAATCCTCTTAAGCCGCGGTGTAGCTGTCAATGTAGTAATGCCCCTGTCCCACGCCGGAGCCGTCGTAGTCGCGCTGCCATGTGACGAATTAAAATCCGTAGCCTTTTTCCGTTTCTCGTCCGGCGAGATGCCGTTAAACTCGGCAAGCAAACGGAAGTTTTCATCCAAATCCCTTGCCTTGAGGAGAGGTGCCTTTTCTATAGCCGTCATATATTCTCTGACCATCTCGACGATGGGCGCTGTCCTATGGTAGAGTTCATTGGCCCCGGGCGTCCGCAGGTCACCGGAAGCCACATACATCTGACTCGACGCGCCGACATGGCAGGCGAGCCAACCGTCCAGCAGAACGGTGAGATTGTCGCCGCGCGGGAGGGCGGTTTGAATTCCTTGCTGTGTGAGAACGCGGGCGAGTTCGTTAAAGTATTATTTGTCCATATAGCTGACCTCATCTTTCTTTACAAAACAAAAAAAGCCGAGGTCTTATTTCTAAAACCTTGGCTCCCAAAAGTGATAATATCTCTTTTCATTCACCGACTATTGCTATAAAGGCTAATGTGTAAGTTCAAATACCTTGACCGCCCCTAAAAAGACGAAAAACATCGCCAGAAACGCAATTATTTTTGACAGGCAAAAGCAGGTAGAAAAAAGCGCAAAAAAGCTTGATGTCCTGCGGGTTTTACCGCAGGACATCGTTTTTAGGAATTAATATGTCACACACGGCCGGAATAGATATCATTGCATTTTAGTCGGTTGCTTAGGGGGATTTGAACTTCTACCATTGTTTGAATTGCAACTACACAATTGTCAGCTATAATTTATAATTCTGGCTGCTTTTCCCAATACAAAGTAATTAAAGTCGGATCCATTTTTTCTGTTATCACACCATCCTCGACAATTGACGCAAGATAATCCTTTATATCGGCTATTTTGCTTTCACTTAGTTCCTTCACCATATTGACTCGGCTCAAATAGTACGCGCATGCACCCTCATACGGCTGGTTCATTGAATAGTCCATTTTTTCATAATGGACTTTTGGCTCGCAGCCCATTTCTAAAAGTACATCAAACATATACACAAGGCTGTTTTCGAAAAACCTGCTGTTGTCCTCTACTCCAGCAATTTCAAACACTTTTTGCATCACTGGCTGGGTTCTCGTGGTAAAGACGCATATTGCACAATAGCGTTTGCTGGCATCAATCATTTTTTTAAATGCATTGTAACTGCTTATTGCAGGAGACGTATGTACAAAGACTAAGTCAAAGCGGTTTTTCATTCCCATCTTTTCAATATCAACCGTATTCCAATCAACAAGCTCTATGTTAACATTATTAATACTATTCTTTACAATTATTTCTTTTCCGTGCTGAAGCTTATTTGTGGAAATATCAAATCCTATAGCCAAATGAACTCTTTCGGCAAGTGCTATGGAATATATGCCTACGCCGCAGCCAATATCCAATACATCGTAGCTCTTATCAAGCATATGTTCTCTTTCCAGCAATTTAAGAAACTCATTGTCATCAAAAGTTGGTATATGGTGATAGACAGGGTCTTCTGACTGTGAGTTCCATAAGTCTACTTCAGATTGTGTATTTTTGCTACGTTTCTGAGCAGTCCAATATTCTCCATACTCCGGGGAGAAATAGGAAAAATGCCAGCGTAGGTGGTGTTCACGGAGCCATCCCTCCAATCCCGAATGATATGGTGTGCTTCATTGTGCTGACCTCCTTCTTAAATTTGTTAGCCTGTGTTTTTCGGGTTTTAGTAATGGAAAAAGCCCATCGATTTTATTCGATGTGCTTCTGCGCCGATTGAAACACGGGGTTTGCATCGCCTATTGCGATTCTCAAATTTCTATTGACTTTTTGGTTTATTCCGGATAAACTTAACATATGGTTTATTGTTGATAAACCATATGGAGGTATTTCAATGGATGAACTAAAATTAGGTGTGGTTGAGTCCCGCTTTGCGGATATCGTCTGGCAGAATGAGCCTCTGCCGTCCGGCGAACTAGTTAAGCTTTGCGAGAAGGAGCTTAGCTGGAAGAAGCCTACAACCTATACCGTTCTGCGGAAGCTCTGTGAGCGCGGCATTTTTCAGAACAGGGACGGCATTGTAACTTCCCTGATCTCAAGGCAGGAGTTTTATGGGATTCAAGGTGAAAAGCTTGTGGTGGAAGCCTTTGACGGCTCTCTTCCTGCTTTTATTGCTGCGTTTACCCGGCGCAAAGCCCTGTCTCTGGAGGAAATCGCGGAGATTCGGCGGATGATTGACGCTCACGGGGAGGGATAGGCATGGAGGCTGTATTCCTGAAGCTGCTTAACATGAGCATCTCAGCCGGATGGCTTATCCTCGCCGTGGTTGTGTTCCGCATTCTGCTCAAAAAAGCGCCGAAAGCGATCCGCTGCGTCCTGTGGGCGCTTGTCGGCATCCGATTGATCTGCCCGTTCTCTTTTGAAAGCGCCCTGAGCCTGATCCCCAGCGCTGAAACCGTCAGTCCGGACATTCTATATTCGCAGACACCGACAATTCATACCGGCATCGGCGCGCTGAACCAGGCGGCCAATCCTATTATTTCCGAACACCTTGCGCCGGTAGCAGGTGTAAGCGTCAATCCATTGCAGGTGCTTACATCCGCCGCGTCCGCCGTCTGGATAGCCGGCACTGCGATGCTTTTTACTTACGCCGTTGTCAGCTATCTTCGCCTGCGCCGCCGCGTGAGCACGGCGATGCGCCTGCGGGATAATCTCTGGCTGTGCGATCAGGCTTCTTCTCCGTTCATACTGGGTTTCGTTAAGCCGCGCATCTATCTGCCATCTGACATGAATGAACGGCAACTCTCCCATGTGGTTGCCCATGAAAACGCGCACATCAGGCGGCATGACCACTGGTGGAAACCAATTGGTTTTATTTTGCTGGCGGTCTATTGGTTTAACCCGATGATCTGGATGGCCTATATCCTCCTGTGCCGGGATATTGAGCTTGCCTGTGATGAAAAAGTCGTGAAAGAGATGGGAACAGCGGAGAAAAAAGCGTACTCGGAAGCGCTGCTGGCCTGCAGCGCTCCGCAGCGGATGATTGCAGCCTACCCGTTGGCCTTCGGCGAGGTGGGTGTCAAAGAAAGGATCAATAATGTGCTGAACTACAAAAAATCGGCATTCTGGATCATCGTCGCGGCGGCGACCATCTGCGTCATTCTGGCTGTGTGCTTTCTGACGAATCCAAAGGATGATGCTCTGTACGCCCCGAAGTCGTTTGGACACAGCTATTCGGTTGCCGAGATTTCTTACGATGCGCCGCAGTATTCTTTCGCTTATACGCCGGACACCGCTCCGCGATATTGCCTGACTGCGGATTATGCGCTGATGGTGAAGGATGATATGCTGGACGAACGAAGCAGCGCGGATTGGCTGACGTTGGGAAGTATGACAGAAATAGAGTTGACGAAGGATAATTTTGACCGCTATTTTGAAGTCAATGGAGCGGGCATCTGGCAGGCGGACATGACATCGAGAAAGCTACGAAGCAACAATGAAAAGGCATGGCAACTGCTGGATACAGAGAATCCCAACTCTGTTTTCTACTATCTGCTCCATCAGAAAAACGGTGATGTCTATCTGACCTACGGTTATTACGACACGGAGGGTACAGACCCTGCATTCGATGATTCTTCCATCCGATGGCTGTTCAAGCTCGCAATGGACGATGAATCGGAAGATGTTTCTGCGATGGGAGGCGCGGATGCTCCCAAGCAAGCGGCCGCTTCGGAAGCCAGTCAAGCGCAATCCGCCCTTGATCTCGCAATCTCCAACGCAATTTTGGAACACAACAAGGGACATTATTCCAATGGAGATTTCGCTTGTGAAAGTCATGTGACGTTGGCGACGCTGCCGATAGAACGCTGGGATGAGAATTCCAATTCCATGATTCAAACTGTCGAGGTCTACCTCATGGCGCTGTATCAGGAGTATCAATATTCAGGCAACGGTGTCTCCAACACGGGCGGCAGTCATATTCCCTGTGTTCTGACCTTTGATGACACGGAAGCCGGATACGTCCTGACGAATTATTGGGAGCCACGGGACGGCTCCTACTACAAGCCGGATATTGAAAAGCGGTTCCGCGAGCTTGGTGCGACAACTATTGCCGATGCCCTCGACACGCAAAAGTTCATTTTAGCCCAAATACAAAGCTGCTACGCGCAGGCGGTGGAATACGGCAAGGTGGACACGGGCGCGGTAATTGCCAGTTTGCTTGAGACCATCTGTTCTTCCCCCGCCGAGGCATCGTCCCCCGGCTCCTATATCGACGCCCACCCGATTGAGTACCGGGAACTGACGTACTACGGTGACTACACCCTGCATCATGTGTTCTCAAAATTTTTGAAGGGCGTACAGACCGACCTGAACGGACATATTATGCGTATCGTAATGGAGGACCTCATCGGCGGCGAAGCTTTAGGGAATGAAGCGGAAACCGGACAGGCATATTTTGACGCATGGTTGGAGAATGCGCGGCGTATCAAAGAAGCTAACGGTACTGATTATATGAAAGAGTATGCTCCAAAATCATGGCTGCTTCTTCAGATGATTGAGGAATGATATGGTGCGGAGCGGCATGCTTCTGCAGTTATGAAAAGCGTTTTTTCTTGTCTGATTATAGCTGCATCCCCGTCATTCTATGATCAGGTTGCATTCCTAGCCCCTGCAGTATTTCAGGACTGTTAAAGTAAAGTGTTATCCCGGTATTTTGGTAATCTGAATACTTCACAGCGGGATGCACCTCAATGAGCTCGGATAGCTTTTCTATGGACAGGCGGGTTCCAATATCGTCGAGCGGCAGCAGATAACGGTTCACAACGTCGTAGTCAATCCCGCAGTATTAGGCAGGACGGCTTTGAGGGACAAAGCCGTCCTGCGCTTTTTGATCGCATACCCGAAATCGTCCAGAAGATACTTGCATAATGGTAGTGGTCTGGTTTGTTTCATGGTGGACTTCCTTGTAATTTGCATTTGTGTGGTGGTTTTTCAATTTCATTTATGGTAAAATAATAAATAATTTACTTTTGAGTGGATTGAATTTTAAACGAAAAACCAAGATTATTAAGGGAGAATAGAAATGAAGCTCTGCATTGGCACTGCTCCGTGCAAGGTCTGAACCGGACGAAACTGCACGGAGCGGATTAAGCTTGTCCGTTCGGCTTTGCACTTTCATTAAGTCATTAAGATTTTATTTGAAAGAGGAGCAAAGTCATGATCAAAAATTTTATAACAAATGTCAGGGAACTTCGCACTTTCCTGATTTTATGGATTACACAGTCATTTTCGGCCCTGGGTAGTGCAATGACCAACTTTGCGTTAGTGATCTGGTCTTATCAGCAGCAAGGGTCGGCGCTTACCACCTCGCTTTTGGCCATCTGTTCCTATGCACCCTATGTCCTGCTGAGTATCTTCGCCGGTGCTTTAAGCGACCGATGGAACAAGAAGGTAACCATGCTGCTCAGCGACAGCTTTGCGGCACTTTGTACCGTTTCGGTGCTTATACTGCTGACAACGGGTAAACTCCAGATTTGGCATCTGTATCTGATCAACGCCTTGAATGGACTGATGAACACAATACAGCAGCCAGCGTCGGATGTGGCCATCAGCCTGTTGGCTCCGCAAAAACACTATCAGAAGGTCAGCGGGATGCGTTCCTTATCCTATTCATTGGTTACAGTACTAACGCCTGTACTTGCCACGGCAATGCTTTCTTTTACAAGCATTCGGGTTGTCATCCTGTTTGATTTGATTACATACGCCACAGCGTTCGCGGCGCTCCTATGCTTTGTCAAAATCCCGCAAGTCGCAGAACGGAGCAGAACTGGGAGCGAAACGATACTGCAGTCTGCAAAAAGTGGCTTGCGGTATCTTAGGGACAACCGTGGGATTCTGGATCTGATCCTGTTTTTAGCTGTGATCAACTTTACCGCCTCCATCTTTAATGCTGCCCTGCCTGCAATGATGCTCTCCCGTGTTGGCGGCGGAGAGTTGGCGCTTGGCATTGTTAACACCGTCACGGGAATAGCGACAATGCTTGGCAGCATTGTCGTCACTATCCTGCCGCCGCCCAAAAGCCGGGTTCGGGTTATTTGTAATTGCTTGCTTTTTTCCATGAGTACCGAAAATTTTATCCTTGCTTTCGGCAGGAGTACGCCTGTATGGTGCTTGGGTGCAATTCTTGGATGGGTATTCATTCCTGTTATGAGTGCCAATATGGATGTGCTTTTTCGCACAAAAATCCCGATTGAGATGCAGGGGCGTGTTTATTCGGTAAGGAATACTTTGCAGTTTTTCACCATTCCTTTGGGATATCTGTGTGGTGGTGTTTTGGTTGACAGGGTGTTTGAACCGTTTATGGCGTCGCAACCGGCGGGTAGCCTGTGGATCATGCTGTTCGGAGCCGGAAAAGGCTCCGGGGCAGCTCTGCTATTCCTTATAATCGGAATATTTGGCGCACTATCTTGTCTGCCGTTTCGGGCGGATAAGAATATTTGGAGACTGGAAGAATAGTTGCTATTTAAGCCAATTGAAGCAGTCATTCGTTTAAATTGTAAATCAGCACGGGGTAGCTTTTCCGGCTACCCTGTGCTTTTCTGCTACATCCCCAAAATAGACCAGTCAATACTTGCACAAAGACGGTGGGTGTATATTTTTCTTTGATAGTGACTGTGTCCTTTCTATTGTTCATATTTGTTTGATTGAAAATCCTGCTTTACTATGGTAAACTTATCTTATATATTTACCGAGTAAAACTTTTTTGAAACGGTAGTGAGGAAGCTTAACGCTCTGGGAGTGAATTCGTATTTGATTTATTCGCATTAGGCGGATAAGCATAATGAAGATTTTACTTTGAAAAGCAATGAGGGAACAATTTGATAATAAAAGATGACAAGCAATTCAATATGTTTCCCTCACATGTGGGACTGAGAAAATATATTCTCTATTACAACATCGTATTTCCGACGAGTGATATGTTTATGGCACAATATACGCTTATGCCTAACGCTTGCGGAACATTGTCGCTTGCTTATGACGGGAACGCAGTCATTGCCGAACTGTGGGGAGCATCTTTAACCCCTGTTTTGTTAGGAATGGAACCAAATAGTTATCATGTCCTGCTGCTTATCCAGCTTTCGCCATATGGTTTGTATCAAATCACCCGTCAAAACCAAGCGGAGTTTGCAGATAAACGACTTTCGCTTGCGGATATTGACAATGAGCTGTTTCATTCGCTACATCAGGCTTTTGTAGCATCAAAAACGATAACAGGTTTGATAAATACATGTGAGCAAATTTTATATAAACGCATGGAAAAGCAAGTTGTTTCGGACTCTTTGTTGTTGGCGACCAAAGTGATTTCTGATAATTATGGACAAATACAAGTGAAAGAAGTTGCCAGACAATCCCATTATAGTGAGCGGCAGCTAAACCGCTTGTTTCTTGCGCAAATCGGAATGAATGTTAAGGACTTTATGCGCTTAACCCGCTTTAATTATGTGTTAAAGCACATTCAAAAATCGCCTTACTTTTTTGCGGCATTGTCGCAAAAAGCTGGATATTTCGACCAAGCCCATTTTGATAAAGATTTCAAGGTATTAGTGGTGTTACCCCTCAAAAATATCTGAAAACAATGTCGGATTTTTACTATGACGGAACGGAGATATATAATACAATTTCCTCAAAGGAGGAATGAGAAATGAAATATGAAGGTTGTCTTTTAGCGGTTAAGGATATATCCGCTTCTAAGCATTTTTATGAAAAGGTGCTTCATCAAAAAGCTGTAATGGATATTGGTGTACATGTAACCTTTGAGGGCTTTTCTCTGCAACAGGGGTATGCCGAACTCGTTGGTGTATCAGTCGATAGTGTGATAGAACAGTCTCACAATTTCCAGCTCTACTTTGAAGTCGAAGATTTAGATAAAGTATATGCCGAAATGAAAAGCATATCCGGCTTGCAATGGGTACATGAAATAAAGGAGTACCCGTGGGGGCAGCGTGACATTCGAGTATACGACCCGGACAATCATATTGTGGAGATTGCAGAGGATATGAATACGGTTATCAAACGCTTTTTGAGTCAATGCATGTCGGCGGAAGAAGTTGCCAAGCGCACAATGTTTCCCATTGAAGTCGTAAAACAGTATGCGTCGTGCTTTGATATATGACACATAGCGACTTTGGTAAATCAAAGCCGCTATTTTACATTGAACATATAGTACGCTTATTATAAAAAATGGGGATTGTCCTTATTGTGACATCAAAACCCAACAAAGTCAGGAGGATGTCTATGAACTGGGAGCCGTGGACAGGTTGCTATAAAGCAAGTGATGGCTGCACAAATTGCTATTTTTATGGGCCACATGCGAAACGCTATGGTCAAAACACCATACAAAAAACAGATAAATTCAATTGGCCTATAAAGACAAATGCAAAAGGTGAATACAACATCAAAGGAAACAAGATTCTTGCGACCTGTTTTGCAACCGACTTTTTCCTTCCAGAAGCGGATGAATGGCGCAAAGAGGTTTGGTCTATCATCAAGGAAAGAACCGACATCGATTTTTTGATTTTGACAAAGCGAATTGACCGTTTCCTTGTATCCCTTCCGTCTGATTGGGGTACAGGCTATGACAATGTGAATATTGGCTGTACTGTCGAAAATCAAGAATTAGCCGATTACAGACTTCCACTCTTTTTGTCCTACCCGATAAAGCGGCGTTTTATTGCTTGTGCCCCACTTTTAGAAACGATAGATTTAACACCGTATCTTCATGGGGTAGACCATGTTACCGTTGGCGGCGAAACAGGACGAGAAGCTCGTGTGTGTGATTATGATTGGGTGCTTAATATTCGTGAACAATGCGTAAAAGCAGATGTAACATTTTGGTTCAAAAATACAGGCTCACTTTTCAAACGTGACGGCGTAGTGGAAAAAATAAATCCATTTAGGCAAACCGGTATAGCAAAAGAGCTTGGTATAGATATTTTAGATGGCAAAAGGTTGTTTTGACGGGAAAGGAATAGTACAAAACATTATCGCCTGTTTTGTTTGATGAATGCTCTGAACGATCCAAATGAGGAAAGACAAAGGACTGCACCTTACAATTGACGCCGTCCTCCTCATGGTAATAACGCATCATGCCGCGCTCCGCTTCCTCCGGGTGCCGCTCTCGAAGGAGGGCGGCAAGGATACTATCCCTGTGCGTCAAAATTGTGCATTGCTCAAGCTCGACCGGGTCGTTCTCCAAATCTCCCCACTCATTTCGCTCGTAGGTGCTGACGGCGAGCGGCATATACAGCTTGAGAGTCTGAAGGGGCTGGGGAATGACGGAAAACCGATCCACGCCGGGGATGAGGGCAAGGGTTCATCCAAAGCCCTTGCATTGAGAAGCGGTGCCTTTTCTATCGCCGTCATATATTCTCTGACCATTTCGGCGACGGGCGCTGTCCTGTGGTAGAGCTCATCGGCTTCCCGAGTCCGAAGATTGCCGGGAGCAACGAACATTTGGCTTGTCGCGCCGACATGGCAAGCAGGTTGACCGTCAAGCAGGACAGTGAGATTGTCATCTTGCTTGAGCTCGGCGCGGATTCCTTGCTGAAAGAGAACGCGGGCGAGTTCATCAAAGTATTTTCTGTCCATAAAAGCTGACCTCCTTAAAAAACAAAAAAACCAAGGTCTTATTTCTAAAACCTCGGCTTAAAGCGGACAACATATTTCAATATATAAATGTGTGGGCACGCATTATCTGTGGATTTCCTGCAGAATAGGGGATTGTGTGAGTTCGAGTACACAGATGGGTCTTAATCACCGTAAGACATCTCCAAAAACGCAATTATTTTTGACGGGCAAAATCGGGTTAAAAAAGTCCCAAAAAGCTTGATGTCCTGCGGTTTTTACCGCAGGACATCAAGCTCTTTTTGGGAACAAATTATGTGTTTTATTTCCAAAATCGATATCATTGAATTTTTATCAGAAAAAGCAGTGTATTCGAACTCACACCGACGTATGAAAGGTGATTCTTCATAATTTCACATTAGCACGGTCATTTCCACACTTCATAAGCATATCGTAATCTAATTCGCGTAAGTAATAAGGATAGTGGTCTTCTTCGGGAAAACACGAGTCCCATATTTTGAAAGACACATCAATAATAAGGTGTGATATATTAATCATCTCATCCATCCACTCTTGGGGAGAGTACATAATATTTCCTTTTATCTTTGAATAGTGTACTGCGACATCTCGCCGCTCCCGCATCTTCTCCAGCAGTTTAATGATACTTTCTTCTTTTAGCTGCTGTTTATTATTTGTTGGATAGATTATTTTTTTAGCTATTATTTTTTGTAGACATTCAAGTTTCTTTTCAATTTTCAGATAAAGATTTCCTGTACTGTCTTTACCTTGTAAAGCGAGCTGATCTTCTTGCGACAATGTTTCTTTATTATTATACAAATAGTTTAATCCAATGCCATTTATATAGCTCTCAAAAAACGCATATAAGCTTACAATACTTGTGCGACATAAAGAACACACATTTTCATTAATATCAGTTAATGTATTTAAATGTTTTTCTGTTTTTATCTCAGGCAATGATTCCTTATACTCAAACATTTTGTCATATTGCACTATTGCCGAAGCTATCAAAAAGAAAGCCTCTGAAAGCAGTTCCCATTCCTCATTTATACATCTGTTTGCATGATATCCCAGCCCTAAACGAGAATAGTATGGGAGTCCCTCTTGCAAATACGGAGTTTTGCTTAAATCCATAATTGTTATTATTGTCCCAAGCTCAAGTCCATTATGAAACGGATCAAATTTTAATTGTTCTCTTAAGAGTTTTGCTGCTTTAATGATGCCGACTTTCGGTGGCAAAAAAGATTTTATCATGTTATACATATCATTGATAACAGTTTCAACATCAGGTGCAAAAAACCATTCACCACATAATTTCATTGTTTGAATATAAATATCCGCCAGTTTTTCTAATCCTCCAGAGGATGAATTATTTTGTGGCATCAAAGCAATGCCAAATATAGTATAAGTTAATCTATCAAATATGAGAGAAGTGTGTTCATTTTCAATTTTTTGAACATCGCTTAATTCAAATAGTGAACTATGTACTGTTGGGCGATCATCAATATATTTTTTATCCATTTACAGCTTACGACCTTATGTAATTGTTTTCGTAAAAAGCAAGATGAACTGTACAATTTCAGAACAGGTTCATTAGTTTTACTTATAATAGTCAACGACAATGCTAGATTTTCTCCGTTATATATATCTTAGCAGCTTCCCAGTATTGCTAGTGAAAACCTTATATTAAATTATTGTAAGGTGTCACTTTCACAAACGGTACTGCTGCGCTTGGAACTCCAGAAGAGTATTCCAAAATGGAGATGGCTCCTTTGGGAACCATCGGCCGTACTTATTGGGTAGTTGTTTTGACCGAACCAATACACAAGCCTTTCTTGCTCTGCTGACAGCCACAAAGCAAAGCCGACGAGCCTCTTCTATTTGTCTGGCTGAGGTGTCATAATAGCTAGGAAAGCTATCCTTTTCCATTCCGAGCATGATGACAACATCAAATTCAAGGCCTTTTGCGCTATGTCTCGTGGACAGCACAACTTGATTATCGGGTGCGCCAAGGCGAGCCAAAAATTCAATTGTCTGCTGCGGCACCGATTCTTTAGCAACCTGAAACAGCTTCTTGAAATTCTCGATTTCATCAGGGAAACGCTCTGAGCCGCCGAACACAGCGTAAATACTCAACTCCGTGAAAATACAGCGAAGCCACTCATAAAGGTTGTCTTTATAAACAATACTGGCTGTCAAAACACGAATAAGGTTTCTCTTGATACCACGATACTCGTTTTCATCTATTGCGCTATTGCTCTTGAGCGACAGGAAGCCTTTCCATGTGGAGCATATCTCATCAAACGAAACCTTGCTTTTGTTGTGAAGCCATCGAGAGCAGTTCTGAAGCCAAATGATAGGTTCGGTGCTTCTAAAGTCTTGGCGAGCAATATAAGCCGGGATGTCTTGGGTTGTGCATTCAGCGAAAAGGCCTTTTACGTGATCATTATTGCCAACCAAGATAGCCATCTCATGATACGGGATTCCTTCCCCATGGAATCTTTTAATTAACTCCACAGCGGTACTATACTGCTCATCCATTCCACTGTCACACTCATAGAACTCGACCGTTGCTTCGTAGTCGCGCAACTGTCCTGAAGCCATATACCCTCTTTTGCATTCAAGGACATTTTCGGACGCATCAACGATGACCTGAGAACTGCGGTAGTTGTTCTTCAAACGAATGCATTCCACATCTTCGCGCTCGCTTAATTCGGTCAGATAATCTGGTGCTGCGCCTTGGAAGTCATAAATGGACTGATCCGCATCACCAACGTAATACACCTTAATATTTGTGAAGTTCAGTAACGTAAGAACAATTTCATGCAACGGCCTTCCCAAATCCTGATACTCATCAACAACCACCCATGGGAATTTCGCTTCGAGTGCCTTTCGAACATAAGACTCTTTCTGGATAAGCTCCACGGACAGCTTTACCATGCTAATAAAATCGATATAACCGTTCTGCAACAACAGATCTTCAAAAGAAACAGCTGCTTTAAGTGCAACCTCATATGTATCAAGAGCGACACGGCTAATCCCGCGTATGTTCCGTGTACGCTCTTTGTCGACGTCGCTCATCCGGGGCTGTCCTTCATATACAGCTTGAGGGTTTGGAGCGGCTTCGGTATGACCGAAAACCGGTCCACGCCAGGTATGAGGGCAAGGGTACGGCCGTTATCCCAGGTCATGTGAAACTGGCACTGATCGTCGATAACGTCGAGGGTTCCCTCCGTACCGGGCGGCACGGGGGCGTAGGGGTCTTGCATTTCGTTCAGTCTGATACGGGTGCCGGGCGGGAACTGCTCTTTCATAAATTTCACCCATTCGGGATGCTGTTTCATAGCTGCATTCCTCCCATCGTCAAGGTCTGTGAATTTTTCTGTTCCGCCATGTTCATTTGCTGGACTCTGAGATCGAAAGCCGTTAAATATGCCTGATAGTCGCCGGGGGCAGGGTTGCAGCGCAGGCAGTAGCGGTAATTTTCTGTTTCCACCACATATCCGTAATTCTGCCGCCAACCACCCTCAATCTGACCGCCGTGATGGTAGCAGTAATCTGACATACCGCTGAGATCCTTCAGGGGACCGCTTGCCGGAAGCTCGTTTACCAGCGCCACTAACTCGGTATTAAATTCCAGACTGTTCAGAGATTCATCGCCCCTCGGCCACCAAGTGTGCCAGAACTCCTTGCCGCCATGACCAAAGTCGATACGGACATGACCTATCGCCCCAAGCTCCGCGTCCTGCTCGGCGGGCAGGGAATAAAAAAGACCTGCCTCATTGGGAGAGGCAGGCCGCAGGAAAAATTCCGGTTCGGGGCTTGTATTTTCTTTTCTGTTCATAGAGCAGACTCCTTCCTTGTTTTTACAGTGACAAACAATACCACAGTGTGCGAACAATAGCTATCCCATTTGCATGCCTCCCACCGTCATATTCATACGTTCCGTCTCGATTCCCGCCATGACTTCCTCAATGGAGACAAAACCATGATAACTGACATAGCCAGTTTCGGTAAACATACCGTACTCTCCGGCAATGCGCTGTTCTCCGTATTTTTTGAAATCATAGTATGCATCCAGCTCGCTGTCGTAGTCGAAGTGACCAGATTCCATAATCATGTACCTGCCGTATTCCTCCGGTGAGGAAGCGCCGGGAACAAAGTCGAAAAGGTCAAGCTGACTTAAGAGGTTCCGCACCTGCGTAAGATCGGCAGGAGACGCCATTTGAAGCGCCGCTTCCGATTTCTGGCGGTAGCCAGCGTCCAACTCCTGAAAGCGGGCGCACAGACCGTTTAGCTCACAGAGGCTTTCTTCCGTACCCATCAGGTCAATCAGCGCAGCAGGCAGTTCGCTGTCAATATACTGCAGCCGCATATCCTCATCCTGAATTCCAGCACGCTGCAGGGCGCGTTCAATTTGACAGTCCACCGCCTGCAGGTACAGCCATGCGATATCCCTGGTATCTTCCGGGAGGCTTCGGTCTGTGACCGCTACGGTCAGCACCGTATCTCCGCTATATCGGTAATCAGGGAAATACAGTCCGTCATAGTAAAGCTCCAGCTCCATACCGTTTTCGTAGACCACACCGTAAGGCGTGACGGTTCCTTCCTCATCCAACAGAAGAGAAAGCGCGGCCTCACGGAAGTCCACCGATTTGAGATCATCCTCGGTCAGCCCACCGTGAAGGTTCATATAGTGCTTCTTGCCGACAGCATTCAGGTCTGTAAAATCCTGAATGACCGTGACACTCTGGCAGCAAAAGGTTAGGTTAATGAGATCCTTCATGTTGGAGAGATCCCGGTTGACAGCCGTACCCTGAAATTGGGCGAGCTCGTATTTGTCAAAGCTCTCCAGCCGTTTGGCGAGATAGTCCAGCTCATCCACGTTGATTTCTGTTCCTTCCAAGCATTTAAGGATTGGGGAATCACTGCCAAGCTCCGAGACAAAGCAATCGCTCACGGCAACACTTCCGATGCCTATAGATTGGAGCTTTTCATAAATTCCGGCATAATCCCCAATGGGGAATCGGATCGGTACCCCCGGCAAATCCGGTCGTGATGTGTTGCACAAAACTGCTTGAATCATAGGTTTTCCGCCTTTCTTGATTTCTGAAATTTATTCAGATGGGTCTTTAAACAGTCGCCCTCCGCTGTGTAGCAAACAAAGCCGTGGGAGGCATATGGGCAGTTACCACAGCTTGCGAATGGTCCGCGTAGAGGTTCAGGCGGCTCTGGTCTGCCAACTGTTAGGAGGCTTTCCGAATCGTAACAGGCAATTTTTTTATTTCTTCGGTATCGTACTAACATGGTTCTTCCTTTCCTGAAAACAAAAAAGGCCGGAGAATGGAGGCGTATCCCGCGCCCCGATTCTCCGGCCAATGTTGCTTACATATTTAATTCTTGTACCAAGCCTTTTTCTTGTCCGGTCTTTTCCTGTATATCCGGAATAGCGTACTCGATTTGCGACGTGGTTTTCTCGATCAGCTTTTCCTGCTCATATGGCAGCTCATGTTCGGAATCCAGCATGTTCTTCATGCTTCGGTGTATTTCCGTGAGCTGCTCGTCTGTAAACAATCGGTCACGCGGCACAAGTCCGGCGCGTTCGGCGAAGTCCTCTTTAGCCGCAGTGTAGTTGTCAATGTAGTAGTGGCCCTGTCCCACACCGGTACCGCTGTAGTCACGCTGCCATGTGACAAATTTATATCCGTAACCCTTCTCGGTTTCTCGCCCGGCGAGGACGGTACCGTTAAACTCAGCAAGCAATCGGAAGTCTTCATCCAAATCCCTTGCTTTGAGGAGAGGAGCCTTTTCTATCGCCGTCATATATTCTCTGACCATATCGGCTATAGGCGCTGTCCTGTGGTAGAGATCATCGGCTTCAGGTGTCCGCAGATCGCTGGGTGCAACGTACATTTGGCTTGTCGCTCCCACATGGCAGGCAGGCTGACCGTCGAGCAGGACCGTGAGATTGTCCTCGCGCTGGAGTGCGGATTGGATTCCTTGTTTGGCGAGAATGCGGGCGAGTTCGTTAAAGTATTTTTTGTCCATAAGAAATGACCTCCTGTAAAAATAAAAAAAGCCGAGCTCTTATTTCTAAAACCTCGGCTCAAAAGTGGACAATATATTAATATGAATATGCGATGTGCATGGCGTCTTCAGACGAGATATCCGGTTTTTGTCTGTGTATTTTCTGATGAATAGGGATTTGTGTGAGTTCGAATACACAGACAGGTCAAAATCGCCGAAAGATATCACCAAAAACGCAATTATTTTTGACGGGCAAAAGCGGACAAAAAAAGTCCCAAAAAGCTTGATGTCCTGCGAATTTCTCTGCAGGACATCTTTTTTGGGAATAAATTATGTGTTTTCTTTCCAAAATCGATATCATTAGATTTTCGAAGAAAACATCTATGTATTCGAACTCTCACATTTCGTAACGTATGCCCAGAATACAAAAATCGGCCGTCCTGAGTGTGTAAACTGATGGTGTGACCCAGTCCACCCGATTTTTATAGTGTTTTTGAAAATTCTATTTTGTCATCAGGGTGTACAGTGCCTGCGCCATTTCCGCGCGGGTTGTGGTCGCAGTCGGCGAGATATTACCATCGTTTCCAGTGATTATTCCCGCTTCCACCTGAGCCGCCATAGCGTCCTTCGCCCAGGAGGCAATCTCGCCTCTGTCGGTGAAAGAGGACAGCGTTTTGCCGGAAGTGCCGATGGGTAATTGCTTTAAGGTTTTAAGCGCATTGTACAGCAGGGTGAACATCTCCTGACGGGTGATTTGCTGTTCCGGCGCGAACAGGTCGTTACCCACGCCTGAAGATATGCCAAGCCGCTTCGCCGCCGCCAGAAAGTTTGTGTAATAGGTATTGCCCGCGTCGGAGAAATTGTCCAACGGGTTTTCATCGGGGGCTATACCGTAGGCGCGCAGCAGCAGCACAATAAACTGCCCACGGGTTAGATTTGATTCCGGACTAAACGCGCCGTTACCCGTTCCGGCAGTAATTTCTCTTGAGGCGAGGAAGGATACGGCGTCATAATACCAAGCGCTGCTGCCCACATCGCTGAAGCTGACTTTGTTATTACCCACTGCATACAGGCTGAAATGAGTGGTAGTAAAGGTTACGGTACCGGTTGTCGAGTCGTAATGGCCGGTCGGCATACAGACAAGCTTCCCGCTGCCGTCGATGTACCAGATGACGATGCCATTGGGGTCGTTTTGCTCCTGCGCGGAGGGCGTGTAGGGGATGGATATGGTGACCGGGGCGCCAGGATTATTCCACGCTATCTGCGTGCCGTCTACATAAAGGGAAAGCTGAACCACAGGTCTGTCACCGATGAAACTTTTCAAAACATCTGGCAGGCCCGATGTGTCCGCCTGTCCTATGGTGATTTGCGCTGTTTGACCTCCGTTCCCAGCCGGTGTCGTGAGCATATTGGAGGGGACGGTTATATTGCCTTCTTTCGATTTTATTGTCAGTGACCCCATTACGTTTGTCGCTGTTAGCGAGGAAATAGGGATCGTCGCAGAATAACTTGTGGCGGCTGTTACTGACGGCATTGACAGTGTCAGGATTCCACCACCTGCTAAAAGCTCTGCCTGCTTGGTGCCAATAGCGGCAGTGGCGCTGTGCGACTTCGAATCGACACTGATGGGCACCTTGCCGGCGGAGCCGTTCCCGGTGACATCCGCCTGATAGGATGTGCCTAAGCCCCCAGTAGTGGAGCCCGCTGTTGAGGAGCCACCGGAGGGTAAGGCTGTGGTGGTAACCCCGACGGTGGGTCCGTCAGTCGTCCATTTGTCGTCCGCATTTCCCGCCTGTACCTGGAAACTGTAGTTTGTGGATGCGGAAAGCCCCGTCACCGTGTACGTGGTAACGCCGCTCGCAACTGTCCCTATCTGCTTTCCGCCCTGATAGACCTTATATCCAGTGACCGCCGTGACGTCGCTTGCCGCCGTCCATGACAGAGTTGCACCCGTAGTGGTCACGCTCGAAGCGGTCAGCCCGCTGCCGGAGGGCCACGTCGGCGCCACGGGTAACACCGTGACGGAAACGCTGTTTTTCGTGTTGTTAACGTCATTAAAAGACAAATTGATCTTCGTTGTTCCAGACGAGATGCCGTAAACCGATAAGCTGCCTGTAGCTGAGAGCGTCGTAGGGGTGACTGAGGCCACGGCGCTGTTATCCGATGATACGGTAACGCCTGTAGCTGCTGAGCTGCCCTGCCCAAAATTGACGGTGGTGCTCGCAGAGCCGCCCTTATTGACGGTTAGGCTTAGGGGAGAGACGCCGGGCGTCACTGGGGAGGCTTCAGTGGTAAAACTGCCGGTATATGGCGCTATTGCGTGGCCCGCGAAGTCCTGAAAGCCAGATGCCGAGACAGCGTATTGCTTGCTGTAATCAAGGCCAGAGAGGCTGTAGGTGATAGTCTTACAGTCGCTGCTCCACTGCGGGCTGCTCACCGTCGCGCCGTTATCCAGCGTCACCGTTCCCGCGATTGCTGTGTCCATAGCCTCGCTGAAGGTGACGGTAAGTGTGGTTGTTCCGGATGGCGTAACACTTTGGACGGATGGAGCCGTACTGTCCTCACTGAGAGTTCCGTCCGTAGTGCCCGCGGTGACGAGGCCCCAATACACAGTGCTTCCCGTATCCGCTGACTTGACGGATACGCCTGATGGCAGGTGCAGGAACAGGTTTCCGTAGTCATCGGTGTGCAGGTCTTTCATTCCATAGGTATTAGCTTTATTGAATATAAGCGCGGTAACGCCTGTGATAGTGTTCACGCCAGCCAGATGTATCTTGGTGAGCTTGACCTCGGCATTGCCGTTCGCGGTGCCGTTTTTTGGCGTGGACTGAATGCTTGTATTTACAGATCCGCCGGAGATGGTTACAATTACACCTCCGCCGCCTGCGCCGCTGCCAATACCTGCAGCGAGGCGGACAATTTTGCCGTATTCAATTTCTCCAGTGCCATTAGCCCACAGGAAACCGCCCGTTATCGTTACAGTACCGCCGCTACCTCTGTAGCCACCGCCGATACCGGCGCTGCCGCCTGCGCCGCCGCTAGCCGAAACGGTACCCCCGTTAATCGTGAGGGAGCCATCGTTATTAAAATAACTACCGCTACCTATACCCGCACCACAAGTGCCGCCATTGGCTGTAACAGTGCCGGCGTTAATGATGGTTGTCCCACTGGAGGCTTGCAATCCGCCGCCGATACCAGCGCCACCGTCACCGCCGCCTTTGGCTGTAATAGTGCCACCGTTAATGGTAATTGCCCCGCCGTGAACGTAGCGTTTGCCACCAATGCCGGCGCCCTCACCGACACCAATGGCAATTAACTTTCCTGTCCCTGCTGATTGTCCGTAGATTGTCAGGCTGTTGCCTGCTGTGACGCTAACGCCCGCGTTATTATCGCTTCCGTTGACTGTCAGAGTGCAGCCATCCGCAAGGATTAGCTTCACGTCGCCGGTGATGGCGAGTGTCGCATTCTTCGTCACATTGCTTTCAACCACGTACCAGCCGGTGGTGAGGCTCGTGGTCGAGTTAGTAATTTTCGTCGCCGTAGCTGTCTTCGCTGCTCCGTTTTCATCCATATATTTTAAAGCATCGGTGACGTAAGTATGGCTGGAATCCGCAGTCATGATATTGCCTACCTTATCCCTGAAGCCGGATATGCTAATGTTATAGGTCGTGGA
>CAZLLK010000008.1:0-58584 GCA_964560435.1 uncultured Oscillospiraceae bacterium
AGGAGAACAAGGCCGAGAAAGCTCTTGAAGCTTTGCAGGAAATGGCTTCAGCCACAAGCAAAATCCTCAGGAACGGACGTATATGCGTCATAAAGAGCGAGGATATAGTTGTAGGCGACGTGGTTGTCCTAGAAGCTGGCGATGCTGTTCCCGCAGACGGCCGAATCATTGAATCAAACAGCCTCAAAATCGAAGAGGCTGCTCTCACAGGCGAGTCCGTACCTGTTGACAAGTTTATTAACCTCATTAATTTGGGTGATACAAAAGACGTTCCTCTCGGAGACCGCAAAAACATGATTTACATGGGCAGCGCTGTTGTTTACGGACGCGGACTCGCTGTCATCACCGCCACAGGAATGGACACTGAGATGGGCAAGATAGCCGAAGCCATCGCCCAGGCCGAGGAGGGTCAGACCCCGCTTCAGAAAAAGCTCACTCAGCTTTCCAAAATCCTCACATATCTGGTACTTGGAATATGCGTTGTCATCTTTGCCGTCCAGCTTTTACGAAATGGCTTTGCTGCCGAGACAATTCTCAACTCCTTCATGATTGCGGTGTCACTCGCTGTTGCGGCAATACCAGAAGGACTTGCTGCCGTTGTTACCGTAGTTCTCTCGATTGGCGTTACCAACATGAGCAAACGAAACGCTATCATTCGCCGTCTTACAGCTGTTGAAACTCTTGGCTGCGCTCAGATAATTTGCTCAGACAAGACCGGCACTCTCACTCAGAACAAAATGACAGTAGTTGAGTACTATGGCGAAAACCAAAAAATGCTCGCAACCGCAATGGCACTTTGCTGCGACGCACAGCTCAATTCAGACGGCACCGTAACCGGTGAACCAACCGAAAACGCGCTTGTCTATTGGGCAAATTCCTTAGGAATCCCGAAATACGACCTTGTAGAAGACGAGCCGAGAATCGGCGAAGCACCGTTCGACAGTGTCCGCAAGATGATGAGCACGGTTCACAAAACCGAAGACGCCATTATCCAGTACACAAAGGGTGCTCCAGACGAGGTTCTGCGCATCTGCTCCTCTTATCTCAAGGACGGCAAATCCGTTGAAATGACGGACGAAGCAAGAGCTAAAATTCTTGCTGAAAACAAGAGAATGGCTAACAAAGCGCTTCGCGTTCTTGCTGCCGCAATCAAGCCTCACACTGCCGAGCCAGCAAGCTTCGCACCCGCCGATCTTGAAAAAGATCTTTGCTTTGTTGGTCTAACCGGTATGATAGACCCTGTCCGTCCCGAGGTTAAGGACGCTATTGATGAATGCCGTACCGCTGGCATTCGAGCCATAATGATTACCGGTGACCACATCGATACCGCAAGCGCCATAGCTAGAGAGCTTGGTATCCTTACCGGCGATGCTGTTGCCGTTACAGGTGCACAGATTTCCGAAATGGACGACGCTGAGTTTGAGCGCCGCTTCCGCGACATTTCCGTATACGCCCGTGTACAGCCCGAGCACAAGGTTCGTATAGTAAACGCCTGGCGCAAAGCGGGCTGCATCACCGCCATGACCGGCGACGGCGTTAATGACGCGCCCAGCATCAAGAACGCTGATATCGGCGTGGGCATGGGCATCACAGGAACCGACGTTACAAAGAACGTTGCCGACATGGTTCTTGCCGACGACAACTTCGCGACAATCGTCGGAGCTGTCGAGGAAGGCAGAAGAATTTACGACAACATCCGTAAGGCCATTCAGTTCCTGCTCGGTTCCAACATGAGTGAGGTCATTAGTATCTTTGTTGCAACTCTAATGGGCTTCACCATATTGGCTCCTGTACATTTGCTTTGGATTAACCTTGTTACCGACTGCTTCCCAGCACTTGCTTTGGGAATGGAAAAAGCCGAACCCGACGTTATGCACCGCAAACCTCGTGACTCCAAATCAGGAATTTTCTCAGGCGGTCTTGGCGTGGATGTCGCATATCAGGGCATATTGGTTTCCATTCTTACCCTTGCAGCGTTTTTCATAGGTCACTTCATTCAAACCGGAAACTTTGCAATCACCAACAGTGCGGACGGCACAACAATGGCCTTCCTCACAATGTCCATGGCAGAAATTTTCCACAGCTTCAACATGAGAAGTCAGCGTGGCAGTATCTTCTCTCTAAAGGGAAGAAACAAGGCTCTAAGCTTTGCAGCCATCGCAAGCCTTCTTGCTACAACTCTTGTTATCGAGGTTCCGTTCCTTGCAGACGCCTTTGGCTTCACGCCCATCAGCTTCAAGGAGTACGCTGTTGCCCTTGCGTTGGCAGTATGCATAATCCCCGCAGTTGAGCTAGTAAAGCTTTTCCAGAGAAAGTATGCCGCTTCAAAGCTTGCATAGATTTAAAACTAAAAGATAACAAAAAAATCGCTCACCAAAAGGTGGGCGATTTTTCTTGACAAAAGGAAATGTTGTGATATTATTTTGATATCATCTCAATATGAGTATTCCTCAAATACACAAATATAATTGGAGGTCAAAAAATGAGTAATACAGAACTATTTTCTGAACAGAAGAAGCTGAAAGCGCCTAACGGCATGGCTATGCTCTTAATTAACACGCTTGTCATCCTCGCCTGCATTTTCGGAGTGATATTCGGTGCGAGCCGCGCCGAAAACGGCAGCACCGCATTCGGCATTCTTGCGGGTGTTTGTGCGCTTTTGGGCTTTATCGTCTGTCCCATATTGTACGCCGGGCTAAAAATACTCAAGCCCAACGAAGCCCTTGTGCTGACGCTTTTCGGCAAGTATTACGGAACGCTTGAGGGTGCAGGCTTCTACTTTGTCAACCCCTTTGTCTCGGCAGTCAATCCAACGAAGTCAACCTCAGCGGAAGCCGCTCAGAAGCAGAAGCAAAGAACCGACAAATCAGAAAAAACAGACACCGCAGCAGGCAAAGCAGTTTCCCTGAAGGTAATGACGCTTAATAACGACCGTCAGAAGGTTAACGACCTGCTCGGCAACCCCATAGAGATTGGTGTCGTCGTCATTTGGCGCGTAGTAAACGCCGCAAAAGCCGTTTTCAATGTCGACAACTACATTGAGTTTCTTTCAATTCAGGCTGACAGCTCCCTTCGGAACATCGTTCGTATGTACCCCTATGACATCTGGGACGAGGAAGAAACATCCGGCGAGCTTTCCCTGCGCGGCAGCAGTCAAGAGGTTGCGCAAAAGCTTAAGGACGCGCTTCAGACAAAGGTTGAGGACGCAGGGCTTGAAATCGTTGAAACCCGCATAACGCATCTCGCCTATGCGCCCGAAATTGCCGCCGCAATGCTCCAGCGTCAGCAGGCAAGCGCAATTATCGATGCCCGCAAGCTCATTGTTGAAGGCGCAGTCGGTATGGTTCAGATGGCTTTAACAAAGCTCAGCGAAAACAACATTGTTACCCTTGACGACGAACGCAAGGCTGCAATGGTTTCCAACCTTCTAGTCGTACTTTGCGGCAACAAGGAAGCCCAGCCGATAGTCAACAGTGGATCAATCTATTAAGCTTTATGGAGAACGACAAATCAAAAAAGCAGGTTCCCCTGCGGCTTTCGCCCTCACTCTATGCAAAGCTCGCTTCCTGGGCGGACGATGATTTTCGCTCCGTAAACGGACAGATAGAGTTTCTTCTGACCGAGTGTGTCAAGAAGCACTACGGCAAAAACGCCCTTGGCGCGAATGACGTTGCTGAAAGCAAAGGCGACAACCAGTAAGGAAAACGCCTGTATCGAAAACCTGATAAAAATAGCGCCGCACACCAAAATAGTGTGCGGCGCTATTTGTTATTAAACTAATACTACTTATTCAACCCGTCCAGAACTGCCTGAGCCTTGGTGTAATCTGCGGAAACGATGTAGAACACATAAAGCCCGTTCTGTGTGACAATTGCATCGTCAAGCTTCGGCATTTCGAGCGGTGCATATGATTCATAGACTGTTCTCTGTGTTTCAACTCTTGCCGCTGCGTTTGCTTTAAGCTTGATCGCAGCTTCCTCGTTCGCGCATTTGAACAGCGCAATCTCCTCGGTTGTCGCACCTGTTGAGCAGAGCACCACGCATTCAGTTACATCCGCTGTATCGAAGCCATAAAACGAAGCCGCGAACTCTTTGGTAACAGGGCTGAGGAAATCAGAGAACGCTCCGCTCTGCTCCAGCTTTGATGACAGCGACGCAAAATCATACTCGACCGGCTCGGCCTTTTGTACGCAACCCGAAAGCACTCCGAAAGCCACGCAGGCCAGAAGCAAAACCAAAATCAACCTCTTCATAATTGCGACCATCCCTTTCGATGCGCACAAGACACAAAATGACCATAACAAGGAATGGTCATAAATGTGAATTAATTCGTGCTAAAATCTTTAAGCATAATGTGTCTTTACGTAATCAAGCCATGTTTTATAAACCTCAGCCGAGAAATGTACACCGTCGGTAGTTTCGTTTGCCGGAAGGTATCCGTCCGGTCCCGCAAGCGCAGATACTAAATCCATGTAGTAACAACCCTTATCTGCGGCGAGTTGATGAAGTGCCGTGTTGTACTCGGTTATGCGGGTCATATTGAAAACTTCGCCGCTGTTTGACTTCACCTCGCTGACGGGGGTTATTCCCATAATGTATATGTTGCAGTTGGGCTGAGCAGCAATAATTGTGTCGAGCATTTTGCTGTAATAATCGATAAACGAAGTAACTTCAAAACCAATTTCGTTTATTCCCAATAGAATATAAATCTTTCCGTAGGGTTTCTGGGTCAGCCCGTCAACCAGTGTACCTTGCGCACCGTTATCGAGCGAAGCGCACACCTTGCTGGTTGCGCCGACTACGGTCATGCTTGTTGCGGTATAATAGTCACAGGTAGAAAGTCCCGAAAACAGCTTAAAACCATCCATAAGAGAGTTTCCCATAAATGCGGCATCGGAAAAATAGTCGTCGCCCACCGGCTCATGAGCAACCAAATCGGGGCCAACAAGCTCTGCCGACGGCGAAGGAGAAGCCGTTTGCCCCTCGGTATTCGCCGAGGAAGCCTGAGAATCCGAAGTCGTAGGCGATGCGGAATCCTGAGAATTCGGAGTCTCTGAGCTGTTCGGCTTTTTCCCGAAATATGCTATTACCACAACCAGTGCTATCATAAGCACAAAAAAAATGGCTCTTGTTCCTTTGTATTTTTTATTATTTTGGGTCATAGCCTAAGCTTGCTCCTTTATGTTTGTGTCACATTATGTCTACCAATTACTTATTTCATTATAGATAAACACTTTTCAATATGCAAGGATTATTTTACATAATTTCGACTTTTCTTGCGCCTTTCTTTCGGCCTATCTCCTACCAAATTTTTGGAGGCTCGTTTCCCTTCAAAACGTAGGCTCAGCGGCGTTCAACAAAGTGCAAAAATGTTAAGTAATTGTAGAAACATTTGACCCATCTAGCGTTTTATGATACAATTTTAGGAACAACTAATTTAATGGGTGGTTTACATCACAGCGAGGATATACTATGTGGATTTGCGATAATTGGAAAGACTATGAACTTATTGATTGCTCAAACGGGCAGAAGCTTGAGCGCTGGGGTAGCCAGATTCTTGTTCGCCCCGACCCTCAGGCTATTTGGAATACCACGAAAACGAATCCCGCCTGGAACAAACCATCTGCAAAGTACAGCCGCAGTTCAGAGGGCGGAGGTCACTGGGAAAAAAGCAACGTTCCCGAGAGCTGGAAAATACATTATGGTGAGCTTACCTTCAATGTGAAGCCCATGAACTTTAAACACACGGGAATCTTTCCCGAGCAGGCGACAAACTGGGATTTTGCCATGGGCAAGATTAGAAGTGCTGACCGCCCCATAAGCGTTCTCAATCTCTTTGCCTACACAGGTGCGGCAACACTTGCCTGTGCCAAGGCAGGTGCGAGCGTTTGCCATGTTGACGCCGCAAAAGGTATGGTCGCATGGGCAAAGGAAAACGCCGCGTCCACAGGGCTTGAAAATGCCCCCATCCGCTGGATTGTTGACGACTGCATTAAATTTGTCGAACGCGAAATTCGCCGTGGGAAGCGATATGACGCTATTATTATGGATCCTCCCTCCTACGGACGCGGACCGGGCGGCGAAACCTGGAAACTTGAAGAAAACCTTTGGGACTTTGTTTGCCTTTGCGCCGGAGCTCTTTCAGACAATCCGCTTTTTGTTATTATCAATTCATACACAACCGGTCTTTCCCCCTCCGTTTTGACCTATATCTCCGATAGTGTTTTCACAAAGAAATTCGGAGGAAAAAGTGAAAGCCATGAGCTTGGGCTTCCCGTTAAGGAAAGCGGTTTGATTTTGCCCTGCGGTGCATCCTGCCGCTGGCAGTCATATTAAAGGAAAAACTTATGAAACCGATTATTCAAGTTAAAGACGTTTTCTTCCGCTACGAGGGTGAGGAAGACCTCTCGCCCGCGCTTAACGGAACAACGCTCGATATAGAAGAGGGTCACTTTGTAGTCATCCTCGGTCACAACGGTTCGGGTAAGTCCACACTTGCCAAGCACTTCAACGGCATACTCATCCCAAATGAGGGCTGTATTCTGGTTGATGGTATGGACACACGCGACGAAGCAAAGCTTCTCGATATTCGGCGCACAGTAGGCATGGTTTTTCAAAACCCCGACAACCAGATGGTCGCATCTGTTGTTGAGGACGATGTTGCCTTTGCGCCTGAAAATCTCGGCATCCCGCCTGACGAAATCAGGCTCCGCGTGGATGAAGCACTTAAGCTTGTCGATATGTACGAATACCGTCTGCACTCACCGCATCTTCTTTCAGGCGGACAAAAACAGCGTGTCGCCATTGCCGGTGTCATTGCGATGCGTCCGCGCTGTATTGTGCTGGACGAGCCTACCGCAATGCTTGACCCCGCAGGGCGGCATGAGGTAATTGGCACAATAAAGCGCCTTTGCCGTGAAAACGGAATTACGATTATCCTCATTACTCACCACATGAACGAGGCAATCGATGCCGACCACGTTTTTGTCATGTCAAAAGGCAAGGTCGTCAGCGAGGGCACGCCAAAAGAGGTCTTCTCAAACGTCGAGGCGTTGAAAAACGAAGGGCTGACAGTTCCCGACACAGCGGAGCTATTATATGAGCTTAAGCTTGCGGGTTTCGAATTCCCCGAGGGGACTCTTTCAATTGAAGAAACAGCGCAGGCAATTGCATCCGCTTTAAAATGAATACTCAAGGAAAGCTGTCGTTAATACCTGCTTTCCGAAAACAGAGGAAAAAAATATAATGCCAACCATAAAAACAGAAGCAATGACTCACGTCTACAGCATGGGCAGTCCCTTTGAAAGCATCGCCCTCGAAAATGTTAATATTGAAATCGCTCAAGGGGAGTTCATCGGGCTTATCGGGCACACTGGTTCGGGAAAGTCTACCTTTGTCCAGCATTTAAACGGGCTTTTGCTTCCAACCAGCGGACGAATTCTATTGGACGGGACTGATCTAAATTCGTCCAAAAAGCTGCGGCACGAAATGCGCTTTAAGGTCGGGCTTGTCTTTCAATACCCCGAATATCAGCTTTTTGAGGACACTGTCTATAAGGACATTTCCTTTGGTCCGCGCAACATGAAGCTCTCAAAATCAGAAATCGACGAGCGTGTCCGCGAAGCGGCAGGCTTTGTCGGTGTACCCGAAGCAATTTTCGATAAATCTCCGCTTGAACTTTCGGGTGGTCAAAAACGCCGCGTCGCTATTGCCGGCGTTATCGCCATGCGTCCTAGCGTTCTGGTGTTGGACGAGCCTACGGCAGGTCTTGACCCCGAAGGCTGCGAAAGCATTTTGAAAAACATTTCCGACTACCGCCGGGCAACCGGAGCTACTATTATTCTAGTATCTCACAGCATGGAAGACATCGCCCGTTATGCCACAAGGCTAATTGTTTTTGAGGGCGGTCACACCGTCATGGACGGCAATCCCGAGGAAATTTTTTCACAGGCCGATAAGCTCCGCAGCATAGGGCTTGACGTGCCTGTCGTAACCGACATTGCAACACGTCTTCGGGAGCTCAATATAGATGTTCCCGAGTGCTGCTATACCGTTCCTCAGCTTCGCAACGCCATACTCTCTCTGAAAAAGGAGGGTAACCCATGCTGAAGGACATAACACTAGGTCAGTATTTTCCCGGAAACAGCTTTGTTCACCGTCTCGATCCGCGCGCAAAGCTAATTTGCACAATGATATACATTGCGGCATTATTCGTCGCAAAATCCTTTGTGACTTACGGTATTCTATTTCTTGTTCTGGTATTATGCGTCGCCGTTGCAAAAATCAAACCGTCAGCGATGCTAAAGGGTTTAAAACCGCTCACTTTCATCATCGTTTTTACAGCCATTTTGAATATTTTTTATTCCAAGGGCGGCACCGAGTTATTTAGCTACTGGATTTTCACAGTAACTACCGAGGGCTTGAAAATCGCGTTTTTCATGGTTTTCCGTATCATGATGCTGATTTCGGGAACATTTTTGCTCACCTATACCACAACTCCCATGGCACTAACGGACGGTCTGGAGTTGCTTTTAAACCCGCTCAAAAAGCTGCGCGTTCCCGTGCATGAGTTTTCGATGATGATGAGCATAGCTCTGCGCTTTATCCCCACGCTCATCGAGGAAGCGGACAAAATTTCAAACGCTCAAAAGGCGCGTGGTGCTGACTTTGAAACAGGCAAGCTGACGGACAGAGCAAAGGCTCTCCTTCCTCTTCTCGTGCCACTTTTTGTCAGTGCTTTTCGCCGTGCCGATGAGCTTGCCATCGCCATGGAGTCCCGCTGTTACCACGGCGGCGAAGGACGCACTCGCATGAAAAAGCTTCGAATGACCTTGTCCGATATTCTGACAATGATTTTTTCCACACTGTTTTTGGCAGGAATTATCGTTCTTGCGAGGTTCGGCCTATGAGAAATATTGCCCTGCGTCTTTCCTACGACGGAACGCGTTACCACGGCTGGCAGGTTCAAAAGAATGATATTACGGTTGCGGAAACCCTTGAAACCTCGCTTACAAAAATCTGCGAGCACCCCGTTAAGGT
Source organism: uncultured Oscillospiraceae bacterium (assembly GCA_964560435.1). Taxonomy (GTDB): domain Bacteria; phylum Bacillota; class Clostridia; order Oscillospirales; family Oscillospiraceae; genus UBA2658. The sequence goes on from CAZLLK010000008.1 coordinate 9,040, forward strand.
TGTCGGCTGTGGACGAACCGACGCAGGCGTTCATGCACTTCGTTACTGCGCCAATTTCAAGACCGAGTGTAGCATCCCCACAGACAGAATTCCGCTTGCAGTAAACGCTCTTCTTCCATATGACATTGCCGCGACACACGCTGTTGAAGCATCCGACGATTTCAATTCCATTCTGTCATGCGTACAAAAGGAATATATTTACAAAATCCACAACACTCGCATCCGCGACCCTTTTCTTACTAACCGTGCCTGTTATTTCCCCTCTGTTTTGGACGTTGAGCGAATGGAAAAAGCGGCCAAGTTTTTTGAGGGAACGCATGATTTCCGCGCCGTGCGAAGCGTCGGAACCGAAACGAAGACCACCGTTCGAACTATTTACTGGTGCGAAGTCGAAAACGAAGGCGATATGATTTCAATGCGTATCTGCGCGGATGGCTTTCTTTACAATATGGTTCGCGCTATTATGGGAACCGTTGTCTTCGCAGGACTTGGTAAAATTGAGCCTGAAAACATTCCCTCCCTTCTTCTGGATGGTGACCGCCGACTTACAGGTCCGACAATGCCGCCCCAGGGGCTGTATATGTCCCGTGTGTGGTACGAAGGTGCGGTAGGCGAAATGATGATGAAGTAACCTTTACCAATGATTTTTATTAACAGATAATCTATATATTTTTCAAAGAATATGCTATACTGTCAGCGTAAAAAGCGGAACTTCAGGCTTTTTGAAAAGGCTATGAATATAGCGTGGAGTATGTTTTATGGTTCGTGCTAAACACACAAGACAGACGAAAAATACCCGCAAAATATCTGCCGTCATTGCCACGATGCTAGTAGTGGTTTTGGCTGTTCTTGTTTTTCTTTACAGGGACAAACTCCCGATTTCTTCCCTTTCCGGAACTTCGGGTGAAGTTTCGGATATCATTTCCGAGAGCGAGCCTTTTACATACGAAACCGGCTCTCAACAGATGTTCGCGCTCATGGGCGACGAGCTTGCTGTTGCTTCCTCCACAGGGCTTCAACTGCTCGACAGCAGTGGCGTCACCATTTCACGTGAGGTTTTCTCCATGGTCAATCCCGCCGTTTGCGGAAACGACAGCACCTGCGCTTTCTATGACGTTGGCGGTTATTCTCTCCGCATTTACAAAGACAAAAAGTTCGAAAATTTAGACCGTGAATCCGAAATTATTTCCGTTTCCGTTAACAGTGACGGCTATTATGCCGTTGCCGGCTATGAAGCGGGATATAAGGGCAGTGTTACCGTTTACGATGCAACACTTAATCCAATTTACGAGTGGTATTCCGGCTCCGGATATATCCTTGACGCAGCCGTATCTCCCGACAACACTACGCTGGCAGTGCTTTGCGTCGAGTCTTCCGGAAGCGTCGTACACCTTTTCCATTTTGACAGCGAGAAAGAAATTGTATCCGTTTCCGTCCCTAATGAGCTTGCTTTCAAGTTGAGCTATGAAAAAGGCGGTAATTTCTGTGTTCTTTCCGAAAAAGGAATGCATTTCTTCGGCTCCAACGGGCAGGCGCTTTCCGAATACGGATTTGACGGCAATTATCTTGCTAACTTTACGCTCAGCGAGGGATGCTGGTCTGTAGTTCTAAGCAAATACGTTTCAGGAAGCGACGTAACTCTGAAAAGCTTCGGCGGTACAGGTAAAGAGCTCGGAAACGTGCCACTTTCCTCAGAGCCGCTTTCGCTTTTCTCTCAAGGGCAACAGCTTCTTGTTCTTGATTCGTCCAACATTTCGCTTTATTCCAACGACCTTCACTTACAGAAGCAAAACCATGTTTCAGCCGGCTTTGTATCTGCGGTTTTATTACCCAAGGGCAATGTTCTTCTTCTTTCTTCTCATTACGGGGAAAAATGTTCGTTCAGTTGACGGGCACGATATGCTTCCAATCTTTTAGGTCTTCAGCGAGAAATAAATAAAGAGCACGGGCGTATCGTTTACGTCCGATAAACGTGAGGTAAGGTATGAGATTTGTAATCGAAGCTGTTCTGCTTTTCATTATCGCATTCTGCGTATGGAACGGATATAAAAAAGGCCTTGTAATGTGCATAGGAAGCCTACTTGCAATAATAATATCTTTATATGTGGGTGATTTACTTGGCGATACGTTTTCATCTGCGGTTCAACCTGTCATGCGTCCTTTCGTCAGCGGATATATGGACGGTACTGACGGTATAATAACGGAAAACATGAATGAGCTTCTGGAGACAGGAAACACATCACTGTCAGTCGATGACGCTCTTGCTCAGAACCCCGACAAAAGACATGACCTCTGCGTAAACAGCTTCAAAAAAGTTGGAGTCTATACCTCCTCTGCGGAGAAAATGGCGGATGAAGCAATAGCGTTATCCGAGCAGAACAGTTCTTCCCTTTCTATTGCGGTTGTGGATGTAATGTGTCAAAACCTCGCATATTGCCTTATATTTATTCTGTTTTTCTTACTATCTATTATAATAATTACCGTTTTGGGTAATTTAATTAACCTTAGCTTTAAAATTCCTGAAAAAGATAAACTAAACAATATCGGAGGTGCTATCGCAGGTGCCATCACCGGTATTATTATTTGCATGATTATTACTTGGGTGCTCAAATTCTGCGGAGCGGTGCTTCCCGAGGAAGATATGAGCCGCACTCTACTGTCCGCCCTGTTATTAAAAATTAACTTTTTATCGTTATTTTTGACCGTTTGACCGCAGGAACGGTTTGCAACCACCAACTAACTCAAGGAGATTAAATTTATGCTGCCAACAATTTGCTCGCGTTGTAACAAGAACATGGCCGTAATATTCATATCCAAGGTTGAAAACGGAGAAACCAAGAATGAGGGTCTCTGCCTCAAATGTGCCCGCGAGCTTCATATTAAACCTGTCGATGATATAATGACCAAAATGGGTATTTCCGATGACGATCTCGACACAATCACAAACGAAATGTCTGCTGTTATAGGCCAGGCAGAAGGTATAACTGAGCCTGAACACATCGACACGTCAGATGACGATGTCGGCAAGACGGCAACGTTCCCCTATCTTAATCGGCTTTTCGGTGCCGACAGCGTGTTTAACCCTATAAACAATTCATATCCCCAGCCCACTCCGCCCTTTGAGCCCAATGATAACCGTTCCTCCAAAAGTGAGACTAGGGAACAGTTTGCGCGAAACTCCTCAAAGCTCAAATTTTTGAATAATTATTGCATCAATCTTTCGGAACGCGCAATCGAGGGTCAACTTGACAATATGATAGGGCGCGAGGAAGAGCTTGAGCGAGTAATACAAATCCTTAACCGCCGCCAGAAAAACAATCCCTGCCTAATAGGCGAACCCGGCGTCGGCAAAACCGCGATTGCAGAGGGGCTTGCCCAGCGCATAGCCGATGGACGAGTGCCTTACAAGCTGCGCGATAAAGAGGTTATGCTTCTCGATCTCACTTCCTTGGTTGCCGGAACGCAGTTTCGTGGCCAGTTCGAAAGCCGTATGAAGGGCCTGATTGAAGAAGTACGCAAGCAGGGCAACGTTATCCTGGTTATCGACGAGGTCCATAACATAGTCGGTGCAGGCGATGCCGAGGGCAGTATGAACGCTGCGAACATTTTAAAGCCCGCACTCTCAAGGGGCGAGATTCAAGTTATCGGCGCCACAACCTTTACCGAATACCGCAAGCACATAGAAAAGGATTCCGCTCTCGAGCGTCGCTTCCAGCCTGTTACCGTTAACGAGCCTTCTATCGATGACAGTGTAGCCATCATGAAGGGCATTGCTCACTACTACGAAGACTATCACGGCGTGGCAATTCCGGAAGAGATGTGCCGCAAAGCCGTTCTAATGTCCGAACGCTATATAACCGACCGCTTTTTACCTGACAAGGCGATTGACCTCATTGACGAGGCCTGCTCGGACGTAAATCTCAAAAATCCCGAAATTGAGCGTATGTCAACTATCAGCAAGGAACTTGCCGATCTTGACAAAGAGCGCGAGCTTCTTCTTACCGACAGCGGAAACGACGGTAATTTTGCTCGTCTTGCAGAGATACGCAGTCATTGCCTGCAACTCACCGACGAGCAGATGCGTCTTCGCGCGAAGGGCAAACCTGCCCTGACCGAGGAAAACCTTGCGAGAGTCATTGAGCTTTGGACAAAAATTCCCGCAAGCAGTATCCGGGAGGACGAATTTGAAAAGCTCTCGGAACTGCATACGCGTCTGAAAAACCATATTATCGGACAGGACGATGCCGTTAACACCGTATGTGCCGCAATCAAGCGTAACCGCGTCGGTATGTCAGCAAAGCACAAACCTGTCAGCTTTATTTTCGTTGGAAGCACCGGCGTTGGCAAAACAGAGCTGGTTAAGCGTCTTGCGGAGGATTTGTTCAACTCCCCCGAATCACTCATCCGTTTGGATATGTCCGAATTCATGGAAAAGCACTCTGTTTCCCGTATCATCGGTTCACCCCCCGGCTATGTCGGATATGACGAGGCTGGTCAGTTAACCGAAAAGATTCGACGCAAGCCCTATTCGGTCGTTCTCTTTGACGAAATCGAAAAGGCTCACCCAGATGTTATGAATGTGCTACTGCAAATTCTTGACGACGGCAGAGTAACCGATGCTCAGGGCAGAACTGTCAACTTCGAAAACACCGTCATTATTATGACCACCAATGCCGGCAGCGATAAAAAGGAAGGCACAGTGGGCTTTGGCGGCACGGTTTCTGATTTGGGTAAAGACAAAGCAATTAAGGCACTAAAGGACTTTCTACGTCCCGAGTTTATAAACCGTATCGATGAAATCGTCTACTTCAACAGCCTGAACGAGGATAATTTCCGCGGTATTGCAAAGCTTATGCTTGACGAATTGCGTAAGGCTATGGCCGAAAAGGGCATTGAGCTTGCGTTCGACGACGCTCTACTTGATTATCTCTCAAAAAAGAGCTACTCTCACACTTACGGTGCAAGAAACCTGCGCCGCCTAATACAAAAAGAAATCGAAGACGCAATTGCAACGGAAATTATCGATAACTACCACGGTAAAGTATCGAGAATTTCGATTATGGTCGATAACGACAAACCGAAGATTGCCGTCCTCTAAGCCATAACGCATAAATATTTTTATAATCAATTAGCCCGACTGTTTGAAACAGTCGGGCTAATTTTAGAATGTCGAAAAAGTCACGCACCGCAAAAAGCATGGCTAAGCAAGAAGTAAGATAAAATCTTATCTCGAGCATCCAAACCGCTTTTACAAATCGAAATGTAACGGCTGAAGTCGTTGATAATTGAACACTTTATGCTTACTTCGGAAACGCCGGCCTGCAAGCCTTTATCAACCTCTAACAGTCTGTCGGAACTCACATTCTTTGACAGACTGTTAGAGCCTGACTATTAAAATAGTCAGGCTCATTTCAAATATTTTTGGCGCAGATTACATCCGCATTATGAGTTCCGGTAAAAAGTTTGTGCGGCATAATTTCTTCAAAAGGCTCATGTACAGTTACCGCCTCTGCCGCAGCTAAAATCAAAGCAACCGTGCCTTATTTGAAATAATCCAGCGCTGCCAAATCCGTAATTATCGCGCTGCACGCTCCGCTGTCAAGTGCCTTGAAGCATTCGTCCGTTCCACCCAGAACTCGAACGATGAATTTTGGTTTATTCCTTAGCGCGTCATTTCCCTCAAGCAACTCGTTGTAGTAGCCATTCTCGCTTAGTGTAAGCGTTTTTCCCGAAAGTGACCCTATGCCCCTGACACCTGAACTTGCAAGGGACGCGAGAACTATTGTGTTTTTCATATAGACCGGTGACTGGTTTATTTCCGTATTTTCCCCGTCATAGGCAAAGCCACCCCACACGCAATCGACATTACCCGAGTTTAGCTCAACCGTTGCCTGCGAAACGTCGATGGGAATGAATTTTGCTTTCCACCCCAGTTCCTTGCAAACCTCTCTCGCCAAATCGATGTCGAACCCGATTGCTGCTCCATCTGTTGAGGTTCCGGAAAAGGGCAGTCTTCCCGCGTCATAGCCAATGTTAAATGTTCGTCTCTCAACAGTCTCTAACAGGGTAAGTGCATTGGAGTCGCCCTTCAGAAGTGAGACATCCTCATCGAACCACTTCTGCGACAGTTCGGACACCTTGCCGGAATCCTGTAGCACCTTGAGCGCGGCAATTACAGACAAGCCCGCTTTATCGTCAAGCCTGAAGGCGACGCAAAATTCCTGTTGCACAAGCCTGTCAGCGACACGGTATTTGTCGTTGCCTCCGACTCCACAGCCAGTTGTTGATATTATAAGTAAAACTGAAAGTACAAACGCAAGTGCGCGTGCTTTTTTCTTCATAGTACACCACCGAGTATCTCTATATATTCTACATATTTCTACATAATTCTACATAATTTGTCAATACTTTTTGATAAATCACCATCATTTTGATTACTAAAGCCGAAATAAGGAGCATCTCTCCCCTATCTCATGGTTTGAATCACGTTACACATATTATTATAGCTTCATGAACAATTCAAGCAAAACTTGTAAACTTTTGTAACTAAAATAGGAGGAGCTTTTTATAAGCTCCTCCAGCGAGTTTCTTCGATATCAACTCAAAAACTCAAATTCACCCTATTCTTCTGAATATCTTGCAAGGAATTGTTTAGTACGTTCCTCCTGAGGGTTCCCCAGAACGTCCTCTGGTGCGCCCTGCTCAACGATTACCCCGCCATCCACGAAGACCACCCTGTCGGCAACCGCGCGTGCAAACGCCATCTCGTGAGTTACAATCACCATCGTCATGTGTTCCTCCGCAAGCTTGCGGATAACTTTGAGAACCTCACCCGTAAGCTCCGGGTCAAGCGCGCTTGTTGGTTCGTCGAAAAACAATATTTGCGGCTCCAAAGCTAATGCTCGTACTATTGAAACGCGCTGCTGCTGTCCGCCGGAAAGCTGACAGGGGTAAGCATTTTCCTTGTCTTCAAGTCCCATTTTGGCAAGAAGCACCCTCGCCTTGTCAATTGCCTCGCTTTTGCTGCGCTTTTTAACGTTTATCGGCGCGTCCGTAACGTTTTTTAAAACTGTATAGTGGGGAAAAAGGTTAAAGTTTTGAAAAACAAGTCCGAAATAACCGCGAATTTTCTTCAGCTCCGCTTTGGTTGCATATGTGGCTTTGCCGTTCGATTCCGCTACGGCGGCACTGTTGCCGAGATAACTAATACTTCCCGAATCTATCGTCTCAAGAAGTGTTGCGCAACGCAGAAGCGTCGACTTTCCGCTTCCTGACGAGCCGATGATTGCAAGCACCTCACCTCGCTGCACAGAGAGAGAAATGTCCTTAAGCACTTCAAGGCCGTCAAAGCTTTTTTCGATATTCTGCATTTTTAGAATCGTGTTTTCGTCCATTTTCCTCCTCCTTTACTGGTAATACGCAAGGCCTTTTTCGGCCTTTTCCATCGTCATCGCAACGATAAGGTTAAACACATAGTAGAATACGGCAGCACCTACAAAGGGTAGAACGGAACACTCCTTTGACGCTATTCTCTGTGCAATCGTGAACATCTCCGCATACGAGATAACGAAGGCAAGCGATGTGTCCTTGACAAGCGTTATGACTTCGTTTGTAACAGGCGGCAAAATGCGCTTAATCATCTGCGGGAGTATTATCTTGAAAAAGGTCTGGCCTTTGCTGTATCCCAAAACCTCTGCCGCCTCATACTGACCCTTTGGCATTGATTCTATTCCACTGCGGTAAATCTCCGCAAAATAAGCCGCATAGTTGACCGCAAAAGCTATTACTATTGCATATATCTGATATCCGCTGCTGTTCTTGACGCCAAACAAATAATATGGACCGTAATATACAAACATAATTTGAAGCATAAGCGGTGTTCCGCGCAATATCGAAATGAACACCTTCATTACAAATTGAAGTGGCTTGAAGCCGACTAATTTGTTTAGAATGCAGCCCCAGCATTTTTTGAAAAACGAATTAGGCCTAGCACCCAAAGGTTCACCCGTACACCTGCATTCTGTTTTTCCGAAGCGTCTGAACGGCGCCCATTTGGACATACGTCCAAATGCCACTAAAAGCCCTAAAGGCAGCGAAAACAATAATGTGAGCCCGAAAATAAGCACACTATTAAGCATACCCTCGCCGAGTCTTAAAAGCATTAAGGTAATGTCCAATGCTCTACCTCCTATATTTTAACAAAAATCCGTAAAAACAGGTAAAGCGGGCGGAAAGAACTTTCCGCCCACGCTTTATCCAAAATCCTATTTGCTCCTAAAGCCTTAGGTTGCTTATTTGCCAAGGCAAACAGCATCAGCAAGTTCCCAGGTCTTTGCGATTTCCATGAATTTGCCGTCTGCCACCATCTCATTCAACGTTTTCTGAACCTGACCGCGAAGCTCTTTGTTTCCAAGCTTGAAGCCCACGCCATACTGCTCATCAGCAATAGTTTCCGAAAGCATTATGTATTTGTCACCGCGCTGTGCAATCTGATACTTTGCAACACCGACGTCCATCGCAATAGCATCAGCCGCACCGGATTCAAGCGACATAAAGGCTGTCAGATAATCGGGAACCTCGGGTAATTCTTTGAAGGTAGCCGCAAGGTCAAGATTCTTCTGATTATCTTCGTCTGTAAGCGCTGCAAGAGCTGAAGACCCAGCCTGAACGAGGACGACCTTTCCCGCAAGACCCGTAAGATTAGTTATTCCGGAATCTGCGGCAACGACGATAACCTGAGAGTTGTCTGCGTAGGCGTCGCTCCACTCATACTTGTCTTCAAGCCCGTTCATAGTAAAGCCGTTCCAGATGCAGTCAATTGCGCCACTGTCAAGTTCCATGTCCTTGCTGTCCCATTCGATGGGCTTTTTTATTAGTTCCCAGCCGTTTCTCGCGCATACTTCTGCGGCAAGGTCAAGGTCAAATCCGACATATTCGCCGCTATCGTCAGTATAGCCGTAGGGTGGGAAGCTTGCGTCGAAGCCGACGGTAAGTGTTGTACGTTCGGTTGTAGCCGATGCTTCCGCGCTTGGCGCGGTGCTTTCGGCAGTTGTCTTTTTTCCGCAGCCGGACAGAAGACCAAAGCACATTACAACTGCCAAAAGCAGTACAATAATAGTTTTGTTGTTTTTCATTTTAGTTCCTCCAAATAAATCGCTTTTTGTTTGCCGTGGTGATATTGTATCACATTAGCGAAATAAAGCAAGAGCTATTGTCAAAAGAGTCTGTGCGTCTTTTGCACAGATTCTTTTGATGTTTTTCCTAATAAAGCAAAATAATACCTTAGCGTTTTTTACACTTTGTTAATGTATTTGCTATCTGTACTGGTATAATGTATTAAATAGTATTAAAATGAGTATATACATATTCGGAAGGACGTGTTCTCATGTCTAAAAGAGCTTTAATAGTTGAAGATGACGTAAATATCGCAGAGTTGCTGCGGTTATACCTCGAGAAGGACGGTTTTAACGTAATCATTGCCTCCGACGGTGGCAACGGAGTCCGTTTGGCACTCTCAGAAAACCCTGATGTAATTCTCCTTGACATCATGATGCCCGTATTGGACGGCTGGCAGGTCTGCCGCAAAGTGCGTGAAACTTCGCGTGTTCCCATCATTATGCTCACAGCAAAGGGCGAAACCTTTGACAAAGTAAACGGCCTTGATATGGGTGCTGACGACTACATAGTAAAACCCTTCGAGGTTAAAGAGCTATTGGCGCGCATCCACGCAGTTATGCGCAGAACAGAGCCTGAGGATAAATCGGGAGAAAAAAAGCTTACCTTTGATAAGCTCACTATAAACCTCGACTCCTACGAGCTAATAGTTGACGGCAAAAAGATTGAAACTCCCCCCAAAGAAATGGAGCTGTTATTCCATCTTGCCACCACCCCAAACAGAGTTTACACTCGCAATCAGCTTTTGGACGAGGTCTGGGGCTTTGACTATTTCGGCGATTCCCGTACAGTCGATGTGCACGTTAAGCGCCTCCGCGAAAAGCTGGAGGGCATTTCCGAGCAGTGGACCTTAAAGACTGTCTGGGGAGTAGGCTACAAATTCGAGCTGAATGAAAAACGATGAAAAACAGCATATATTTCAAGAACTTCGTGATGACGGCTATGCTCGTCGTTATCAGCTTTTTCATCCTAGGAACGTCCATCGTTTTACTTGGGCGAAATTTTGCGCTTAACCAAAAACGAGACAGCATTGCACTCAGCGCAGAGGAAATTTCCAAAGCAGCTTCCGCTTTTAGTGAAGAGAATGGCGACCTTAACGCTTGGTATCTCCGGCTAATTATCAGCTCGCTAGCAAAAAGCACCGGAAACCACATTTTTATCACCGATACGCTGGGTGTGGTTGTTTCCAGCTCCGACATGGAAATCGTTTCGCCCTACATCGGCAAACGGATAAGCGGTAGCATAATGGAGAATCTTTACAAATACGGGAAGTTTCAAAAGCTCACAACCTTGGATGATTTTTATAACGAGCGTCCGTATTATGTTGTTGCGCTTCCAATTGAAATCGGTGCTGACAATTCTTTGATTGGCTATATTTTTGTCGGTTCCGACTGCACGGAGATAATCGGCGCTTGGGGTACCGCCTCCACGGTTTTTGTCACAACGGCAACAATCGTAATGCTGTTTGCGATCATTCTATCATATTACAACTCAAAACTTCAGACAAAACCTCTTCTCGAGATTGCGGCTGCTGCGCGGCGCTTTGCGCACGGTGATTTTGCCGCCCGAGTTGCCGACGAAGGCCGCGAGGACGAAATCGGAGAGCTTACCGAGTCCTTCAATATGATGGCCGAATCCTTGGAAAAATCCGATCAGCTTCGGAGCGAATTCATCGCCAATCTGTCTCATGAGCTAAAAACTCCTATGACCACCATATCAGGCTTTGCAGACGGTATTCTTGACGGCACTATTCCAAAAGAGGATCAGGACAAATATCTCGCAACCATTTCCAGCGAAACAAAACGCTTGTCCCGACTTGTGCGCCAAATGCTTCAAATGAGCAGAATTCAATCCGTTGATACCCCCGCTCTTTTGGGTCGGAGCTTCAACCTTTCGGAAATTATAATGCGCACTCTGCTCACCTTTGAGGGCAAGATTATGCAAAACGGACTTGATGTTGACGCTCAACTTCCGGAAGAGAGCATTATTGTCCGCGGAGACGAGGACTCTATTACTCAGGTTGTCTACAATCTGCTGGATAACGCCATTAAGTTTTCCGAAACCGGCACCGTAATCGGTATCTCTCTTTGGAAACATAGCGGCAAGGCCTTTGTATCGATTAAAAATCACGGTGAAACAATTTCTCCGCAGGAGCTTCCTTTCATCTTTGACCGTTTCCACAAAACCGATAAGTCAAGGAGCCTGGACCGCGATGGTGTGGGACTTGGTCTTTCCATAGTCAAAACTATTCTTAACAACCACAACGAGGACGTTTCGGTTACGAGCCGCGACGGTGTCACGGAGTTTATCTTTACCGTAAGGCTCAAAAACAGCTAGCCACCGAAAAATGTTCCATTGCAAAACACTTTTGAAGTTCATAAACATTTCACATTATATTCATAACAAGTACAAAAGTATATTTTAATATTAACTTGTACTTAAGGAGAACACGAATTTAGCCGCCAACTCAAATTCCACTCCAAAATAGTTTGATTTTCTCCCCCTCTATAATATAATCCTCTCTCTCAAAACAGCGAAGCTCCGGTATTACCGGAGCTTTCTGTTTTTTATATTCTGTTCTCAGCCATTTACAATGTGGACATTTAGGTGGTCATATGACATATCGATTCCGCGTTCCTTGAATATCGCCCTCACGCTTTCGTTAAGCGCAAATTGAATATCTCCGCAGTCTTCTTTCTTTGTCCAAACACGAAGCGCGTATTCAATCGAGCTTTGCTTGTATGCGAGCAGCCCCACAAAGGGTGCAGGATCCTCCAGCGCGCGCTTGTCCGCTCTCACAGCGTCCATAAGCGCAGTTTTAACCGCTTCCGTATCCGCTTCATAAGAAACGCAGAACGTCAAATCCACACGTCTGTTCTTTTCTCTCGTATAATTGATAATTTTTGCGCTGGCGACTTGGCTATTTGGAATATAGATGAGCTTATTATCTCCGGTAACCATTGTTGTATAAAACAACTCAACCTTAATAACAGTGCCCGAAACCCCTCCAACCTCCACTACATCGCCGGAAGAAAACGGCTTTGTGGTCAGCGTCGTAATTCCGCTAAAGAGGTTTGAAAGCAGTCCCTGTATTGAAAGAGAAAGAGCAAGACCAGCAACGCCGACAAGTGCCACGAGCGAAGTCATTTGAACGCCCAACTTTTCCGCGACAGTTATAATTGTTATTATCCACAGTGTAACCTTTATTCCGCTGCGAATAAAACTGTTTATTGCTTGATCAAGTTTGCTGCGTGCCTGTACATGATCAACGATTTTCAGAATAATCGTTATTGCGAGAAGGCAAACAAGAAGCACCAGAACAGCGGATAATACTGTCATCAGACTAATTGTCCCCAAAGAAATTTTTGATAACGAAGCTAATGCATCCGTTTCGACCATATTTGTCACTCCCTATTCTATATTTACCTTAGTATAACAAATTTTTTTGCATTGTCAAAGGTCGCATTCCGGTTCGGGCAGAGAAATACGCAAAAAACAATTGCTAAAAATTAATTGCTTGTACTTGACATTCGCCTTTTTTTTGGTATAATCGTTCTTGTTCACTAAACGCTGTGCGGGCGTAGCTCATTTGGCAGAGCGCCACCTTGCCAAGGTGGAGGTAGCGAGTTCGAATCTCGTCGCCCGCTCCAATACAAAAGCAACATTCTGGATTATTTCCCGAATGTTGCTTTTTTTATTTTCTTGTGCTATTGTATATAAAATTTTAGTCGAGCAGAAAGAGGGAATACCATGGGTTTTGAACTTAGAAAATGGACAATTGAGGATGTCGCAAGCGTTGCTCGCCATGCCAATAACGAAAAAATCGCCTGCAACCTGCGAGACGGTTTTCCCTTTCCCTATACCGAAAATGATGCAAAATACTACATTGAAAGCTGTATTTACAATTCAGAGGAAAGGCAGCTGTGCAGAGCAATTTCCGTCGGCGGAATGGCCGTTGGAAGTATCGGCATTTTTCTGGGAAACGATGTTTATCAAAAGAGTGCGGAGCTAGGCTACTGGCTTGCCGAAGAACACTGGAACAAGGGCATTATGAGCACCGCGGTGAAGCAGCTTTGCTCGGACGCTTTCGAGAAATTTGATATTTTTCGTATTTTTGCGGAGCCTTTCGCTCACAACATTGGCTCAAGGAGGGTTCTTGAAAACGTCGGTTTCACACTTGAGGGTACAATGAAAAACGGAGTATACAAAAGAGGTCAAGTCTGTGACTATTGTATGTACGCCCTACTCAAAACAAAAGAGGTGCATTATGAATTTTAACGCCAAAGAAATTACACTTAAAAACGGTCAGAGCTGTGTGCTCAGAAGTCCAACGGGAGAAGACGCGGAAGCGATGCTTAGTTATATGAGAAAAGTGTCCGTCGAAACGAGCTTCATGTCTCGCTATGAGGACGAAATCACCACATCTATTGACGAAGAATTTTCTTTATTATCAGCGGCTCTCAGCGACCCAGAGATAATAATGATTTCGGTTTTTATTAGTGATAAGCTTGTCGCAAATGCAAGAATAAACGTAGTTGCACCTCGTGACAAGCTGCGACATCGTTCTGAATTGGGCATTGCAATAACAGAAGAATACTGCAATTGGGGACTAGGTTCCATTCTGTTGAAAGAACTATTAGAAACAGCAAAAGTCGCTGGCTTTGAGCAAATTGAGCTTGAAGTAGACACGGACAACGAGCGTGCCATCGCTCTGTACAAAAAGCTTGGCTTTGAACTATATGGAACGCGCAAAAACACATTCAAATACAGGGATGGCCATTTCAGCGACGCTCACCTTATGCTGAAGAGATTATAATTTTAATATGCGAAAAAGCCGCAGCCAATTTGGCAGCGGCTTTTAACATTTTAGTATTGTCGGATAAAGATCACCTTAGTCGCGTGGGCTAAGCCTCGCATTTGCCTCCAGACATTCAAACCATCTTCTCCTGCTTGACCTTCTTGTCGATAACGTGTCTTGAGGCAAGCTCCTTCATAATGTCTTCGTTAGAAATGCCCATCTCAACCATCATCACCATGACATGATAAAGCAAATCGGAAACCTCGTAAATCGTTTCGGCCTTGTTATTTCCCTTTGCGGCAATGATGACCTCGGTGCTCTCCTCACCGACCTTTTTCAGGATTTTGTCCATGCCCTTTTCAAAAAGATAGGTCGTGTAGCTGCCCTCTTTGCCCTCGGTCTTTCGGGTTTGTATCAGCTCATACAGGCTATCAAGTGAAAAGTCATGCAGCGTGTCGCTCTCAAAAAGCTTGTCGACAAAGCAACTATCACTACCCATATGACAGGCCGGCCCTGCTTTTTTGACCTGCACGACGAGTGCGTCACGGTCACAGTCAGCAGTAACATCGACTATCTCCTGAGTGTTCCCACTCGTTTCACCCTTGCGCCACAGTTCCTGCCGTGAACGCGACCAGAAACAGGTTCTGCCCTCTCGCATCGAAATCTCGAGGCTCTCCCTGTTCATGTACGCCACGGTCAGCACCTTTTTGCTAAGGTAATCGGTAACGACTGCGGGTATCAGTCCCTTATCGTCAAATTTAAGCTCGTCAATGCAAAGCATATCAGTTCTCCTAATATTATAATCTAATGGGTATTCCGTTGGCACGAAGCTCGGCTTTTAGTTCGGGTATTTTCACCTCGCCAAAGTGAAAAATCGAAGCGGCAAGCCCCGCATCAACCTTTGGAAGCGTTTTGAAAAGCTTGATAAAATCTTGTACACTTCCGGCACCGCCCGAAGCAATAACCGGAACGGAAACCACATCGCATACGGCCTCGAGCATTTCAAGGTCAAAGCCGTGCTTGACACCATCCGTATCTATGCTGTTAAGCACTATTTCGCCCGCACCACGCTCTACACCGCGCTTTATCCACTCAATTGCGTTAAGCCCCGTGTTCTCTCGCCCACCCTTTGCAAAGACGGTGAAGCATCCGTCAACCCGCTTGACGTCCACCGAAAGCACAACGCATTGATTGCCGTATTTTTTTGTCGCTTGAAAGATGAGGTTGGGGTCACGGATAGCACCCGAATTTACGCTCACCTTGTCCGCTCCGCACTTGAGCACCCTGTCAAAGTCCTCAACGGTGTTGATTGCTCCGCCAACGGTCAAGGGAATAAAAATCTGCTCCGCAACCTGCCGTAAGATGTCCGAAAAAAGGCTTCTGCCGTCGCTTGACGCAGTTATGTCGTAAAACACAAGCTCATCCGCACCGTTTTCGCTGTAGTATCTACCAAGCTCGACCGGAGAGGAAACATCGCTCAAGCCTTCAAAATTCACGCCCTTGACAACTCGCCCGTCACGAACATCCAAACATGGGACTATTCTTTTTGTTATCATTCGCGCCCTGCCTTTTTGATGGTCTTCACGGCTTCCGCAAGGTCGATACTGCCGGTATAAATGGATTTTCCCGAAATTGCTCCGCTCACACCAATTTCCGAAAGCTTGATGAGGTCATCCATTGTGCTGACTCCGCCAGACGCGATTATATCCATTGTAAACCGCTGTTTGAGCTTCTCATAAAGCTCCTCGTTTACCCCCTGCATTGTGCCGTCCTTCGAGATGTCGGTGCATATAACGGTTTTTACGCCTATGTCCTGTAGCTTCTGGCAAAAATCAAAACAGCTCTCGGTACTAGTTTTCAACCAGCCGTGCGTTGCCACCATGCCGTCCTTAATATCGACCGCCACAGCAATTCTATCTCCGAACCTTTTTACGGACTCAATCAAGAATTCGGGGTCAGTAACGGCGGCAGTGCCGATAATAACGCGCATAACGCCGAGATTTAAGTACCTTTCGGCAATTGCAATGCTACGTATGCCGCCGCCTACCTCAACTTTCAATCCGCTTTCGGCAACAATTTCACCAATGACATCGAAGTTAGGGTTGTCGCCATCCTTCGCACCGTCGAGGTCGACAAGATGCAAGAAGTCCGCTCCTGCGCCTTTGAAAGCATGAGCAACCTCAAGCGGCTTTTCGCTGTATACGGTCATTTCATTGTAATCTCCGCGCAGTAGGCGGACAGCCTTGCCGCCGCACAAATCGATTGCCGGAAATAAATCCATAGTTGCCTCCTAATAGCATAATCTTAATAATTCTGAACTTATCCGAATGTGCAAATCGGTCACCGCGAAAATGACAACCGCAATTTGAATACAGTTCGTTTAATTAAGCTCACAAAAAGCTTTCAAAATTTTAAGCCCAACTTCACCGCTCTTTTCGGGGTGGAACTGCATTCCGAACACATTGTCACGAGCAACGGCTGCTGTAAGTTCCGCGCCGTATTCAGCCGTTGCAATAATGCTTTCGTCGCAGTACATTCCGGCAAAGGAGTGAACAAAATACACAAAGTCGCCTTCGGAGATATATTTAAACACTTCCGATTTTCTGCATTCGTCGCTAAATTGGAGAGCGTTCCAGCCAATATGGGGAACTTTATATCCATTTGGAATAACGTCCGCAATTGGTCTTACCTCTCCGCTTATTAATCCCAAGCCTTCAGTGACACCGTATTCATAGCTCCTGTCGAAAAGCAACTGCATACCGAGACAGATGCCCATGAGCGGTTTTCCGCTGTTGGCTTGCTCAATTAACACTTTGTCAAGCCCGCTAACACTCAGCTTTGCTCTTGCGTCCGCAAACGCGCCAACCCCGGGCAGGATTATTCTGTCGGCCTTCTTTATTGTTTCAGTCTCACCGCTGATAACGGATTCAACTCCGATATACTTGAGTGAGCTTTTCAGTGAAAACAAATTACCGACACCGTAATCAACAATGACAGTCATTATAAAACCCCTTTTGTTGACGGAACAGCTCCGTTTAGCGAAGGGTCAACCGCACAGGCATCTTTTAGAGCTCTGCCAAACGCCTTGAACACGCCCTCAAGAATGTGATGCGAATTCTCGCCGGCCAACTGCTGTACATGGAGGGTGATACCCGCGGTGCGAACAAAGCCAAAAAGGAACTCTTTCACTAGCTCAGTATCAAAATCTCCTACCTTTTCCGTTAGGGGATACACCTCGTAGTTAAGATATGCACGTCCAGAAATATCAACTGCGCATAGAATTAGTGCTTCATCCATTGGGAGAACAATATCTCCGAATCGGATAATTCCCGCCTTATCTCCCAGCGCATTCGCAAACGCTGTGCCAAGGCAGATACCAATGTCCTCCGTGGTGTGGTGGTAATCAACACTCTTATCGCCAACGCATGAAATGTTAAGTCCAAAGCGTCCGTGACGAGCGAACAGTGTCAGCATATGGTCAAGAAACCCGCAGCCGGTATCAATAGCGCACTCACCGCCGTCAAGACAGAGCGAAAGCGAAATGTCCGTTTCCAAAGTCTTTCTTTTCAGCTCATATTTACGCATTAGACAACATCTCCTTCATTGAATTTAATAGTGAATCCATCTGATCTTTTGTTCCAATTGTAATCCTGACAAAGTCCGTAATCCTTGGCTTATCAAAGTGGCGAACCAAAATTCCGCGTTCACGCAAGCCTTGGTACAACTCTTTTCCAGTAAATTTCGGGTGTCTTACAAAAGCAAAATTCGCCTTTGAGTCCGTAAGCTCGAAGCCCATTTCTTTAAGCTTAGTGCTAGCGTATTCTCTGTTTTGGATAATTTCTTTAATATTGCTATCGTAATAGGATTGCCCATCCAACGCAGCTCTACCAGCAAGCAGAGTCAGCCGATTGACGTTATAAGGGTTCGTCGAATAACGTAGCTTCTCAAGGTCTGTAACAAGTTCGGCGTTACCTATAGCATATCCCAGTCGTGCGCCGGCAAGACTGCGTGACTTTGAGTAGGTCTGTACCACAAGGAGATTATCATATTTTGCTATTAGCGGAATGCAGCTTTCACCGCCGAAATCGATATATGCTTCATCGATTACAACCACATTGTTCGGATTAGCATTGACTATGGTTTCTATGTCCGCAACCAAAAGACATATCCCTGTCGGTGCGTTGGGGTTTGCAATCACCACCGTCGTTCCCACATCGCAGTAATCTTCCACGCTAATGGAAAAATCATCTCGGAGTGGTATCTCTCTTTTTGATATAACATATAGGTTGGCAAATACCGGATAAAAACCATATGAAATATCCGGATAGGATACTCCTGTTTTTATATCGCAGAACGCCATAAATGCTAAGGACAATATTTCATCCGAGCCGTTGCCTACAATTATATTTTCTGGAGCAACCTTGTAGTACTTTGCAAGAGCTATCCTAAGCTGCTTACATTCAGGGTCGCTGTAAAGCCGCAAAGCATCAATTTCATTTTCGCTTAAGGCTTCAACTACCTGCGGTGCGGGAGGGTACGGCGACTCATTGGTATTAAGCTTAATGTAGCTTTTGTCCTGCGGCTGTTCGCCAGGGACATATGCCTTTAGCTGCGCAAATCTGTCGCTTAGAAACCTGCTCATCCCTGTTACCCTTCCTTATCTTTTTGACCTTATGGTTGCGCTTACCGCGTGAGCGTGCAAGCCCTCTTTTTCGGCAAAGTAGGCAATCTCCTCCCCCACAGCGTTAAGTGCATCTTTTGAATAGCACATATAAGACGACTTCTTTACAAAGTCATCGACGGAGAGTGCGCTTGAAAATTTTGCTGTTCCGCCTGTCGGTAATGTGTGGTTCGTTCCGGCAAAATAGTCACCAAGAGGTTCTGGACAATTGCGTCCCAAGAATATTGAACCAGCGTTTGTTATCCTATCAAGATACTCAAACGGCTCATCTACGCACAATTCGAGATGTTCGGGCGCAATTTCGTTAGAAATCTCGATTGCTTCTTCAATACTGCGTGTTATGATTATCTTTCCGTTATTCTCAATCGAAGCCCGCGCAATTTCCTCACGTGGGAGGAACAATAGTTGTTTTTCAATTTCTTCCTCAACTTTCTGAGCAAGCTGTTTTGAATCAGTAATCAAAACAGCGCTTGCCAACTTGTCATGCTCAGCCTGAGAGAGCAAATCAGCCGCCAGAACAGCGGCATCGCTTTTCGCATCGGCAATTACCAAAACCTCGCTCGGTCCGGCTATCATGTCGATACCCACAATTCCGAAAACCTGACGCTTTGCTTCGGCCACATAAGCATTACCCGGTCCAACAATTTTGTCTACCTTTGGAACGCTCTCTGTTCCAAACGCGAGCGCCGCAATCGCCTGGGCTCCGCCGCACTTGAATATTCTGTCCACTCCGGCAATTTCTGCCGCGGCGATAGTGTTGAGGTTAATATCCCCGTTTTTGTCGGACGGTGTTGTCATTATTATCTGACGAACTCCGGCAATTTTGGCGGGAATGCAGTTCATCAGCACCGAGGAAGGATAGCTTGCCGTACCTCCGGGAATGTATAGTCCTACGGAAGCAATCGGCGTTACCTTTTGCCCCAGAATGATGCCATCCCTATCATTGATTTCATAGCCGTTCTTAACCTGACGACAGTGGTAATTTCTGATGTTTTCCGCCGCTTCCTTCAGGATTTCCATGAACTTTGGTTCGACTTTTTCAAGTGCCGCTTTGCGCTCTTCTTCCGAAACTTCAATCGGAAAAGGATTCGCCCCGTCAAACTTTAAGCCGTATTCCAAAAGCGCAGCGTCACCATTTTTTCTAACGTTTGCGATAATGTCAGAAACCACGCCTGAGACATCATTGCTAATTTGCTCTCTCGGCATTATCTTTTCTAAAGATAATTTTTCAGTATCATATATCTTAATCATAGAACTTTATCCTTTTTATCTCTCAAAATGCGCTGACGCATTTTGTCACACATCTCCTCTATCTGCTCCGTTTTAAATCTGAAGGAGGCTTTGTTTACAATCAGTCTTGCACTAATATCTGTGATCTCCTCCAGAACTTCAAGATTATTCTCCTGGAGCGTCTTGCCCGTTTCAACGATGTCCACTATCACATCGGAAAGCCGCACTATGGGGGCAAGCTCAATTGAACCGTTGAGCTTTATAATCTCAATTTCTCGGCTCTGTTCTGTGTAATGTTTCTTTGCGATATTGGGAAATTTGGTGGCCACTCGGAGAGTTCTTCCTGTTCCTGAGAGTGCTCCCTTTTTACCGGCGACTGCCATTCTGCACTCCCCGAGTCCTAAATCGAGAAGCTCGAAAACGTCCGGTTCCTGTTCAAGTAGAATATCTAGCCCAGCGACACCAACATCTGCCGCACCGTGCTCCACATAAATCGCAACATCTGAAGGCTTCACCCAGAAATAGCAAACGCCCTTTTCCTCATTTTCGAAGATTAGCTTTCGGGTGTTTTCCAAGATTTCCGGACAACCGTAGCCAATTTCATCAAAAAGCTTGTAGACATTCTCGCCAAGGCGTCCTTTGGGAAGTGCAACCCTAATCATTTGTTTCAAGAATTTCAAGCCCCCCGTCACTTAATCTAAGAAGCTGCTTATATCTAAGCTTATCGGATTTCGTTCTCTGAACTCGAACCCTCCCGCCGTTTGCCGTAAGCATTTTCACAGCGGCAGTGAGCTTTGCCGAGTCCACATCCGGCTCATATGTCAGCAAAACGTCAACGTCAAAACGGTTAAGCTCATTGTCTTGGCGTTCAAGCTGGTCAGCATAAACCGCAAAGCCGATTGCCTGAGTATTTTTACCTAGCTTCTCCATAAGTTTGTCGTAACGACCGCCGGCAAGAATTGCATTTGGCACGCCGCCAATAAAGCCCTGAAAAATGAGTCCGTTATAGTAAGATAAATCGTTAATCACAGAAAAGTCCAATTTCACACTCGCACTTTCGGGTTCCTGTGCAAGAACCCCCGCAAGCTCACGAAGCTGCCCGAGCGAATCGCTCATTTTTTCGTTTTTGACAAGCGCTTGCGCCCTGTCGAGGGTTTCGGAAAAATTACCGTAAAGCGAAGTCAAAGCAACAAGGCAGTCTCGCATTTCTGCGGAAACGCCCGACGTGTCGCAAAGGCGAACAATTTCGTGGGCATTTTTGTGCCCAATACATTTCAGAACCTTTTCCTCAATCGTGCGGCTCAAACCGCAGCTTTCCAATAGTCCCGAGACGAAGCCCATGTGCGATACGACCATGAGGCTGTCTTCACTAAGCTTATGCAGGCTCTTGCAAGCAAGAAGTACAACCTCGCATTGGGTGTATAGGTCGATGTCGCCAAGGCATTCAAGCCCAACCTGCATGATTTCCTTGTATTCGTTTGAACCACGCGGAGTGCGGTAGACATTCTCATTGTAATAAACCTTTTCAGGCTCTGAAGGCTCCGACGGTGCATTTTTCGCAATCGAAAGCGTTACATCCGGCTTGAGAGCCATCAGTTTTCCGCTCAAATCCGTAAAAGTGATCACCTGCTGGCATGGAAGAAAGCTCTTATTCTCAAGATAAAGATCATACTCCTCGAATTTACTCATCTTGTATTTTTTATAACCGTACTGCTCATAAAGCTTGCTAAGGTCAAAGATTGCCCGCTCCTCGCGCTTGAGAGTTGAATCTGTGATGTTCACTAAACGCCGGCCCCCTTTCGAATCGCTCCTGTTTCCTATACTCACAGTATACATCGCTCATCGTTTTACGTCAATGCTTTAATTCGCTAATATGTTACCGTGTTGATATTTGCGAAATTGAAATAATTGTTCAAATTGCACAAAGCTTCACATTGTGCTCAAAAAACATAGTGCTCTTCAGCTCTCAACATTTTGGTTTGCAAAATCCCTTATCTAACTATGCCCTTAATAAACTTCGTTCTTTCTGGCGGCGTTTCGCTAAACTCGAAACTGCTCAAAAGAACAGTTTCCGCCTCCTTTGCGCTTTCCTCATCATGTGCGTGAATCGTAAGAAGGCTTTCACCTAGGTTTACATAATCTCCGACTTTTTTGTTCAGCACAATGCCCACCGATAAGTCGATGGTGCTTTCCTTTGTTTCACGCCCACCGCCCAGAATGATGCAGGCTCTTCCCACGCTGTCAGCTTGCAGAGACTTGACATATCCCTCTTGGGGCGACGGCAGCTCGACAACGTACGGAGCGGATGGCAACAGCGAAGTATCATACACCGCTCTCTCGTCACCGCCCTGTGCCTTGACAAACTCGGCAAGCTTACGAAGTGCCGAGCCGTCCTCAATACACTTTTCAAGCATTATTCTCGCCTTTTCCTCGCTATCCGCCATGTTTGCTTCCATCAAGAGGCAAGCGCCGAGCGCAAGGCAAAGCTCACGCAGATTGCCCGCGCCTTCACCTTTAAGGACCGCAATTGCCTCCTTTACCTCCAACGCATTGCCGACCGCAAAACCCAAGGGCTCGTCCATGTCTGACACTACGGCAACGGTCTTTTTACCTGCGTTTTTTCCCAGCGCGACCATTTGTCGCGCAAGCTCAAAGGAGTCCTCTTCCCGCTTCATAAATGCTCCGCTTCCCGTTTTCACGTCCAGAACGATTATATCCGCTCCCGATGCGAGCTTCTTGCTCATAATACTGCTAACTATGAGCGGCAGGATGTCGACCGTTCCAGTAACATCGCGCAGAGCATAGAGTTTCTTGTCCGCGGGGACGAGATGCGCAGTCTGTCCTGCAATTACAAAGCCGACTTCGTTTGCTTGCCTGATGAATCTTTCGCCGTCAATCGTTGTCGTCAGTCCCGGAAAGCTCTCCAGCTTGTCGATAGTTCCGCCAGTATGTCCAAGGCCGCGTCCCGACATTTTTGCCACTTTAATACCCACAGCTGCAAGCATTGGGCAGAGTGCAAGCGAGGTTTTATCTCCGACACCGCCAGTGGAGTGCTTATCCGCCTTAATGCCCTCAATCGCGCATAGGTCGATGGTGTCTCCGCTTTTTATCATCTCGTTTGTCAGGTAAAGCGTTTCCTTTTCGGTCATGCCGCGAAAATACACCGCCATTAGAAAAGCCGACATCTGATAATCAGGAATTTCTCCGCTGACATAGTACTTTATAAGGTATGAAATTTCCTCTTCAGAAAGCTCTACGCCGTTTCGTTTTTTTATAATTAGTTCATATGTGTTCATAATATTATCTCCAAGCTTTTTGATGGATTTTGGTCTTGCTTGCGCCGAAATTCAAACTCAAAGGTCGATTTTGACCTTCTTCTAATTTTATCATCTCGGTTAACAATTTAAAAGTGAATTTGTTATCATAAGCCGCCACAACACTCATATAATCAAACAGGAAGACTATATCACTTGTTTTGGGAGGTCTTTATGGAAATTGAAATATCGGGGAACTATCCCATTATACTTGACGGAGAAACAACCGGCGAACTCACAGTTACCCGAGAGGGGCTTTTTTGGAGCTTTGAGGCTAAGTGCGAAATGAGAGACGAAATCGTTCGTCTGTCCGTTTACGGGGACGGCAAAGAGGGCTATCTCGGTATTATGGAGCCATTCGGAGATATGCTGAGGCTCACCAAAAAATTCAGTCGAAGTGCATTGAGTGAGTTTCCCATTAGCATAAGTCATGCTGGGCAAAAGGGCGAGTCTGAGAATAACGAACCGCAAGCAATTTTTAGTCGTCCCGAGCCTGCCGAAGTTCCTCAATATAGCGGTGAGTTCCCACTCACTCATCGTGAAGTTGAAGAAGTTCCGCCTGTTGTCCCACCAGAAGACGACAAACCTCCTCCAGTTGAGCTTTTGTTCCCACTATGTGAATTTGAAGAGCTTGTTTGGCATCCCTGTCCCATGCCCTGTGCGCTCTTCTCAGGAGTCAAGGAAAAAAAGGCTTGTAGCTACATAACAGGGGCTTTTCTCGCACATGACGGGGAAAATCAGCTTCTCGCCGTGCCAGAAGAGATTTCTGAAACGCTTTCTGATTCAGCTGCAATCCATTTTATTGATAAAATTATTATTTGCGAAAATATATACCTTATATGTAAAATCAATCAAGGCAAATCCATTTCGGAGCTCTGACATTTTGTCGGCGCTCCGAATATTTTTATTCATTCGCGATATACTATAATCGCATCGAAAAACGACCGAAAAATACAGATTTGATTAAAGATGCTATCAGTCAAATGTGTCTTGAGGTGTTTTTTATTTTGCTCTGTATTCGTATGTTGTTTTTTGTGTGCAACCAAATGTTTGTAATATAAAGGAGGTACGCTCATGGCAAATCTGACATCAAAGGAACTTACGGCTCTCGAGGAGCAGATAAGCAGCGAACAGGTTCTTATCAAGAAGTACGAGTCGATGGCAAGCCTTTGCAATGACACGAAAATCCAACAGGATCTGAACAACTTTGCAGGCAAGCACCGTGCTCATTACAACACGCTTATTTCATTCTTACAGTAAAAGGGGGAAAAAGAAATGCAAGGTCAAAATGCAGCAATGATGACTGAGAAGGAAATCCTCCAGGACTGCCTCTCCAGCCAAAAATACACTACCACAAACTACAACACCTTTGCAGGCGAATGTGTTTGCGAACAGCTTCGCAGCGCATTCCTAAACATTCTTGATGATGAGCACCGCATTCAGGCGGACATTTTCAACGACATGAGTTCTAAGGGCTGGTATGCCACTCAGCCTGCAGATCAGCAGATGCTTGCACAGGTCAAGCAGAAATACAGCGCACAAATGTAAGCAACCCAAAAGAAATAAAAAAATGTCACCGTAAAGCTCTGTGCCTAACGGTGACATTATTCTTTATGCCAATGTATATCCGCCTCTAACTAAAAGCGTAACGGAAGAGCTTGCCTTGACTCCATCTCCCTGAGTACTCACCATGCAGAGATGATTAGCAGTTAGTGCGCCGCCGCTTGCTATCAGCTTTCCGTCTGTTACATCAGAAAGTCCCGATGTGCCGCTGCAAGCTACTGTACCGGCTCGCAGGACAATTTCACATCCAACGCTGCCCTTAAGAGTTTGTCCGTTCGTTAAGTTTACTACCGTGAAATTTGCACCCGTTGACGAAGATGCAATCTGCTGTTCCATTATCTGAACCTGCTCGTCAAGCTTTGTCTGGAATTGCGCCTGAAGCTTTGGTGTCAGCGTTTGGTCAAGGTAGCTCTTAGCAACAAGCGGGTCTGACTGTGTTCCAAAGTTAGAAGCTGCGTATGCTCCCACTCCAACGCCAACGGCCAAAATCAAAACAGCTGCAAAAACGGTTATAATCTTCTTTTTTCTCATAGTATGTATACCTTCCTTTGGAATCATTTGCATAGCGGGCCGACAAGAGCCGACCCGCTTTTTCTGCGGCTATAGCCCTACCCCTCCAGACCGAAACTGACCGCAATGGCACTATCAACCTCATTCATCAGCGGCTCATCCAGTCTGCCCATTCGCTCTTTCAAACGGGATTTATCGATTGTTCTTATTTGTTCCAACAGTATAACGCTGTCACGGCTCAGTCCGCAACTCTGTCCCGAAAGCTCGATGTGAGTCGGAAGCCTTGCTTTTCCCACCTGTGAGGTTATGGCGGCAGCTATTACCGTTGGGCTGTGTTTGTTGCCCGTATCATTCTGAACTATGAGCACGGGGCGCATTCCCCCTTGCTCGCTGCCGACGACGGGACTGAGGTCGGCATAATAAATATCTCCGCGTCTGACTGTGCTCAAAACGTTTCACACTCCGATGATAGATTGCCCTCTACATTCTATGTAGGAGACCACTATCATTGTTTCACTTCGGAGTGAAATTTATACATTGTTGGAAAAGGTTTTTATTGTTTGTATACTCTCGGAACGCGCTGAGAAACTGCGCAAATCATCTCGTAAGAGATAGTACCAGCCTTTTCAGCCTGTTCTTCTACGGAAATGACTCCATCTTTGCCGTCATGCCCAAAAATCGTCGCAACGTCTCCGATTATAACATCAGAAATTTCGCTGACGTCCACCATGCACATATCCATGCAGATACGTCCAATTTGTTTGCAGCGATGTCCGTGTACCAGAACGTCCATCTTGCCAGATAAAACTCTGTGCAGCCCATCCGCATAGCCTATCGGCAAAACGGCAATGCGAATTTTTTTGTCCGCCGTAAAGGTGCAGCCATAGCTGATGCAGTCCCCCGCTTCATGCTCTGAAACGGCGACTATGCGCGACTTAAGCTCCATTACAGGTGCTAGGTCCAGCTTTTCCTGCTCTCCATTGGGAAACAAGCCATAAAGTGCAAGCCCGGGACGAACCATATCGAGATACATCTCGGGATAGTTTAACATAGCTCCGCTATTTGCGCAATGCCTGATTGCAAAGTGAGTGCCTGATGTACCTTCGATTTTCTCGACCTCGTCAGTGAACAATTCAAACTGTCGACGAGTATAAGCTTCCTTTGAAGGCTCGTCCGATACGGCGAAGTGCGTGTAAATGCCCTCCGCTTTAAAACCTGGCAAAGCAAGCGCGGAAACAGCTTCAGAAACATCCCCGTTTTTCACGTCAAAGCCCTGACGTCCCATCCCTGTTTCAAGCTTCAAATGGATTTTAAGCGTTCCGCCAAGCTTTGACATGACTTGGGAATACTCCTTTGCGGTTTCTAAGCTTCCGACGGTCTGCGTAACATCCAACTTAACAAGCCTATCCAAATACTCCGCAGGCGTTGTGCCAAGAATGAGTATCGGAAGCTTATTTCCGGCGTTTCTAAGTTCTTCCGCTTCATCTATGCAAGCAACTCCAAGGTAGTCGCAATGATTATTCTCAAGGTATCTTGCGATTTGAACAGCTCCGTGTCCATAGGCATCCGCCTTGACAACGCCCATAAATTTACAGTCCTTAGGCAGTTTTGCGCGCATTGAATCGAAATTGTATCCAACACTTGAAAGCTTAATCTCCGCCCACGTTCTCTTTTCTTCTTCCAGCATTTTTGTACCTCTGTTTAATTCACTTTTGTAAAGTTCATTTTTATTTCTACCCTGTCACCGCTTCTCACATCTGCAAAGACGGGGTTCAGATCGGAATTGTTTTGCCACAGGGTCATTATCGTCCCATCAGGCATTTCAAGCTCGGTGACAAGAAGCTCTACATCATCCTTCGTTTCACGCCATGAATTTTCCGGATGTCCCTCTTTGATAATATCCATAAAAGTAGGCAAAGCCATAAGCGGGGAAAGATTTTCGGAAAGGGTGCTTCCCGTGTCCAGCATTGCGCCGTCGAACGAAAGCCTCGTGCCGTCCTTTTCAATATGTGCCGTTATATCGGCAATCATTTTGGGAGCAAGAACCTTAACGGCTTCGCCTTCGGCATTCAAGCTATATAAAAGCGTGTATTCGCAAGCTTTGTCATCGTCCAAAGCCGTAACCACGGCTTCAATTGAGTGCTCGGAAAGACTTATGTAGTTGTCGCGCCATTTTGTGTACATTTCCTCATATTTTTCGGATTTTGAACATCCGCATAAAATTATAAGGCATATCGTGAGTGCAAGCAATTTTGCCTGCTTCATCCTTCACCTCATCATAGATTTCATGGTTTCTGGTATCGCTTCAATAATGTCCGTCGGCAACAGGGAGTATTCCCCCAAGCGCTCGGCACACGCATCTCCCGACAGCGCATGAACGGCGCACGCAGTTATGACGGCCTGTTTCAAAGAAAGTTGCCCCAATAGCGCGCCGATGATACCCGCAAGCACGTCGCCGCTTCCGCCTTTTGCCATTCCCGGGTTACCTGCAGATATTATGTAAACCTCCCCATCTGGGAAAGCACATATCGTGCGGTGACCTTTAAGCACCAAAACGCACTCACGGCTTAGTGCGAAGCTTCTCGCGTCGGAAACTCTGTCCCCTGTCGAAACTCCGCCAAGCCGAACAAATTCGCCCTCGTGCGGCGTTAAAACCAGAGGGTTTTTCGCAGATTTGATAAGCTGCAAATCGTCGCCCAAAGCAAAAAGTCCATCTGCGTCGATTACGAGTTGCTTTGAGCTTGTTCTGACTATTGACCGCACAAGCTCGGTTAAATCATCGGAACGCGAAAGTCCGCAGCCTATTACGCAGACATCGCTGTTCGAGAGCTTTTCAGTAATGACAGGCAGTGCTTCAAGGCTTATTCGGCCATTGCCGTCGTCTGCCAGAGGAAGAGGCATGGGTTCAAAGAGCCTTCCTGCCGTAATACCGTAAATTTCATTCGGTACACCCACCGAAACCAGTCCCGTGCCGCTTCTCGCGGCGGCTAAAGCGCAGAGAACGGGAGCACCCGTATACCCAACGCTTCCTCCGATTATCAGCAGTTTCCCGTAGTCACCCTTGTGGCTGATTTTAGGTCTTGCGGGCAGAAGAACATCTTCCGCACAGATAGCAAAAACGTCCGAACCAGCGTCAGACAAAAGCTCCGAGGGTATTCCTATGTCGACAACGCGAAGCTTACCGCAACAGGTACAGCCGGGTTCAACGAAATGTCCGACCTTAGCCATGGAGAATGTGACCGTAATGTCCGCACGAACGGCATCGCCAAGGATACGCCCCGTGTCGGCTTCAACTCCGCTTGGAATGTCCGCCGATACGACGGGGGCTTTGGACTCGTTAATAATCTTTATGGCGGCAAGTGCTTTTCCGCGCAGGTCGGAGTTAAGACCAATTCCGAAAAGCGCATCAATAACAACTCCCACTTCGTTTGTTATTTCTCTGATTTGTTTGTCATCAGGGTCAAAATCCTCGAGTTTTCCGCCCAGCTCAACAAGCCTGCGCTCCATTTCGGCGCAGTCCTCTGTCATTTTCGAGCGCTCACCGGCAAGATAGCAACGAACTTCAACACCGCGCCGAAGTAGGTGAACAGCCGTACCGATTCCATCGCCACCGTTGTTTCCGCTTCCGCAGAAAATGACAGCGCTTTTGTTCTTGCCCGCAAGCTCAAGCGCGGCGGCAGCAAGCTCTTTTGCAGCATTTGTCATAAGTAAGGTTGAGGGTACGCCGAGGACGTGAATAGCGCGTCCGTCCGCATCGCGCATGGCTTTTGAGTTCGTGAGTTTCATTCAATTCCCTCCGCCAAAGCTTTTATCTTTGCCTTATTCCTATTATTATGGTATTATAGCTTTCTCAAAATAATTAGTCAAATTTATTCTTGCCTAATTTCAAGCTTTGTGATATAAGTATTTTAAGATATTCATGCATTGATGGGGAAAATAATGTCTTCGTTTTGCTAAAGAGAAGGGTCGCCACCGGCTGAAAGCGCCCTGCACAATCGACATTTGGTTCGCCCCGGAGCAACCGGTTAATCATCGGCGGAACCGCACCGTTACAGGCGGAAAGAGAGCGGCGATTTCTCGCCGAATTCGGGTGGTACCGCGGAAGAATTACCTTTCGTCCCTATTTTGTGGGATGGAGGGCTTTTTTTATTCCCAAAATCAATGGTAAATCATTTGTAAGATAAGGAGCAGTTATCAATGAAAAAACTTTTACAGGAACTCAGGGATACTTCGTTGTCCGCAATAACAGGTGCGGTCAACATAGACGAACTCGAAAATCTTAGAGTTAAATACCTCGGCAAAAAGGGCGAGCTTACGGCCATTTTGAAGCAGATGGGTGGGCTTTCCGAGGAAGAGCGTCCCGTTGTCGGACAGCTTGCGAACGAGGTTCGCGAAGCTCTGACCAACTCGCTTGACGCAAGGCGCGAGGAGCTTTCCAAAAAGATGCTAGAAATGCGTTTACGCTCGGAGAAAATCGACGTAACCATGCCCGGAAAAGCCGTTGCAATCGGAAAGAAACATCCTCTCAACACCGTTTTGGACGAGGCTAAGGAAATCTTCATCGGCATGGGTTTCACAATTGCAGAGGGCCCAGAAATCGAATACGCGGACTACAACTTTACGAAGTTGAACACGGATGAAGGTCATCCCGCACGTGACAGGCAGGACACCTTCTATTTCACCGATGACGACAGGCTTCTTCTCCGCACGCAAACCTCCCCCGTTCAGGCTCACGTAATGGAGACGCAGCCCCTTCCCATACGCATCCTGTCTCCCGGCAGAGTTTACCGCAAGGACGAGGTAGACGCAACTCACAGCCCTATGTTCCATCAAATTGAGGGTCTAGTCGTTGACAAGGGCATTACCATGGGCGACCTCAAGGGCACGCTCAACACCCTAATTCGCGGACTTTACGGTGAAAACGCCGTCACACGTTTCCGTCCGCACCACTTCCCGTTCACCGAGCCAAGCTGTGAGGTCGACATTCAGTGCTTCGAATGCGGTGGCAAAGGCTGCCGTGTCTGCAAGGGCGAGGGCTGGATTGAAATTCTTGGTGCGGGCATGGTCCATCCTAAGGTGCTTGAAAACTGTGGAATAGACAGCAAGGAATATTCCGGTTTTGCCTTCGGCATTGGCCTTGAGCGCATTGCGATGCGTAGATTCAACATCAGCGATCTGCGTCTGATTTACGAAAACGACGTTAGATTTTTAAACCAGTTTTAAGGGAGGGAAAAAAAATGAAACTTTCACGCGAATGGCTGTCCGAATTCACGGACATTAAGGCCTCAGACAAAGAATACTGTGACGCTATGACCCTCTCCGGCTCTAAAGTCGAAGGCTGGGAAATTGCAGGCGATGAAATATCGGGCGTTGTTGTTGGCAAGGTACTGGAAATGGTTCGTCACGAAAACAGCGACCATATGTGGATATGCACCATCGACGTCGGCAAAAGCGCACCAATCACAATCGTAACAGGTGCTCAGAACGTCAAAGCCGGCGACATTATCCCCGTTGCCGCAGACGGTGCAAAGCTTCCCGGCGGCATCGAAATCCGTACTGGTGCGCTCCGCGGTGTCGAGTCTCAGGGTATGCTCTGCTCGCTCAAGGAGCTTGGGCTTACAATCAACGACTACCCTTACGCAATTGAGGACGGCATTTTCATCATGCAGGAGCCATGCAAGCTGGGCGATGACGTTACGGACGTGCTTGGACTTAACGACTGCGTTGTCGAGTTCGAAATAACCAGCAATCGCCCCGACTGCCTTTCCGTCATCGGTCTTGCTCGCGAGAGTGCAGCAACCTTTGACGAGACGCTCAAGCTTCACAAGCCCGAAATAAAGGGCGGTGCAGGAAATGTTGCCGACCATCTCAAGGTTGAAATTGTTGACACTGCCCTCTGCCCTCGCTATACGGCTAAAATGGTCAAAAACATCAAGATTGAGCCATCTCCCGCATGGATGCGCCGTAGACTCCGTGCATCCGGCGTTCGTCCCATCAACAACATCGTTGATATCACAAACTATGTTATGCTTGAATATGGTCAACCTATGCACGCATTCGATTATTCCTGCGTAAAAGGCGGAAAAATTGTTGTCCGCCGTGCAAAGAACGGCGAGGTTCTCAAAACCTTGGATGACAAAGAGCGTGCAATCACATCGGATATGCTAGTCATAGCTGACGAGCTCGACCCCATCGGTCTTGCCGGCGTTATGGGCGGCGGAAACAGCGAAATTACCGAAAAAACCAACACCATTGTTTTTGAGTCTGCCAACTTCAACGGCACATCAGTGCGTAAAACAGCGATTGCTCTCGGTATGCGCACAGACGCATCAGGCCGTTTTGAGAAGGGTCTTGACCCCATGAACACCGTTCCCGCCGTTGAACGTGCCTGCGAGTTAATCGAAATGCTTGGTGCCGGCGAGGTTATGGATGGCGTAATCGATGTCGTATCTGCTCCGCCGAAGGAGGTTCGTTTGCCTCTTGAGCCTGAGCGCATCAATGCACTATTAGGCACTAACCTCGACCGCGATTTCATGGTCAAGGTTCTCGAAAAGCTCGACTTTGTCATGGATGGCAACATCATCTGCGCTCCGTCCTTCCGCTCGGACATTGAGCACTATGCTGACATTGCCGAGGAAGTTGGCCGCTTCTATGGTTACGATAAAATCGAACCCACAATTTTCAGTGGCACTACCACACGCGGCGGCTTCTCGCCTAAGCAGAAGTTTGAGCGAGAGATTAGCTCTGTCTGCCGTGGAATGGGCTACTTTGAGGTTGTGACCTATTCGTTCGGTAGCAAAACCGCTTGGGATAAAATCCACCTGCCCGAAAGCAGTCCCCTGCGTAAGGCTTACGTAATTCAAAATCCTCTTGGCGAAGACACAAGCGTTATGCGCACGACAGCCCTTCCCTCCATGCTTGATGTTTTGGGAACAAACCTCTCTAAGCGCAACATGGACGTTAAGCTTTTTGAATTAGCTACAGTTTACCTGCCCATAGAGGGTAGCGAGCTTGCCGACGAGCACATGGTTTTGACCCTTGGCACTTTCGGAAAAGATTCAGATTTCTTCGAGCTTAAGGGCTGTCTCGAGACACTTTTCGCTTCGCTACGTATCAAGAACGTCCGTTTTGAGGCACTTTCCGATAATGCGGCATATCACCCCGGTCGCTGTGCAAAGATTTCAAGTGGCAACACCGTTCTTGGCGTTATGGGCCAAGCTCATCCCTCAGTTGCCGAGGAATTTGGTCTGAATGTTAGTGTTTTCACCGCCGAGCTGAATATTCCTTCAATGATGGCCTGTGTATCGGAAGAACCAACCTATGTTCCTCTGCCTCGTTTCCCTGCCATGACGCGCGACATTGCTGTTGTCTGCGACACAGCTGTTACGGTTGCATCACTTTCGGACACGATGTATGAGGCGGGCGGCGACAACCTTGAATACTGCCGTCTGTTCGACGTTTACACCGGAACTGGAATTGCCGAAGGTAAGCGCAGCGTGGCTTTTTCGCTCACAATGCGTGCAAAGGATAAGACCCTAACGGACGATCACGCGGACGAAATCATGAAGTCCATCCTCAAAAAACTCGAAAAAGTTCACGGAGCTGTAATAAGATAAGCACTTTTGAGCTAAAATGTAACTGAACGGTAATATTAAACCACTTTACTCTTGGAATAATTTTGCTATAATAAGGTTACACAGTTGAAGGGAGGCTATATATATGGAGGATGCTACACGCAAATTCAATATTATCGACAACAAGACAGAAATGAAGGAAATACTGTCCTCTGTCTATAACTCTCTCATTGTAAAGGGCTATAACCCCATCAATCAAATTGTCGGATATATTCTTTCCGAAGATCCCACCTATATAACAAACTACAACAATGCCCGCAGCCTAATCTGCCGTCTTGACCGCGATGAGCTTTTACACGAGCTAGTGGTAAGCTATCTGGAGAAGTAAGGCAAGCGAGCCAATTATCAAAAATTAATCTGCGCTCAAAAATTGAGCGCAGATTTTTGTTTTTTCTGAATGAATTACTTGACAATATCGGATATTATAGTATAATAACTCTTGCGTCTGTCCTAGTGTTCAAAAAATATAGCGGGATTGTGTAAAGGTAGCACAAATGACTCTGACTCATTTTGTGAGGGTTCGAATCCTTCTCCCGCTGCCATTAAGAAAGCCTGTAATCTCAACGGTTACAGGCTCTTTTTGTTGTTCAAAATAGGGTGTTTTCCCTTAAGTTTTCCCTTTACAGATTTTTATGCTGTTTTTACGCTTGTTTTATGCCCTCAAAATAGCTCTGCATTCTTGCGGCACTATCCTGTTGCATTTTCTCTGAGACGTGCCCGTAAACGTCGAGCGTAAACGCTGCCGTAGCGTGTCCGAGAGCGCCTTGCACGGTCTTTATATCGTCGCCGTTCTGTAAGCTTAATACTGCAAAGGTATGTCGGAGGTCGTGGACACGGGCATCCGGTGCGCCCGCTTTCTCCGCAACTTTCTTGTGGTGATTATATAGAGTCTGTGGGTGCAAGTGCTCTCCCACGGCATTTGTGAATACTAATCCGGTAGCACGCTCTTTTTCGTTCTTCCATCCCAACCATGCGCTACCAGCTTTTAATCTTTCCTCAATTTGTCGGCGTTTCTGTTCTTTTAACAAATCCATCACAAAGGGCGCCGGAGCCAGTGAGCGGCTCTTGTCATTTTTTAGTGGGGCAAAGACAAAGCCACCATCTTTCGCGGGACGTTTTTGCAATTGCTTGTTTATAATCAACTTCCCTGTTCCAAAGTCAACGCAATCCCATGTGAGGCCTATTGCTTCACTTTCGCGAACGCCAGTAAATAGAATAACCTTTAAAATAATCGCCAATTCGTCATCGTCAGCAGCCTTAATGTATGCTTTAACTTGAGCATCCGTTAGAGGCTGTATTTCTTTTTTCTCAACTCTTGGCAATGTAACGACAGCGGCGGGATTTTGGCGAAGGTAACCTATAGCAACGGCCTGTGACAACGCCTTTGTCAGTATACCATGTACGTTGCGAACGCTCTTGGGTGCAAGTGCCTTGCTCTCCCCTTCCCCGCGCAACAGGGCATTATAAAACGTCTGTATATCATGCGGTGTCAATGCGGCAAGTTTGACAGCTCCGAGTGAGGGTTTAATATGGGATTTCACTTGAGCCTTGTAGTGCTTGATGGTTGCATATTTTTGCGAGATTAGATACTCTGCCATCCATATATCCAACCATTGTCCCACGGTCATTTTCGACGGCTCTAAATACGTTCCGTCATTTATTTGAACAGTAGCCGCCTGAAGCTTTTCTCTAACTTCCTTCTGGGTTTTGCCTGATACGCTCTTTTGAATTTGCTTTCCCGTTCCGGGGTCACTGCCGACAGAATAGCGAGCCTCCCAATAGTTATATGTTTCACCGTTGCGTGTAACTGTTTTTTTGCGTATATTGCCGGAACCTTGAGCGCTACGTTTTGGCATTGTTCAT
Organism: uncultured Oscillospiraceae bacterium; assembly: GCA_964560435.1. Lineage (GTDB taxonomy): Bacteria > Bacillota > Clostridia > Oscillospirales > Oscillospiraceae > UBA2658. The sequence goes on from CAZLLK010000008.1 coordinate 43,807, forward strand.
CATCCTTTCGCGTTTTTCTCTATCCCTTAACGCTTAACTGCATAAAAAACTTTTTATATACTATATTATATTTAGAAAAAGAATTAAGCTTGTGAATACTATTTAATTTGCTATAATAATACCAGATAGCATCAACGGAGTCGGCTTGTTTACGTTTGGAGCGAAGCCCTACAAACAATTACTCTCCCAGCACCTTGCGCATTACTCTTCGGCATTTGGTTCGCCATCTTGCTTAGAAGCTATTTCATCAATTTCGGTATTTGCCGTTTTTCTACGCATTTTCGCTAAATATGATTCTCCGGAAAAATAAGTTTCCTTAGCCTTTATAAGACGTTCTTGAATAGCGTTAGTATACGCAGTAAAAATAAGTTCTTTTGAAATAACTTCCGAAATTGCTCCAAACCATGGGTTTGACGCGTATTCGGCTTCGCTTATTACATCACCATTACTATCAAAATAATACTTTTTATCATTAGTCTTTGCATTAAAGAAGTCGGAAATTTTTGAAATAATCCTAACATGGGGCCTTGACTCCCACTCTTTTTGAGCTACGCAAAAGTAATCATGGTCTTCTGTTCGTTTTTGAATCTTTTGAAGCTCTTCGGCAGTGTATTGCAATATTTCTTCTTTGGTAAGCTCTCGCCAACCGCAAATCATCTCGGGAGTTGTTTCCATAACAGATAATTCTTCTTGTTCAATAAGTATGTTTATCGTGTTAATTTGCGAATCATATTCCCATGAATTTAAACAGCCGAGCGTTATAACTGCTTTTTCGGACAGCCCGGTATATTCACATATCGCTTTTATATCGGCGTTAGCTGTTCTGATGTCTGTTAGCCCAAACAAATAGTCCGTTGAACACTCTAGAACCGCTGCTATATCTTTCATTTTTCCAATATCCGGTCTTGCATACCCTCCGCACCATTGTCGAACGGCTTCCGCGCTCACGCTTTCCATTCCAGCCCGTTTCATAATGTCGGCTATTTCGTTGTAGGTTTTCCCCAGTTCATGTATGCGGTCTCTCATCCTGCAGCACGGGTATTCATCGTAAAATTTGCTGCCACGTTTTAAAGTTGCTTGTTTTACATCCATATTAACACCTCATATAATAGCAATGCTATCGATTTGTAATTTTCAGTTAGCGCTGCTTGCTAATGCTAGTATAACACGCTATAATAACGTTAGCAAGACAAATGTTAACATTACGGGAGGTGAAATTTTGAAAAAAGCAAACTCTGAAATACGAGAAGCCTCTAAAGCGTCATTCGTACCGCTTTGGAGATGTGCTGCCGCTATGAATATTTGCGAAGTTACGTTTATCAAAAGACTTCGTTTCGAACTACCAGACGCAGAAAAAGCAAGCATTTTGCAAATAATCGACGAGCTTTCAAAGGAAAACAACTAAATCAATTGTCAGATGCCCATAAGGGCGGGGCTGATATTTAACGAACTGGAGGGGATAAGTATATCTAAATCAAGTCAGTTGGCAAGAAAAAACCGCCGCAAAGAGGCTCGTACGGTTAATCAAGACACAAACTACTATTTACATATCGGCGTAAAAAACTTTAATAGCACTCATACTAGTGCCGTTGAAGCTATTGTTTTGATGCAAGAAGCCTTAGAAGAAGCTAATAATATTTAAGGAGGGATAAATTATCGAAAAATTAGTATACAGTGTCGACGAGCTTTCAAAAGCCCTTTCCGTCTCGCGTCCGGTAGCTTACCAGATGTGCCATCGGGAAGGGTTTCCCGTTATCAAGATTTCGGAGCGCCGCTTAGTTGTTCCGGTAGATGCCTTGCGGCGTTGGCTCGACGAACAGGCAGGAGTATAACCATGAGATTATTACATAGAGGCGGTGAGGGATAACGGATTTACAATCATTTCTAAAATTGTTACAGGGCGAACTGCACGGAAACGGCAATCAATATATGGCTTGCTGCCCAGCACACAAAGACGCAAAGCCAAGCCTATCCGTGTCCGAAAAGGACGGAAAAATCCTACTTCACTGCCAAGCCGGATGTTCAACAAATGAAATAGTGTCGTCGATGGGTCTTTCTGTGAAAGACCTTTTTCTATGCCCTGCAACGCCCAAGTGGGTATTTATCAGAGAACATATTTATTATGACGAGCAAGGCAGCATTATTGCAAAGAAACAAATTTACGACAAAGGCGACGGCGCAAAGGTAGGCACTTGGCTCAGATATGAAAATGGTACATATATTAAGGGGCTAAACAACGTTAAGGCTCCCCTTTACAATCTCCCCGTTATTCTAATGAATGATAACGCGGTCTACATAGCAGAGGGGGAAAAGGACGCAAATACGCTCTTTGACATGGGGTACACGGGTACTACGCCCCCAAACGGAGCTGGCAGCAAGTGGCGGTCAGAATATAACCAATATTTGAACGGGCGCCCCGTTATTATCCTTGGGGACAATGACAAGGCCGGACAAGCTCACGCAGAGCAGACCGCGAACGCTCTTTTAACCGTTGCAAAGTCGGTGAAGCTGATACCCGCCGCCGATATATATTCAGAGGTCAAACACAAAGGGGATATTTCGGACATTGCCGCTCAATTCGGGGCAGTCAAAGCAAAGGAAATGCTAGACGCTGCCGTAGTCATTGCAAAGATTATAACCGAGCCTGTCACTTCCACTGATGAAGAGCTCGAAGATGATATAACCGGGCTTTGCCTTATCGGAGAGGGGCAGACAACCGATAAAGCGTTGCAAGACATTTTGCGCGAACTCAAGCCAGAAAAAGCGTATAGCTGGGACGACAAAGGATTCGGGCGAATGTTCGCCGAAATATTCAAAGATTATTGTCGTTACAACAAAACAAGCAAACAATGGTATTACTACAACGGCGCAGTATGGAAACCCGATTTGGAGGCCATGAGAGCCGCCCACAAGGCAAAGGAGCTTTCGGATGCGCTCTTGGTTTACTGTACGGAAATCAAAGACGAAACCGTTAGAGCTGGATTTTGCAAACAGGTAGCAAAGCTAGGACAGCGGCGTTACAGGGAAACAATGCTTCAGGATGCACGAGACGAGTATTGTTTTGAACGAACCGACTTAGATGAAAATACCGACCTATTCAACTGCCAGAATGGCACATACAACCTAAAGACTAGCGAATTTTGCGCACATAGTCCTCAAGATTTGCTGTCAAAAACAAGCAATGTAGAATACAACCCTGACGCGCATTCCGCAATTTTCGAGCAATTTGTTAGCGATATTATGCAAGGAAACGCCGAGAAAATAGACTATTTGCAACGAATTTTCGGGTATTCCCTCACGGCTGACACCAGCCTTGAAACGTGTTGGATATTGTACGGAGCAAGCTCGCGCAACGGTAAAAGCTCACTCGTAGAAACCATTTCATATATGATGGGCGGTTCAGACGGTTATGCCCTCGCAATGCCACCACAGACATTAGCGCAGAAGCAGAGCAAGGACACAAGGCAAGCAAGCGGAGATATTGCAAGGCTGGACGGATGCCGCTTTTTGAACGCCTCCGAGCCACCGAAAATGATGCTTTTTGATGCCGCACTACTCAAAACACTGTTGGGGCGCGATACAATAACGGCGCGGCACCTCATGGAACGGGAGTTTGAGTTTATACCTCATTTCAAGCTATTCGTGAATACAAATTTTTTGCCGCTTATACAGGACGACAGCCTATTTTCAAGCGGAAGAATAAACGTCATTAGCTTTGACAGGCACTTTGAGCCGCACGAACAGGATAGAGGACTTAAAGGAAAACTGCAAACGCCGGAGAATTTAAGCGGGATATTCAACTGGTGCCTAGAGGGATTAAGAAAATTCAGGGAGAGCGGCGCAATCCCACCCGAAGCTGTCACCGTTGCCACCGATGAATACAGGTCAAGCAGCGACAAGATGGGTAATTTTATCTCCGAGTGTTTAGCTTATACAGGTAAGAATTCAAAGGCAACGGATATTTACAGGCGCTACACGGAATGGTGCACCGCCAACGGCTTTGGCGTTGAGAACAAAGGAAACTTTTACGATGAACTCAAAAGTAAAGGCTTATTTGCTAAAAACAAAACGGTAAACGGACGAACAGAAAACAACTGCGTTATTGGTTATGTGCTCGCTGAAAACGACGAAAACCCCTTTAGGGAACCAAACGCGAGCGGCTATTAATTAAGAACTGTGTAAAATGTGTAGTTTTTATGTGAGGTATCTTTATATCAAAATACAAGGGAGGTCACATAGAAATTACACAAATTACACAGTCGGTCAAAAAACCCTGTATTTGCAACGGTTACAGGACACGAAGCAATAGAAAGGATAATCATGGTTACAACAGAAAAGAAACTCGAAGTATTGCATTTCTTTATAAAAAGAGAACGCGCAATAATTAAACTTGGCGGCGCAATTGCCGCAGAACACACAAAAGACGCAGAAGCATTAGCCGAGATATACTGCGATATTGCAAAACTTAATAACTGACGGGGAGGAACACAATTGCAACGAGTAATACAACTATCCGATGTACGGAATATACAGCCGGAGCCGTCTCACAATTGGCGTGAGCTTATGACCGAGTACATAGACGCCCTAGAATGTCCGGCTAATTACGAACTCAATCAACGGGTATATTCACGGGCAAAGATAGAGCTAATGAAATTTGTTCCACTCAGTTGTTACGACGAGATGTTAAGGCAGTTAATTGCAAAGTTTGGAAAACAGATAGGAGAATCACATGGTAACTGATGAAGTATATAACAATCTTGATTGGCGGGAGCTGAATGCAGTACAGGAAATTAAGGACGTATTAGTCGGCTCTGTTGTCGAGGACGTGGAGGAATATGGCGCGGATTATGTGGACGCTGAGGGAAAAGAGGTTTTAAGCGGCCTACTTCTCTACATAAAGCAAAGTTTTGGCGTTAAGGGAGTTGTCCAGATGTGCTCGGACGGCTCTGAGTATGAATATCAAAACTTCTATGTCACTTACGCTGAACTTCCAGATTAATCGTACAAAAACATCATTTTTAGGAGGAACTTAATGGAACAAAGCACAAAATTTGAACACCTTAAAGCAACAATAAATGCACTTAACGATGTTAGCGGCAATCTATCCGGTGCATACAAAGGCCTTATATCGGAAGGAATGTCCCCGCGTCACGCCAAAACCATTTGCATGATATACGTTAAATACGCATTTAAAGAAATTTCCGTACGCTAGCGTTTCAAAGCTAGACATAAAATCAACAAAGAGAGGTTAAAACTTTATGACAAAAACTGTTAGCACTAAATATCTGCATAATCAGACAGGAGAATCACCCATGATGACAAAAGAAGAGTACAACGGCCTTGAGTGGGGAGGCTTGGCAAGCATAGAAGAAATATGCGACGAATTGGAGGGGACTTACATCGAATCCGCAATGTGCTCTGTGCGTAATGCTGACAAAGGCAAAAACGCAAAGGAGATTATTGCGGGGCTAATGTTAAATATCAGACGTAAAGACGGAACAACGGCTGTGCTCTGCTTTGAGTCCGACGAGAACAATAGTTATCCTTGTTATACAAGTATTGCAGAACGCACGATTGAGAGGTAACAGCAACATTGTATGACTTCATAGGCAGAATAGAATTAACCGCTATTAAAAACAACGACTAACGGAGGTACATAATGCAACGATTAACACGAACCAAAGCTATCCGCGCCAAATGCCTTGACTGTATGTGTGGTCAGAAAGGCGAAGTAAGGCTATGTCCTTGCTCAAATTGCCCGCTTTTTCCTTACCGTTTAGGGCGCGAGGACAAACAAGCATATAACTTGACCCCCTAAAGGTAAACGTAAAAAAACACGCAATAACTCATAGTTTTTAAAGCAAGGCGTTAGGGCACAAAATAACCCCTGCTAAATGCAAGGGCAATCATGTTCCATAGTAGTTATACGCTGCTATTTTATATAAATAATCTCACACGAAACAAGAAAGGAAACACCAATGAACATAGGACGACCAACAGATTACAAGCCAGAATATAATAAGCTGGTATATAACTATTGCCTCTTAGGGGCAACAGATAAAGAGCTATCCGATTATTTGGAAATTGCAGAGTCAACACTTAATGAATGGAAGCTGAGATATCCAAATTTTTCGGAGTCCATAAAGGCCGGCAAGGAAGATGCCGACGCAAGAGTGGCACATTCTCTGCATAAACGCGCAACGGGTTACGACCAAAAAGTTGATAAAGTCATGCAGTATCAGGGCGAGGCCGTTGTAGTTCCAACCGTCGAACACGTACCGCCAGACACTACAGCTGCAATGTTTTGGCTCAAAAACAGACAAAGCAAGAACTGGCGCGACCGTCAAGAAATCAGCATGGACATTGCTCCAATCACCTTTGTTGACGATTTGGTTGATTGATTAAACCGGATTGCCCGCCTTATAATCTGCAATCAACTTATCAAGCGTTGGTCTGCTGATATCAAGCTCCTTTGCGAGCTGAGTCTTTGATATTTCGCGGCTGATGTACCGCTGGTAGTGCGCTTCAAAATCCGCAACGTTAACGGCTTTGCGCCCTGCATATTTACCCTCACGCTTTGCAATGGCAATCCCCTCGCGCTGGCGTTCAAGCAGATTAGTCCGCTCAAACTCATTGATTGCGCCTATCATAGTTAACATGAGCTTTCCGGTCGGCGTGCTGGTGTCGATGTTCTCCTTGTTGCTGACGAGATGCACACCCTTAGAGGCTAACTGCTCGACTATCTTTAAGAGGTCTGCGGTGCTTCGTGCGAGTCGCGAGAAGTCGTGGATAAAGATTGTGTCGCCATTCCTCGCAAACTCTAGCATGGCTTGCAACTGCGGTCTGTTGGCGTTCTTCGCGCTGACTTTCTCGGTGAACCACTTATCTATATTGTGCTTTTCCAATGCTTCGAGCTGCCGCGCTTCGTTCTGCTCAACGGTGGAAACTCTGACATACGCAATGTTCATCATAATCACTCTCCTTAACGGCAACATAACACAATGTAAATTATAAGTCAATAACTTTCTTTACAAAGTGTAAAACAATTCGTAAAGCCATTCTATATTTACACATTCAGGCGGTGTTCATGATGCAAAGCTAGAGTGTACTCTAGTTTGACAAGTGTGTGCTGATGATGTGCCAAGCTCCACCACTACAGGCATATGTCTTGCCGCTACGCAACGCACGGTGGCACAGCAGCCCACCCCATACCATATCGTTAGGGGGAGGGGGGGGTGCGTACTCGAGAGCGCGGACTAGGGGAGGTAAGGGTATCTGAATTTATATACTTGCATTCCTGAAATGTTTTCAACCATTGGTAAATACTGTTAATTCAAAGCAAAATACTAAATGCGCGGTGGTTGCTTTGCCAACGCCGCAGTAAAAGTCAAAAACGTCGCTAAATAAACGCGACATAAAATTACGGAGGATACAACAATGGCCACTGCTGACACTAAAAAATTATACATACCACTTGCGCCGATAGTTAGAGTAATAAACCCCAATGGTGCATACGTTCTCACCTCTCTTGACTCAAGGATTGATGTGAGACAATACGCAGAAATGTTTGAATAGGAGGTTGACATATGGCTAACAACGCAACCACGGATTACAAGGCTCTACAAGAAGCCTTAAAAAAACAACGTGATGCAACAACTGGCATGACCGAAAAAGCCGCATTGCAGTCACAAATTGACGACGCCGAACGTTCACGCACAGAAAAACTAGCATCAGACTTAATGGCATACGGCAAATACGCAACTGATGGCGAACTCAACAACGCCGCTGGTCTAATGGCTCAAAATCAGCTCGGTACGGGCTATGACATACAGAGGCCTAACCTAAACAAGTCCTACGACAACGCACGGCAGAACGCCAACAATGACGCTCTATCGCGTGGTATGGCTCGTTCATCTTATGTTGGGGACAGGCTTGCACGGCTTGACACGGATAGAGCAACGGCGCTTTCAGGCGTTGACGCTTCACAGGAGATGGCTTTACAGGCTCAAAAGGCGAAGATACTCGGGGATTATCGAGCAAATACCGCTAATGCGTTGGCAAATGAAAAGAAAGAGTTCAACGACACTGTCGGTGCATATTACAACGACTATCAAGTAGAAACTAATAAGGTTATGGGCAATAACGACTCGTCCGATGATTGGAAAATACCCATTTTGCAACAGGCTAGAAACAAAAAAATACTTGCTCAACAGGCGGCAGAAGCTAAGGCGGCACAAGAAGCGGCAAAGCTGGCGGCTAAAGGTTCTGGCGGTAGTCGTGGCGGGGGCGGTCGAAGCAGTTCGGGCGGAGGTAATCAAATTGATACCACTCCAAGTGATACATCAGGCGTTGAGTTCAACAGTGGATACACTACCACGATTGATGAAACATCACCTTATGGCATTATTACCGATATTGACGGACTAAAAAAACAGGGCTTCACAAGTGCACAAATTAAGGCTAACGCAAAGGCCGCTCTTGTCGCAAAGCAAATAACGGGTGCTCAATACCAAATGTATGTACAGTACGCAGGAAGAGATTAAGGGGGCTTATTTTGGCTAAATTATCAGATTTTATCAATACCGAAAAGCCGAATACTCAACAAGCAGTCAGACCGCTAGTCCTCAAAGTTCGGAAAGCTAGTTTTTTGTTTACTGGTAGCAGCGGTGTCATTTAAAATGATACCCTAGTGGTGGCCGCGTACCGCTTTTAAATTTTCAGTAGTCACCAAAATGATGAGTGCCCCTCAATACGAGGGTTACTGATTTTTCAGTTACCGGCAAATTGTCCCTACTTGTCGGAGTATCGCATGACACAAAAAGAGAGGGCGGCTGTAACGGCTTCCCTCTCTGTATTATTTGATGTAACCGCCACGCCAATAGATTTGAAATATTGAATTATTGTGTTATATTAATTCATTGGGGGTGGTAAAAATGTTGAGTTTATCAGATTACGTTGCAATGCGAATAAATCAAGATGAAATCGACGAGCGTAATCGTTCAAAGCGTCTTGAAAACATTCGTATTTGCACCGACTATGTTCTTGAGTATTTCACATCATATATTGACATATCGCCTGAAGAAGAATTAACTATACGCGAGAAAAAGAAGCTTGAAATACTTAGAACTAATTATAGTAAATTTTCGTATGAGATAAGCGAATGGTTAGTTCAGAGCTATGTGAACAATGGTCATCGTGCTGAGCGGATAATTGCAAATGCCATAAAAGAACCGTGGTTCTGGGTGTTTACGGAGGAGTCGGAGTTTCGTCGTCTTTCCTATGATGTTTATGCGTCGACTAGCAAAAAATACCCATATTTATCATCGCAAAGTGAAATGATATATAGATTTTTAAAGGAATACCACAGAATATCTACAGATGATGGGCTTGCTCGCTTTTATGATAAAACGGGACAAAGTGTTAATAGTGAAATTGGCTCTTGGATTGATGATACTTTAAAAGAATATAATGTTGACCTTAGAGAATTTGCGTGCCGTTATTTACGCTGGTTTAGTAAAAACAAAGCTAGATGGCCTGCGGGTCATAGCTTCAAAACAGATATAGCCCAGATGCCTTATGCTTATGACCACGAAAATCTAAACAATCCCTATAATATTGATTGGCTCTATAACACAATTCCAAAAAAGAAGTTTGTTCGGGGCAAAAAACAGGAAATTGAGTATTTGCTTGTGTATTACGGTGCGGCCGCTCACGATGAGGAAATCTGGCAAAAATATCTTAAGCAAGCTGGATATGAAGCTGAATAAGAAAAGCGGGGGCTTAATTGCTCCCGCCTTAGTTTTTGATGCACTGCCTAGCATAGCACTCTCGCTACTTCGACTTTGCTTATGTAGTTGTTTTCGCTTCATCAACTCTTGTTACCGTAAGTTTAGTAATTGTTAGCCCTAACTCTCTTGCTAAAAGTCTTGCTAGTAACTCGGTAGCTCGGTCTGCCTGTGCTTCGGTCATTTGGGTTGTTGACATGATTTCACGTTCCTTTCTTATGTAGTACCTAAAGTGGCTTCGTTAGTTTGATAACTGCCTAGCTACTTCAACTTTTGATATGTAGCCGTTTCTAAACTGGAAATAAGTCAGTACAACTCCCCTGCTTTTGCCTGTGTATCGCATTAATTCCGTGACATTCAGCAAGTTTTCGTTTGGGAAAAACTCATTTAGGCATTCTAGGTTATCTCTGTAGGCTTCTCGTTCTCTTGGCACGATTTCACCCCCTTGTTAAAATGATGATGTTTTATCCCTATCCATTGTCTCCCCTATCGCCCGATTGATAAAACCGTTAAGGCTTTCGCCTTTTGCTTCTGCGTGGGCTTGTATGGCTTCTTTCTGACCTTTTGAGACACGGACTTTTATTTCATCGTAAGTCTTTGCGTTCCATTTGTCTTTTACCGTGCTTGATGTTTTACCCATTTGATTCACCTCCGTAGATATTATACATCAAACATCATGGTGGGTACAGTAGGAACATTGCACAAACATACTGGGTACAGTTCAGAAATACTTGCAATTTACATAGTGGGTACAGTATGATACAATAAAGACAGTTAAGGGGAGCGAAACAAGAAAATGCTTCACCGAACGTCAATATGAAAGGATGAAGATTAACAATGACATCAAAGAACATATCAATAGACGAGCTTTATAATAATCACCTCGACAACATTGAGGACGCAACCGGCAAAGCTATAACGCTTATGCAAATAATCAGCGGTCACTTTGAACACACGGAAGAGGCTTTGCAGAAAGATGAATACCTAGCCTTTTGCTATCAGCATGACTATTCAGAAATTCAATCCCTGCTATTTATCCTATTTGACTATGTTTGGGCTATCAAAAAGGAAATGGAAACCGTAATGGAAGTTAATGTTGTACCAAATGAAGCAACGGCATAGAACATTATTTAGGCGGTCAACCTTAAAAGGCTGGCCGTCTTTCTTATTAATATTTCACATTCGCCAAGGAAAGACTATCTCAAAAGGAATGCGTTTAATGAACAAAAATATAAACTATTATTTAAATGCTAAAAGGAGAATCATAATGAACCGAGATAAATTAATTGCTCAAGTTAAGAGCGAATATTCCCGCCTTGCCGACGATGAGAGCCAGCAACACTTTACTCAAACGACAAGCAAAATTACTGCAGACGATTACTACGGGAACCTCTTGGGTATGGTCGAGCGGGAGATATCTAAAGGAACCTTTGACAGCTTTCATTCTGGGCGCGAAATTGTAGAAGCCGTTGCAAACAACAAACACAAATGGCTATCACAATGGCAAAAAGGCAACGAGAGCTCTCCTGACAGCCTCACATTTTAATATAGAATATCTCCCTCTCGGAAAACCGTTTGGGGGATTTTTTATTAAACCCTTGCTATATGCCGCTCGTTCCTCATGGCTTAGTTGCGGATATTCTGTACACACGATTATTAGTCTGAGCGAGAATTGCTCCTTTTTCTGTCGTGATTTGAACGCGAATGTGCATCATAATTAATCGATTCAAAGACAAAGACGTCAACCTTAATCGGCTGGCTGTTTTTTCTTTTTACAAGCTTATTCGACGTATTTCGACAAACATAATCGCTGCATAGTAATATTGTTTTATCATAATATGCCCATAACGGGTTCTAACATGAGGTGAAGATATGAAGCGCTATGCAAATGATTTAAAAATGAAGGTTGCATTATTATTTGCCCTTTTGGTTGTTTTTGCGGGTTGCGCAAATACATCTGCCGAAACCGCCACAGCCTTTGCCCCAAGTAGTTCACTTGAGGATACTGCTGCGCCTAGCATACACACTCCTTCCCCAACCCCAAGCACGACGGTCTTGCCTAGTCTAAAGCCATCTGACACGGACGGTACACCTGTAGATACGACAACTGTTTATGTTACTAAGACAGGAACTAAGTATCATCAAGACGGTTGCCAGTACTTAAGCAATAGTAAAATAGCGATTTCACTTGAAGACGCAATAAGCAAAGAATACGAGCCTTGTTCAAAGTGCAATCCGCCTACTTTAAGTGGAAGTGCAAATTCTTCAGTAAGTGTATCAACGCCCGAGCCGACGCCTACAATAGCCGAGACGCAGCCCCAAACGATAGAAACCACTGTTTATGTAACGAATACCGGAAGCAAATATCACAGTGCCGGATGTCAGTATCTAAGCAAAAGTCAGATAGCCATATCACTATCAGATGCAAAAGCCCAAGGTTATGGAGCATGCTCAAAATGCAATCCGCCGTCGTAAGTGCGTAAAAGCATCCCCATGTGGTTGTGGTATCTTTATTTAAGGAATATGGAAGTGTAAGACTATGCGTAGTCAACTTTTTGAAATGGTTGATGCTGGCGGAGATGACAAACCAAGTGTGATTTACGATACTTCAATGATGATTGTCATTGTTGCAAGCCTTTTACCCATGTGTTTTAAATCCCAATCAACGTTTCTGTTTTGGCTTGATAAAGTCGCAGCGGGAATATTCATAATCGATTACATATTTCGTTGGGTAACGGCTGACTATAAGTTTCCAAACCTTAAAGGTCGTGCCTTTGCTATTTATCCGTTTTCTCCTTGGGCAATTATTGATTTACTGGCTATATTACCATCTCTAACAATTCTCGGACAAGGTTTCAGGATTTTCAAAATCTTACGACTATTACGAACTTTCAGAGTAATAAAATTTATTCGTTATTCCAAGTCAATAAAAGTTATCGTTGAAGTTTTAAAAAAGGAAAAGGAACCTTTATTAGCAGTCTGCTACATGGCTTTAGGATACATATTTGTAACAGCTTTAATTATGTTCTCGGTGGAACCGGAAACATTTGATAGCTTTTTTGACGCAATGTATTGGGCTACTACGGCACTAACTACGGTTGGGTATGGAGATATATATCCTGTTACTAATATAGGGAGGCTTATAAGTATGGTTTCTTCATTGGCAGGAATTGCAGTTGTCGCCTTGCCAGCTGGAATTATAACAGCCGGATACATGTCGGCTATAAGAGAACGAAAATAGTACAGGACGTATCTTTTGCCTATAACGCGAGGCATAACATGTTTTGAAATATTGTTTTGCTTATTGTTATGTGGATGGTAATAGCCCGAGAAGTTAAGTAACGGATTTGAAATTTGTGGAGCGCAAATATGTGTATAAAAAATGAAAACAAAATTGTATACTGCAAAAAATGTGGAAATTTGATTGATAATAAGACCAGAAAATGTGGCGGCTGTGAAAAGCAATATTTTCGATTTTCTAAGCTGATTTTTATTTGGTGCGTTTTGGCCGTGTTGGTAATCGGTTTGGGCGTTTTGAATGTGTATCAGTATTTGATATATGAAGACTCCAAGTTGTCGTATGAGAGCACCATTGAATCTAAAGAAGAGTATTTGAGTTCATACAAAGAAGCGTATAACGCAGTTTCTAACACAAGAGATAAAATGCAAATCGAACTTAATTTCTGGAATAATAATGCGGTAATTTGTACGACCGAGGGTAATAAATATCACCATTACGGGTGCGGTCACTTAGTTGGCGTTAAATCGGGTTACATTTTCAGTATCAATGAGGCTGAACGGAAAGGATATGCGCCTTGCCTTGATTGTTGTGTACCCTAGAACAAATGGCGTACCGACAGTAAGGGACGTGATTCCTACAATAAATAGGTCTATAAAATAATTTAAAGAATATGCCGATGAATATGAATAGATTGGCAAGTTATATTGGAGGTATAAAGCATGAGCAAAATAGTCGAATACGGTAAAGAAGCAGCCGAAATAGTAGCAAAAACAGCATTATGCGCAATTCCTATTGGCGGTACACTAATAACTTGCGTTTGGGACTCAGTTAAGGCAAATGCAGCACAAAAACGTTTAAATGAATGGAAAAACATGCTGGAAGAGAGGCTATCTATATCTGAATTAACCCTTGAGGATTTAGGTAATCACGAACTTTTTGCTTCTTGCATTATGAAAGCGACCGATTCGGCTTTGAGAAGTGCTCAAACAGAAAAGCGCTTATATTTGGCTAATGCAGTCCTGAATTCAACCAAAATCGATATAGACGAAAACATTGCAATGATATATTTAGACATGCTTGAAAGATACAGCGTCTTACATATTAAAATTCTTCATTATTTTAATAACCCTTTGGCTTATGGCATTGATGAATCGAATTATTTAATGGGTTCAGCTATGCAACCCCTTCTTGATGCTATTCCTGAATTATCAGATAAAACCGATTTAGTAAATAAAATTGTTAAAGACCTACACTCTGACGGTTTAATGAATACAGCGGATTTGAATGGTATGATGACTCCCGGAGGTATGGTAGCAAAGCGTACATCGCAATTGGGTAGCAATTTTATTGATTTTATCACAGTAGAATAATATCTCGTTTATTAATTAATTTCGTCTTCGGAACAAACGAATGGCCCGCACTGTCTATTAGTCTTAGCAGGTGCCGCAACATACTCTCAATGCAACAGGACATCATTAATAATAAGAGTATAAACAAAAAAATGGGACAGACGTTACTCTGTCCCACAATTTATGCTATTTGAGTGTTTGCCATCTTATCTAGCAATACAAACGTTAACAGCGCTTAGCTTGCGGCTGTCTTTAGGGTCGGGCTGAGTGTCGAAAGTGACTTTCTGTCCCTCATCCAAAGACTTATAGCCATCGGATTTGATTGCAGAAAAATGCACAAACACATCGTCTCCGCCGTTGTCATTGGAAATAAAGCCGAAGCCCTTTTCCGAGTTGAACCATT